>NZ_CP115174.1:2820500-3129000 GCF_027625475.1 Sphingomonas abietis
CGATCTCGCGGCGCGAGGCGATGCCGGCGCGGGCCAGCAGCTTGGCGATCCGCTGCGGCTCGAGCTTGGCATGGACGCTGGAGGCGTTGGCACGCGACGCGCGCGCATCGCGGCTGCCGGTCGCGACGCTGCCGTCCTTGCGAACGCGGCCTGCACGGGCCGGCTCTGCGACGGGCCTGCCGGCCGGGGCCACGGTCTCACGACGCCGTGGCGCAGCGCCCGCATCACCGGCGCGCCCGACACTCGTCCGCACCGGGCGGGAGCGATCCGGCCGATCAGCCGGCGGCCTCGCCGTGGAGCCCATGCCATCCCGTCGGACAGGTCCGCGTCCTTCGTCGCTCCGCGGACGGACGGGACGGGGCCGGTCCTCCGATGGCCGAAGAGAAGAGGAACGATCGCCTGCGGGGCGACCGAAAGACGGGCCAGCCGACGATGGGCGAGAAGTGGACGGGCGAGCCACGGACGTGCGATCGTCGCGGCGGCCGGATGCGCCGGATGCGCCGAAATCGTCCCGGCCGACAGGCGCCGAGCGGGAGCGATCCTGCCGTCCGCGTTCGTTCGCCGGCCGCGCGGGGGCATCGCCATCGCGCCGCATCGGCCGGGCGCGCGGATTTGCGCGCGGATTTGTAGGCCTGCCGGCATCCGGCGCGACGCCATCGGTGCGGGCCTGCCGGATATCGTTCCGCCCGCTCGCCACACTGCCGTCCTTGCGGATACGGGGGCCCTTGGCGGGGCGATCGCCCTCGCCATCGGCCGCCGGCTTGGCGTCGCGACGGGTGCGGTGCTTGGTGGGGCGCCCGCCTGCTTTGGGCTTGGCTTTGGCCCAGCCCGGCTTTTTGGCGCCGGGTCGGCCGTCATCGCCGGGGCGGCGGGGGGCGCTCACTTCATGTCTCCGCTTTAATGGGTGCGGAACCGCCTTCCGCGCTATTCGCTTGGGGGTCAAGCTGCGAGTCGCAGCCGAGGGAGGCACGATGTTCGGACGGGGACGGCAGGAACGCGACGGCGCTATCCGCCGCATCCTCGTGGTGGAGGACGATGCGCTGGTCGCCTTCGACAATGAATATGGACTTGGCGACGCGGGCTACACCGTGGTCGACACCATCGACAATGCGGCGGAGGCCAAGGCCCTGATCGCGAAGGGCGGCATCGATCTGGTCCTGTCGGACGTCAATCTGCGTGGCGCCGGCAGTGGCGTCGATGTCGCTCGTGCCGCGCATGAGGCCGGCATCCCGCTGCTGTTCGTGTCCGGCCAATGCCCTGTAGAGGCACAGAGCCTCGCCGCCGGCTGCCTCGCCAAGCCCTATTCGCAGCGCGACATGCTCGCCGCCATCGCCGCGCTCGATGCCAAGCGCGCCGGCCGCAAGCCCGGCCGGCTGCCGCGCGGGCTGACGCTGTACGAGGACTGACGGCGGCCGAAACGATTTCGGCGGAGGAAACTTCGCTCTAGGTATCGATCAATCGCCATCGTATGCCCGGCCTTCCTGAACGGGAGGGTATATTGGCAGTCGAGCGTCCCAAGGGTTTCCGGTTGCTGGCGGTGGCGTTGAAAACCCGCAAGTCGGCCTCGATGCTGGCCTTCGGCTTCTCGTCCGGCCTGCCCTATGCGCTGTTGATCGGCACGCTGAACGCGTGGCTCGGCGAGGTGAAGATCAGCCTCGCGACGATCGGCATCCTGTCGTGGATCGGCCTTGCCTATGCCTTCAAATTCCTGTGGTCGCCCGTCGTCGATCGACTCGTGCTGCCGGGCCTGGGTCGGCTCGGCCGCCGCAAGAGCTGGATCACGCTCTGCCAGATCGTGATGGTGTTCGCCTTCATCGGCCTCGCCTTCACCGATCCGGCGAAGGATATCGGCACCTTCGCGATCTTCGCGGTCATCGCCGCGCTGGGATCGGCGACGCAGGATGTCGCGGTCGATGCCTGGCGGATCGACGTCGCCGACGAGATGACGCCGGTCGAGCTGCTCTCGGCGATCTACCAGTTCGGCTATCGCATCGCGAGCATCGTCGGCGGCGCCTTCGCCTTGTTCCTGGCCGCCCGCATGTCGTGGACGCTCGTCTTCCTCATCATGGCCTGCTTCATCGCCCTGATGATCGGTGTCGCCCTGTTCGCCCCCGATACCGAGCGCCCGCCGGAAAGCCGTAACGGCGCGCTGTCCGACCATGAGCTGGCGCCGGGGCTGCGCTTCGCGGCGCTTGCCGTGGTGGGCATCAGCTGGATCTGGGCGATCGCGTCGATCGGGCATTTCATGGTGACGATGCTGATGCCGGTGCCGGCCGGCACCATTGCGCCTTCGGTCGCGGGCTTCATGAAGACGACCGGCCCGTGGATCATCATCGCCACCGTGCTGGTGCCGCTGATGGTGGCCGCCATGGTCAATCGCCTCAAGGACCGGATGACCGCCGATACCGCGCGATCGGTGGGTGGCGCGGCCGACCATCTCTACGGCGCCCTGATCAGCCCGCTGACCGAATTAACGGCGCGGCTGGGTTGGGGCGTGCTGGGGGTGATGGGGCTGATCCTCACCTACACCCTCTGCTACAATATCTGGGCCGCGTTCGCTTATCCCTTCTACCTGGATTTCCTTCATTATTCGAAGGACGAGGTGGCCTTTGCCTCGAAACTGTTCGGGATCGTGATGACCATCGTCGGCGTCGGCCTGGGTGGCATCCTGTTCGCGCGGCTGGGCCGTTTCCCGACCGTGCTGATCGGCGCGATCCTGCCGATCCTCGGCAATTTCCTCTATGCCGATCTCGCCGACGGCGCCGTCGGCATCGACGCCTTCGCGCACCTGCTGCGGCTCGACGCGCTGGCGGCCATGCTGGGCTCCGACGAACGGATGATGCGGCTGCTGATCGTGATCTCCGCCGAGAATGTCTCCACCGGCATCGCCGGCGCCGCGTTCGTCGCCTATGTGTCGGGCATCGTCGCCAAGCGCTACGCCGCCGTCCAATATTCGCTGCTGTCCTCGCTCACCTTCCTGATCGGGTCGCTGGCGCGCGGAGTCGCCGGCGAAGCGTTCGACCGGCTGGGCTACGCCACCGTGTTCCGCCAGACCGCACTGGTGGGCCTGCTCGCGATCCTGTTCGTGCTGGCCGAATGGTGGCGCTCATCGCGCCAGGCGCGGCGCGAAGCCGGCAACACCGGACTTGCCGCCTGAGCCTAGTCCGGCAACTGCCCGTTGGCGCGCAGCACCTCGCCGGCCAGATAGAGCGAGCCGAGGATCAGCACATATGGCGGCTCGGTGCAATCGGCATGGCGGCCGATCCAGCCGAGAGCATCGGCGACGCTCGCCGCCGGCATCGCGGTGAGGCCGGCATGCCTCGCGGCGGCCGCCAATTCCGCGGGCGCATGATGGTCGTGATGCGGCACCGGCACCGCATGAAGCGTCGCATGGCGGCCGGCGAAGGCCTTCAGCACCCCGGTCGCATCCTTATTGGCGAGCAGTCCCATGACGAGATGCAGCGGCTTGCCCGCCGGGACGACGGCGCGCAGATGATCCGCCACCACGCGCGCGGCAGCCGGGTTGTGCCCGCCATCGAGCCACAATTCGCCATTCTTGGGCAGCAGATCGCGCAGCGGGCCGGGCGCGAGCGGCTGCATCCGCGCTGGCCATTCCGCCCATCCCATCGCCGCACGCAGCGCCGATGCCGGCACCGGCAGCACCCTCTGGTGGCGCAGCATGGCGATGGCGAGGCCCGCATTCTGCGCCTGATAAGCGCCCGCGAGCCTCGGCAGCGGCAATGCGAACTGACCTTCGAGATCGCGATAATGGAGTTCGCCACGAGCAGACACGGCATCCCAGGATGCACCGCGCGGATAAAGCTCCGCCCCGACCACATTGGCCACCGCCGCCACGGCCTCGGCCATCTTGGCCGGATAGCGCTGGGTCAGCAGCGGCACGCCGGCCTTGGCGATGCCGGCCTTCTCGGCAGCGATCTGCTCGGGCTGGTCGCCGAGGAACGCCTGGTGATCCATACCGAGCTGGGTGATGCCGGTGACGATCGGAGCGGCGATCACATTGGTCGCGTCCAGCCGGCCGCCGAGGCCGACCTCGATCACGCAGGCATCCGCCGGAACCTCCGCGAAGGCCAACAGCGCGGCCGCCGTCGTCACCTCGAAGAAGCTGGGCACCATGTCGCCCGCAATATCCAGCACGCGCGCCAGATAGCCGGCGAGCGTCGGGTCGTCGATCAGTTGCCCGGCCAGCCGGATGCGCTCGTTGAAGCGGACGAGGTGCGGGCTGGTATAGACATGGACCTTATACCCCGCCGCCTCCAGCGCAGCACGCAGGAAGGCGCAGGTCGATCCCTTGCCGTTGGTGCCGGCGACATGGAACACCGGCGGCAGCGATCGCTCGGGATGGCCGAGCCGCGCCAGCAATTCGCTGATCCGCTCCAGCCCGAGAATATCGCGGCCGGGCGAGAGCGCATCGAGCCTGTCTAGCTGGCGCTGGACATCCGTGTCGTCGGATCGGGCATGATCCACCATGGCTTCACGCCGCCGCCTGCTCCGGAACGAGATAGGCGATCAGCCTGGCCAGCGTCTCGCGCAGCTTGTGCCGGTGGGTCACCATGTCGAGCATACCGTGGTCGAGCAGATATTCGGAGCGCTGGAAGCCTTCGGGCAGCTTCTCGCGGATGGTCTGCTCGATCACCCGCTGGCCGGCGAAACCAATGAGCGCGCCCGGCTCGGCGAGTTGGACATCGCCGAGCATCGCATAGGAAGCCGTGACGCCGCCCGTGGTCGGATCGGTCATCACCACGATGTAGGGCAGCCCCGCCTCGTGCAGCTTCTGGATTGCGACCGTGGTCTTGGGCATCTGCATGAGGCTGAGGATACCCTCCTGCATGCGGGCGCCGCCGGCCGCGGTGAACACGATGTACGGCGCCTTCTCGGCGATCGCCGCCTCGACGCCGGCGACGAACGCCGCACCGACCGCGAGGCCCATCGATCCGCCCATGAAGGCGAAATCCTGCACGCCGACGACGGCCTTGCGGCCCTCGATCTCGCCCTTGGCATTCAGGAAGGCGTCCGGTTCGCCGGTGGCGGTACGCGCCGCCTTGATGCGATCGGCATATTTCTTGGTGTCACGGAATTTGAGCGGGTCTTCGCGCACGGTCGGTGCCGGCAGTGGCGTGTGGACGCCGCTGTCGAAGATCAGGTCGAAGCGCTTGGCTGCGCCGATGCGGCCATGATGCTCGCACTTCGGGCAGACATTCTGGTTTTCCTCATATTCTTTGAGGAAGGTCATCGCGCCGCATTGCGGGCATTTGTGCCAGAGATTGTCCGGGGTCTCCCGCTTCACGATGAAGGGGATCGAGTTGCGGACCTTGTCGATCCAGCTCATGCGTTCACTCCTACGCGGGCGCTGCGCACCGCTTCTGCCAGTTGGGCGACGAGCGTGGCACCCGCCGCAGGATCGCCGCCGGCCTTGGCCAGTACGTCCACGATCGCCGATCCGACCACCACGCCATCGGCGATGCGCGCGATGGCGGCGGCCTGCTCCGGCGTGCGGACCCCGAAGCCGACCGCGACGGGCAGATCGGTGCCCATCTTCAGCCGCGCCACCGCCGCATCGATGCTGTCGGTCGCCGCCTGCTGGAGGCCGGTAATCCCGGCGACCGAGACATAATAGAGAAATCCGGAGGCGCCAGCCAGCACCGCCGGCAGGCGCCCGGCATCGGTGGTCGGCGTCGCAAGACGGACCAGATCGACGCCCTTGCCGCGCAGCGCCGGCC
This sequence comes from Sphingomonas abietis, assembly GCF_027625475.1. Classification (NCBI taxonomy): domain Bacteria; kingdom Pseudomonadati; phylum Pseudomonadota; class Alphaproteobacteria; order Sphingomonadales; family Sphingomonadaceae; genus Sphingomonas; species Sphingomonas abietis. The sequence continues at coordinate 2,826,239 of NZ_CP115174.1, forward strand.
CGAGCGCGGCATCTTCTTCCGCCGGGATATCGACGCAGATCACGCCATCGACACCGGCATCATCGAGCGCCTGCGCGAACCATGCCGGCCCGCGTGACAGCATCGGATTGGCATAGCCCATCAGCACCAGCGGTGTCTCCGGATGACGCTCGCGGAAGCCCTTGGCGATGGCCAGGACGTCGGCAGTCTTGGTGCCGGCGGCGAGCGCGCGGATATTGGCTTCCTGGATCGCCGGGCCATCGGCCATCGGATCGGTGAAGGGCATACCGAGCTCGATCACGTCGGCGCCTGCCGCGACGATCGCATCGAGGATGGCAGGCGTGTGCGCGGGCGACGGATCGCCGGCGGTGACGAAGGCGATCAGCGCGGCCCGGTCCTCGGCGGCGAGGCGCGCGAAGGTGGTGGCGAGGCGGCTCATATCGTCACCCCCATCGCGTCGGCGACGGTGAAGATGTCCTTGTCGCCGCGGCCGGAGAGGTTGAGGACGACGATCTGGTCCTCGTCCATATCGCGCGCCTTGCGGACGATCGCGGCGATCGCGTGGGCGCTCTCCAGCGCCGGGATGATCCCCTCGGCGCGGCAGCAGAGCTGGAAGGCGTCCATCGCCTCCTGGTCGGTGACGCCTTCATAGACCACCCGGCCGCTCTCATGCAGCCAGCTATGCTCGGGGCCGATGCCCGGATAGTCGAGCCCCGCCGAGATCGAATGCGCCTCGGTGATCTGGCCGTCCTCGTCCTGCAGCAGATAGGTGCGGTTGCCGTGGAGGACGCCGGGGCGGCCGCCATTGAGGCTGGCGGCGTGCTTGTCGGTGTCCATGCCATGCCCGGCCGCCTCGATGCCGAGCATCGCCACTTGCGGATCGTCGAGGAAGGGATGGAAGAGGCCGATGGCGTTCGATCCGCCGCCCACCGCCGCGATCAGCAGATCCGGCAGGCGCCCCTCCGCCTCCAGGATCTGGGCGCGGGATTCGATACCGATCACCGACTGGAAGTCGCGCACCAACTCGGGATAGGGATGCGGGCCGGCGGCGGTGCCGATGATGTAGAAGGTGTCGTCGACGTTCGCGACCCAATCGCGCATCGCCTCGTTCATCGCATCCTTGAGCGTCTGCGCGCCGGAGGTGACCGAGCGGACCTCGGCGCCGAGCAGCTTCATGCGGAACACGTTGGGCTGCTGGCGGGCGACATCCACCGCGCCCATGAAGATCGTACAGGGCAGGCCGAAGCGCGCCGCGACGGTGGCGGTGGCGACGCCATGCTGGCCGGCGCCGGTCTCGGCGATGATCCGCGTCTTGCCCATGCGGATGGCGAGCAGGATCTGGCCGATGCAATTGTTGATCTTGTGCGCGCCGGTGTGGTTCAGATCCTCGCGCTTGAAATAGATCTTCGGGCCGCGCCTTTTCCCGTCTGGCCCGGCGGGCGCATCGCGGCGCAGCGCCTTGGTCAGTCCCTCGGCATAATAAAGCGGGCTCGGCCGGCCGACGAAATGCTTGAGCAGCCCGTCCAGCTCGGCATGGAATCCCTCGTCCACCTGCGCCGCGCGATATTCGCGCTCGAGGTCGAGGATCAGCGGCATCAGCGTCTCGGCGACGTAGCGGCCGCCAAATTCACCGAAATGGCCATCAGCATCGGGCTGGGCGCGGAGGGAGTTTGCCCCGTGGGGTGTCAGGCTCGTCATGATTGAGCCGTCGCTTGGAGGAAGGCGGCGATCTTGTCCACATCCTTGACGCCTGGCGCACGCTCCACGCCCGAGGAGACATCGACCAGCCGGGTTCCGGTGATCCGCACGGCCTCGGCAATATTAGCCACATCGAGACCGCCCGACAGCGCCCAGGGCAGCGGGTGGCCGAACCCTTCCAGCAGTTTCCAATCGAAGCGCAACCCCATGCCACCCGGCAGGGTGCCCTTGGGGGTCTTGGCGTCATAAAGGATGCGATCGGCGGCCCCCCGATACAGCTTCGCCGCGTCGAGATCGGCGCGGGTGCGCACCGGCACCGCCTTCCACACCTCGATGCCCAGCCGCGCCTTCACCGCCGCGACCCGTTCCGGACTCTCGTCACCGTGCAGCTGGACGCCGGTCAACCGCGCACCGCGCACCGCATGAAGAAGCAGCGCATCGTCGGGATCGACGAACACGCCGATCCGGCCCACTGCCTCCGGCGTGACCAGTTCACCGGCCTGTTCGGGCACGATGTCGCGCGGGCTCTTCGGGAAGAAGACGAAGCCGACATGACTGGCCCCGCCCCGCGTGGCGGCCGATACGGTCTCGGGTGTGGAAAGCCCGCAAATCTTGGCGAAGGTCGGCATGATGCCCGGGCATATAGGGATGCAGACCGTGAGTGGCGAGCCGGAACATGGCACCCGCCGTCGCGACGCTCCCGCGACGCCCGCTCGGCGCGATCATACTTTCGTCTAAAAATCCTTAATCCTACCCAGATTTAACTCTTTGTTTACCGCCTTCGCCGCCAAATTGCCGCTGGCAGGGAGGTGGTCCATGCATCACATCGTCGACAAGCGCGTCCTCATCGTTGAAGACAATAGCCTGATCGGCGAAGTGATCGCCGAGACGATCGCGGGGGCCGGCGGCTGGCCGATCGGGCCGGTACTGACCGAGATCGAAGCGCTCGACATGATCAATTACGATCACCACGCCCCCGATGCCGCGATCATCGATATCGGGCTCGACGGGCGCTCGTTCGGGGTCGCCAGCCGGTTACGGGAACTGGGCGTGCCGTTCGTCTTCGCGACCGGCTATGCCGAGGATATTCCGCCCGAATTCCATGACGCCCCGGTGTGCGAGAAGCCCTATACCCCCCGCGCGCTGCTCGTCTCCCTCTCGGCCGCGCTGCAATCGGTGATCATCCCGAAGGTCGCCGCCGCCTGATCGCGTGTGAATGGCCCTCAGGCCGCCGCGACGATCGCGGCGCGCAGCCTGTCCACAATCTCGCCGATCTCGGCCTCGCTGGCGATCAGCGGCGGCGACAGCGCGATGGTGTCAGCGGTGGCGCGGACCAGTAGGCCGTCGTCGAAGGCGCGGTGGAACACGGCCTTGCCGCGCGCGCCCGGTGCACCGGGCTTCGGCTTCATCTCCACGCCGGCGACGAAACCGCAGGTGCGGATATCGTGGATGACGTCGAGATCGCGCAGGCCGTGGATCGCGTCCGCCCAGACGTCGGTGAGCGCGGCGCTGCGCTCGAACAGGCCCTCGTCGGCATAGATGTCGAGCGTCGCCAGTCCGGCGGCGGCGGCGAGCGGATGGCCCGAATAGGTGTAGCCATGGGCCAGCTCGATCCCCGGCAGCGCGTTGTTCACGATGCCGTCGTGGACGAAGCCGACGGCGGCGACCGCGCCCATCGGCACCGCGCCGTTGGTCAGCCCCTTGGCCATGGTGATCAGGTCGGGCGTCACCCCGAACGCCTGCGCCGCGAATGGCGCGCCCAACCGGCCGAAGCCGGTGATCACCTCATCGAAGATCAGCAGGATGCCGTGCTTCGCGGTGATCGCGCGGAGCTTCTCCAGATAGCCGACCGGCGGGGGCAGCACCCCGGTCGATCCCGCCATCGGCTCGACGATCACCGCCGCGATCGTCTCGGCGCCGTGGAGCGCGACCAGCCCCTCCAACTCGTCGGCGAGGTGCGCGCCCCATGCGGGCTGACCGCGCGTGAACGCCTGGTGTTCGTGGCTATGGGTGTGGCGGAGATGATCGACGCCGGGCAGCGACAGGAATTGCCGCCGGTTGCCAACGATCCCGCCGACCGAGACGCCGCCGAAATTGACCCCGTGATAGCCGCGCTGGCGACCAATCAGCCGGGTCCGTGTCCCCTGCCCGATCGACCGCTGGTAGGCGAGCGCGATCTTGAGCGCGGTATCCACCGATTCAGAGCCCGAATTGGTGAAGAAGATATGGTCCAGCCCTTCGGGCGTGATCGCGGCGAGCCGGGTCGCCAGCCGGAACACCGACGGATGGGCGAGCTGGAAGGTCGGCGCGAAATCGAGCTCGCCGGCGGCCTGCGCGATCGCCTGGGTGATCGGCGCGCGGCAATGGCCGGCATTGACGCACCACAGCCCGCCGGTGCCGTCGAGCACCTGCCGCCCGTCGGGCGTCCAATAATGCATCCCCGCCGCCTTGGCGAACATCCGCGGCTCGGCCTTGTAGCCGCGATTGTCGGTGAACGGCATCCAGAAGGCGGAGAGGTCGTTGGGGATATTGGACATGCGCGTCTCCGGTCGTCTCGCATGGAATCCGTTCGCACTGAGCCTGTCGAAGTGCGTGCTACCGGCGTCGCGCCTGCGGCACATTCTTCGACAAGCTCAGGACGAACGAAGTATCTGCAATTATTTTGTGCATCACACCTTCAGCAGCAGATGGTCGCGCTCCCACGAGCTGATCACGCCTTCATAGGCGTTGAGCTCGTCGGACTTGATGCGGTGGAAGGCGCGGATGAAATCCTCGCCGAGGATCTCGATCACCTCCTTGCACTGGACCATGCGGAACAGCGCCTCGTCGAGATTGCGTGGCAGGGTGCGGGCATGGCGATAGGCGTTGCCCTCGACCATGGCCTCCGGCTTGATGCCGTCACGCACGCCGATATAGCCGCACACCAAAGACGCCGCGACCGCCAGATAGGCGTTGGCATCGGCGCCGGGCACGCGATTCTCGACACGGGTGTTGGGTAGATCGGTGATCGGCACGCGCAGGCCGCAGGATCGATTGTCATAGCCCCATTGCAGGTTGATCGGCGCCGAATGATCGGGCCGCATCCGCCGGAAGCTGTTGACGTTGGGGGCGAACAAGGGCGCCACCTCGGGCAGCAGGGTCTGCAGCCCGCCGACGAAGTGGCGGAAGGTCTTGGTCAGCCCCTCCTTGCCCTTGCCGGTGCCGAACAGGTTCTGGCCGGTCTTGGAATCCACCGCGGAGATATGCTGGTGCATCGCCGAGCCGGGCTGGTTCTCGTGCGGCTTGGCCATGAAGGTGGCGTAGACGCCGTGCTTGAGCGCGACCTGGCGGACGATACGCTTGAACAACGTCACCTGGTCGCACAGGTGGATGGGATCGCCATGGTTGAAGTTGATCTCGAGCTGGGCGGTGCCCGCCTCGTGGATCATCGTGTCGAGATGGAGCGAGGCCGTCTCGGCATATTCGTAGATGTCCTCGATCAGATCCTCATATTCGGTGACCGCTTCGAGGCCGTAGGGTTGCGGCGAGGTCTCGGCGCGGCCCGATCGACCGGCCGGCGGCTCCAGCGGCAGGTCGGGATCGGTGTTGACCTGGGTGAGGTAGAATTCGAGCTCGGGCGCGACCACGATCTTCCAGCCCATCTCGTCATAGAGGCTGAGCACCTTCTTCAGCACATGGCGCGGGCTGATCTCATAGGGTCCGCCACCCTTGTGATAGGCATCCGCGAAGACGAAGGCGGTCGGCGTCTTGAAGCCCGGCGCGACGCACAGCGTCGCCGGGTCCGGGTGGAGCGAGACGTCGCGATCGCTGAATGCCTCCTCGTCGCCCGGCTCGTCGGCATATTGGCCGGTGACAGTGACCGAGAAGACGCTCGACGGCAGGCGCAGCGAGTCGCTCTTCACCGAGGAGACGAACTTGCCGGCGGGCCACACCTTGCCGCGGATCACGCCGTTCATGTCGGGGACGAGGCATTCGACCTCGCTGATGCCCTTTTCCCGTATCCAGTTGGCGAAGGTGGCATCGATGTCGGGTTTCATGTCCGTTCCCATCTCAAGCGTCCGTTCGTGCCGTGCGCCATCGACGCGCAGCTACCGCGCAGCATAGCCTCCGAACGGGCTCAGGCCGAACGGATGTTGGTGCTGAGAGCGAATATCTCACAGCCCCTCGCCTGCCCCTTCGAGCAGCGGCAAGTCGAGCGCGCGCAGCGTCTCCGCCACCTGGTCGAGCGCGGCGGCGATGATCGCGACCATGCGGTCGATCTCCTCATGGGTGATGATGAAGGGCGGGCACATCACGATGCTGTCGCGCACCGCACGGACCATCAGCCCGCCGGCGATGCAGGCATCGCGGACCATCGGGCCGGCCATGCCCTCGCGGCCGCCGAAGCGCCGGTTGGTGCCCTTCTCGGCGACGATCTCGACCGCACCGATCAGCCCCAGCGAGCGCGCCTCGCCGACCAGCGGATGCGCCGCCAGCCGGGCGAGCGCGGCGGCGAAATAGGGGCCGACGTCCGAACGGACCCGATCGACCAGCTGCTCGCGCTCGATGATCTCGAGATTGCGCAGCGCCACCGCCGCCGCGACGGGATGGCCCGAATAGGTGTAGCCATGGACGAAATCATCGTCGACCGAGCGCAGCGTCTCGACGATGGCGCGGGAGACGGCGGTGGCCGAGATCGGCAGATAGCCCGACGACAGCCCCTTCGCCATCGAGACGATGTCGGGCGTCACCCCGAATTTCTGGAAGCCGAACCATTCGCCGAGCCGGCCGAAGCCGCAAATCACCTCGTCCAGGACCAGCAGGATGCCATATTTGCGGCAGATCGCCTCGACCTGCTGCCAATAGCCGTCCGGCGGGATGATGACGCCGCCGGCGCCCTGCACCGGCTCGCCGATGAATGCCGCGATCTTCTCCGGGCCGATGGCGAGGATGCGATCCTCGATATCCTGCGCGGCGCGCGCGCCGAACGCCACGGGATCCTCGCCGAAGCCGTCGCCGAACCAATAGGGCTGCATGACATGCTCGACGCCGGGGATCGGCAGATCGCCCTGCACATGCATGTAGCTCATGCCGCCGAGGCTGGCCGAGGCCACGGTCGAGCCATGATAGGCGTTGCGGCGGCTGATGAAGGTCTTGCGCTGCGGCTCGCCCTTGATGTCCCAATAGGTGCGGACCAGCCGGAACACGGTGTCGTTCGATTCCGAGCCCGACGAATTGAAGAAGATATGCTGGAGTTCGCCGCCGAGCAGCCCGGCGAGCTTGGTCGCCAGCGCAATCGGCGGCGGCGTCGCGGTGCGGAAGAAGGTGTTGTAGAAAGGCAGTTCGAGCATCTGCTCGCGCGCCACCTCGGCCAGTTCCGCACGGCCATAGCCGACATCGACGCACCAGAGGCCTGCCATGCCGTCGAGGATGGCATTGCCGTCGCCATCATAGATGGTCGATCCTTCTGCGCGCACGATGATCCGGCTGCCGCCGATGTCGCGCTGGAGCTTGTAGGAGGATTGCGCCGGCAGATGATGCGCGACGTCGAGGCGGCGCAGTTCGGCGATGTCGTGGTTGCGGCGGGTCATGCGGTTTCTTCCCGTTCGTCCCGAGCGCAGTCGGGGGACGTGGAGGCTGGGTGCTGCGTGTCTCGACTGCGCTCGACACGATCGGCGCTGATGGGGTCTTCCCCCCGCAACGCGCGGCCAAAGATGTGGAAGATGCCCTGCGAGGCGGCATCGCGGTCGGTCTGCCATTCGGGATGCCATTGGACGGCGAGGATCGGGGCGCGGTTGGGGCTGGCCGAGATCGCCTCGACCACCCCGTCGGGCGCTTGCGCCTCGATCGAAAGCCCCTCGCCGAGCCGGCCGACGCCCTGGAAATGCACCGAATTGACCGCGAGCCGCTCGCGCCCGAAGGCCCGCGCCAGCACCCCGCCGGGGGTGAGGATCACGTCATGCCGGTGGCCGAACATATCGGGCAGCGGGACGCCGTCGGGCGCATGATGGCTGAGCGGGCGCCCCTCCGCGCCGAGATCGCGTGCCAGCGTGCCGCCGAAGGCGACGTTCAGTTCCTGGAAGCCGCGGCAGATGCCGAGCACTGGGCGCGCGCGATCGATCATCGCCGCGATCAGCCGCGCGGTCATCTCGTCGCGGCCGGGATCGAAGGGGCCGTCGCCGTCGCTCGCATCGCCGTAGCGCGCCGGGGCGACATTGGACGGGCTGCCGGTGAGCAGCAGACCATCGAGCCGCGCGGCGACGGACTTCGCGTCGATCAGGTCGGGCCGCGCCGGGATCAGCACCGCATCGACACCGGCGTGGCGGATCACCGCCTCCATATAGCGCTCGATGACCAGCTGCGCCGTCTCCTCGCCATAGGCGCGGGTATCGGCCGAGATGCCGATCAGCGGGCGGGTCATCGCGGCACGCCTTTCCGTGCTCCTGCGAACGCAGGAGCCCAGAGCCACTGGCGCGGCACCCGCTGCCCTGGGCTCCTGCGTTCGCAGGAGCACGGCGGGGAAATATCGCTCACGACAGCAGCACCGCGGGCGACTGCGGCGACCAGCTCAGCCACACCGGCTGGTCGGTATCGAAGCCGCGATCCTCGTAGCGCCGCACGTTGGAGCGCAGCACCTTGACCATGCGGCCGCCCGCCACCTCGATCTCATAGACCGTCTCGCTGCCGAGATAGGAGAAATGCCTGACCGTGCCGGCGAGCAGGTTGGCGCCTTCGGGGGTGCCCGGCGCCAGCGCCGGTGGCGGCGCATCGGGTTCGCGGTGGGCGAGCTCGATCTTCTCGGGGCGCAGCGCCGCCCAGACCGTGCCGCCCTCCGCGCCGGTGACGCCATGATCGACCCAGACGCGCGCACCGTCCGCCTCGATCAGCGCCTGCGCGGCCAGATCCTGCACCAGCCGCCCCTCGAACAGGTTCACGCTGCCGATGAAATCGGCGACGAAGCGGTTGGCGGGATATTCGTAGAGATCGCTCGGGTTCGCGACCTGCTGGAGCACGCCCTTGTTCATCACCCCGCAGCGGCAGGCCATCGCCAGCGCCTCGTCCTGGTCGTGGGTCACCATCACGAAGGTGACGCCGACCTTGTCCTGAATGATCGCCAGCTCGGAGCGCATCGCCTCGCGCAGCTTGGCATCCAGCGCCGACAGCGGCTCGTCCAGCAACAGCACGCGCGGCCGCTTGACCAATGCGCGGGCGAGCGCGACGCGCTGGCGCTGGCCGCCGGACAGCTGATCGGGCTTGCGCGTCTCGAAGCCGTCGAGCTTGACCAGCGCCAACGCGTCGTGGACGCGGGTCCGCCGCTCCTTCTCCGGCACGCCGTCGATGCGCAGGCCATAGCCGACATTCTGTTCGACGGTCATGTGCGGGAACACCGCGTAGGACTGGAACACCATGTTGACCGGGCGCTTGTTCGGCCCGACCCCGGCCATGTCTTGACCGTCGATCAGGATGCGGCCTTCGGTCGGCACCTCCAGCCCGGCGAGCATCCGGAGCAAAGTCGTCTTGCCGCAGCCCGACGGCCCGAGCAGCGCGAAGAACTCGCCCTCGACGATATCCAGCGACACATCGTCGACCGCGGCGAAATCGCCGAAGCGCTTGGAAACGCCCTCGATCCGGATCAGCGGCTCGGCCAAATCACTGTCCCCCTTCCATCTTGGCGATATCCCGCCCCTGCATCCTGAGGCCGATCGCGGTCAGCACCACCGTCACCACGATCAGCAAAGTCGAGGCGGCGTTGACCTCTGGCGTCACCGAGAAGCGCACCATCGAATAGACCTTCACCGGGAAGGTCACCGTATCGGGCCCGGCGGTGAAGAAGGTGATGACGAAATCGTCGAGGCTGAGCGTGAAGGCGAGCAGCGCGCCCGCGATCAGCGCCGGCTTCATGTGCGGCACCAGCACATCCATGAAGGCGCGCCATTCCGAGGCGCCGAGATCCTTCGCTGCCTCCTCCAACTCGCGGTTGAACGAGGCGAGCCGCGCCCGCACGATCACCGCGACGAACGGAAAACTGAACGAGATGTGCGCGATGACGATCGCGCCGAGGCTGAACGGCCATGGCAGATCGGCCGGCCACGCCATGATCCGCGAGAAGAACACCAGCATGGCGACGCCCATGCAGATCTCCGGCACCACGATCGGCAACGCCAGCGCGCCCTCGAACGCCGGCTTCCACGGAAAGCGGAACCGCCAGCAGGCGACCGCGACCAGCGCGCCGAGCACCAGGCTGATCAGCGTGGAGAGCGCGGCGATGGTCAGCGAATTGCCAAACGCGACGAGCAGGTCGCTGTCGTTGAAGACGGCACCGTACCAGTCGAGTGTGAAGCCCTGCCAGACGATGTTGCGGCGGCTGTCGTTGAAGCTGAACACCACCAAAGTCAGCAGCGGCGCGTAGAGGAAGATAGTGACCAGCGCCAACCACAGCCGCAGCGGCCAGCGAGCGAGATAGTCGAGCGGTGCGGCCTTGCTGCGGCTCATATCCGCGCCCTCCCCCGTTCGTGTCGAGCGAAGTCGAGACACGCTTGCGCCGCGCCCGCTGCATGTCCCTCGACTGCGCTCGGGACGAACGGGGGAAGGCCCATGATCATCCCTCCAGCCCCTTCCGCCGCCGGGCGATCATCGCCTGCACCGCGATCGCGGCGAAGGTCAGGTACATCAGCACGAAGGACAAAGCCGCGCCGAACGGCCAGTCGTTGGCGCGCTTGAACTGGCGCTCGATAACGTTGGCGATCATCTGGCTGTCCGGCCCGCCGAGCAGGTCCGGCGTCAGGTAGGAGCCCATCGCCGGGATGAAGGTGATCAGGATGCCCGAGAGGATGCCGGGCAGCGCCAGCGGCACCACCACCGAAAAGATGGTACGGACATGCCCCGCGCCGAGATCGAGGCTCGCCTCCAGCAGCGAACGGTCGAGCCGGTCCAGCGCCGAATAGAGCGGCAGCACCAGAAAGGGCAGGTTGACGTAGACCAGCCCGACCACCACCGCGAAATTATTGTGGAGCAGCGGCCACGGCCCGAGCCCGACCCAGCCGATGATGTCGTTGATGAAGCCCTCGGTCCTGAGCACCGCCATCAGCGCATAGGTGCGGACCAGCAGGTTGGTCCAGAAGGGCAGCATGATCAGCAGCAGCAGCCACACCTTCGCCTTCGGCCCGGCGAAGGTGATCGCCAGCGCCACCGGAAAGCCGACGATCAGGCAGAGGAAAGTGGTGAGCGCCGCATAGCCCAACGACTTGACGAACACCTGGACGTAGACAGGATCGGCGATGCGCGCATAGTTGGAGAAGGTGCCGTCGATCGCGATGTCGGTGAGGCCCACGGTGCGACCGAAGCTGTACGCCCAGATCACCGCGAGCGGCACGAGGAAGAAGACGAACAGCCACAGCGCCGGCGCCGCGAACACCGCCGCGAACGGGCCTTTCGCCTGGCGCCAGGGCTGCTCGGTGCTCATGCGCCCATCCCCTCACCGCACCCGTTCGTGTCGAGCGAAGTCGAGACACGCCTGCATATCGCCCGCCTCGCATCCCTCGACTTCGCTCGGGACGAACGGAGGAGGAGAGGCTCACGCATTCTGGAGATACCAGTCGTAATCGAGCGAGGTCACCGCAGCGTTGAAGCGGGCCTGCTCGGTGCGTTTCACCGTGGCGTAGAGATCAACGAAGGCATCACCCAGATAGTCGCGCATCACGCTGGACGCCTCGAAGCGATCGATCGCCTTGAGCCAATCGGTCGGCAGCGGATCACCCGCCGCGACCGGCGCTGAATAGCCATCGCCCAGCGTCATCGCGCCCGGATCGATATTGTTCGTCAGGCCATGATGCGCCCCGGCCAGCACCACCGCCAGCGCCAGATAGGGGTTGGCGTCGGCCCCGGCGACGCGATGCTCGACCCGGCGCGAGGCGGCGGAGCCGGCCGGAATGCGCAGCGCCACGGTGCGGTTGTTGATCCCCCAGGTCGGCGACACCGGCGCGTAGCTGCGCGCGACATAGCGGCGGAAGCTGTTGGCGTTGGGCGCCAGCACGGCCATCGCGTCCGCCATCGTCTGCGCCATGCCGCCGATCGCGTGGGCGAGCGCGGGCGTGCCCTCCGCCGCCTCCGCCGCGAAGATGTTGGCGCCGGCCGCATCCAGCATCGACATGTGGATGTGCATGCCCGAGCCCGCGATCTCGGCGAAGGGCTTGGCCATGAAGGTCGCCTCGCAGCCGAGCGGGCGGGCGACGCCCTTGGCGATGCGCTTGAACAGGATGGCGTGATCGCCCGCCTTCAGCGCGTCGGCCTGGTGGTGGAGGGTCAGTTCGAGCTGGCCCGGCGACGCCTCTGAACTCGCCCCCTCGACCGGCACGCCCTGCGCGTCCGCCGCCCGCCACAGCGCGCGCAGGAAATCGGCGGCGTCCTCGGTCTCGGACAGGCCGTGCGCCTCGTTGGCGGCAGGCTTGCGCCGGGTGAAGGGCGAGCTGCGGAGCGACACCCTGCCCCGCCGGCTCTCGACCAGATAGAATTCCATCTCGCACGCCACCACCGGGGTCAGCCCGTCGGCGGCGAAGCGATCGAGCACCCGCGCCAGCACCGCGCGCGGATCGAACGGCGTGATCTCCCCGTCCAGATCGTGCAGCGAGCACATCACCTGCGCGACATCCTCGCCCAGCCACGGCGCGGGGACGAGCCCGCCCGGCACCGCGCGGGCGATGCGATCGGCGTCGCCGGTCTCCCACACCATGCCGGTGTCCTCGCAATCGGCGCCGAGGATATCCACCGCGACGATCGATCCGGGCAGAAAGGCCGATCCCTCATAAAGCTTCAGCAATTCCGAACGGCGCAGCCGCTTGCCACGCGGAACGCCGCCCAGCGAAGTGAAGAACATCTCGAAATATTCGATATCTGGATGCGCGGCCAGGAAGCCATGAGCTTCCTGCGGATCTGCCGCGAAGCCCTTCATCGCGCACCTGTGAAGCTGATCGAAACGGACTTCATGTCGGCATATTTCTCCAGCGCGTGCATCGATCGGTCGCGCCCGAAGCCCGATTGGCGGAAGCCGCCGAACGGCATGGTGATGTCGCAGGCATCCCAGCCATTGATCCACACCAGCCCCGCGCGGATCGCGCGCGCCGCACGGTGGGCGAGGTTCACGTCCGCCGTCCAGACGCCCGCCGCCAGCCCGTAGACGGTGCCGTTGGCGAGCCGGAACGCCTCCTCGGGCGTGTCGAAGCCGATCGCGCCGAGCACAGGGCCGAACACCTCCTCCTGCGCCAGCGCCGAGGCCGGATCGACATCGTCGAACACCGTCGGGGTGATGTAGAAGCCGCCGCTCTCCGCGCGCACCCGCTCGCCGCCAAGCAGCAGCGTCGCGCCATCGGCCTTGGCGCGATCGATGCGACGCAGCACGCTCTGCATCTGCTCCTCGCTGACCATCGCGCCGAAGCGGGTGGCGGGATCGAGCGGATCGCCCGGCACGATCCCCCTCGCGATCTCGACGACGCGCGCGACGAACTCCGCCTTGATGCTGTTCTGCACCAGCAGCCGCGATCCGGCGGTGCAGACCTCGCCCTGGTTGAAGAAGATCGCCCACGCCGCCGCCTGCGCTGCCGCCTCCCTGTCGGGGCAGTCCGCGAACACGATCTGCGGGGATTTGCCGCCGAGTTCGAGCGAGACGCGCTTGAGGTTGCTCTCGCCGGCATAGCGCATCAGCAGCCCGCCGACCGGGCCGGAGCCGGTGAAGGCGATCATGTCGACGTCCCGGTGTCGCGCCAGCGCCTGGCCAGTGACCTCGCCGGTGCCGGGGATGACGTTGAGCACGCCCGGCGGCAGCCCTGCCTCCAGCGCCAGTTCGCCGAGGCGGATCGCGGTGAGCGGCGATTGCTCGGCGGGCTTCAATATTACCGAATTGCCCATCGCCAGCGCCGGTGCGACCTTCCACGCCGCCATGTTGAGCGGGAAGTTCCACGGCACGATCGCCCCGACCACGCCCAGCGGCTCATGCACCACCCACGAGATGCGGCCGGGATGATGCGGGCCAACCTCGCCATAAAGCTTGTCGAGCGCCTCGGCATAATAACGGAAGGTCTTCGCCGATGCCGGGATGTCGAAGGCGCGCGCGTCGGCGATCGGCTTGCCCATGTCGAGGCTTTCCAGCGTCGCCAGCTCCTCGGCATGCGCGTCGATCAGGTCGGCGAGGCGGAACAGCACCGCCTTCTTGTCATTATAGGGCAGATCGCGCCACCGCCCGTCCTCGAAGGCGGCGCGCGCCGAGGCGACGGCGCGATCGACATCCGCCGGGCCGCACAGCGCCACCCGCCCGATCACGCTGCCGTCACGCGGCGTCACATTCTCGAAGGAGTGGGCGGGCATGAAGGGTGCGCCGTCGATGATCGCATCGGCGGGCATGGCGAGCCCTTCGATCGTCAGCACATCCGCCATATATCCCCCGAGCGTCGCATCACTGTGATCACAGCGTATCGCAAGTCGGCGAGGCCGCCAACCCCCGTGCCATCGGAAAGTCAGAGCGGCCGCAGATCCCGCAGGTAGCGCCGGGCATTCTCCGCATAGCGCATCGCCCCCTGCCGCATCTCGGCAATCTGCGCCTCGCTCAGAGTGCGGACGAACTTCGCCGGGCGCCCGGCCCATAATTCCCCTGCACCCACCGTCTTGCCGCCGGTCAGAAGCGCACCGGCGCCGAGCATCCCGTCGCTCTCCACCGTCGATCCGTTGAGCAAGGTCGCGCCCATGCCGACGAAGCCGCCGTCGGCGATGGTGCAGCCGTGGAGCATCGCCATGTGACCGACCAGCACATCGTCGCCGATCACCGTCGGCGCGCCGGGATCGGCATGGACGACGCTGCCATCCTGCACATTGCTGCGCGCGCCGATGCGGATCGCTTCGACGTCGGCGCGCAGCGTGCAGTTGAACCAGATGCTCGATCCCTCGCCGATCGCGACATCCCCGATGAGGACGCTACCCGGCGCGACGAATACCCCTTCCGCCAGTCGCGGCCGGAGGTCGCCCAAGGCGAATATCTTACCACCGGCAGGCTTCGCGGGAAGATTGGTCATCGCGCATTCCTCATGCTTCGCGTCCGCCCCTGACAGACGGGAACTCGGGGATCATCATAGCCGGAAGCCTGGAGACGCATAACGGGATCCTGCCACGCCAGCCGCGGTGTGGCGCAAGTGCCGCACCGCGCCCCCGACCAGACAACGATGTCAAAAACTTTTGACATCTATGTCAGCATCTGTTTGAAGGCCGGCAAGCTCATGAAACTGAGCGAGACACAGGGAGGATTCCATGACCCGGCATATTCTTGCCGCGAGCACTTCGCTTGCGGCCGCACTTTTTCTGACATCGACGGCGTTTGCACAGGATGCGGAGACCACGCCGCAGGCCGCGCCCGCCGTCACCGCCAGCACCAATTCCGCCAATGATCTGAGCCAGGTGCAAGAAATCGTCGTCACCGCGACCAAGCGTGAGACCAGCCTCGAAAAGACCCCGATCGCGATCACCGCGTTCAGCCAGGCCTCGCTCGACCGGGCGCAGGTGCAGGACGTGAAGGGCCTCGCCGATTTCGTGCCCAGCCTCCACTTCGCCCAGCAGGGCGACCAGGGCGGCATCCTGCTGACGATGCGCGGCATCGGCAACGACTCGGCCTATACCGAGGTCGCCGATCCCGAAGTCGCGATCTATGTCGACGGCATCTACAGCCCGCGCGCGCAGGGCGCCTCGGCGCTGATGTACGACATGGAGCGCGTCGAAGTGCTGCGCGGCCCGCAGGGCACGCTGTTCGGCCGCAACGCCACCGTCGGCGCGATCAGCCTGATCACCGCCAAGCCCACGCTCGATGGCTTCCACGCCAATGTCGAGGCGACCGGCGGCTCGTACAACCGCTTCGGCGTGAAGGGCATGGTCAACATCCCCGTCACCGACAATTTCGCGATCCGCGCGGCGTTCATCACCGATCGCCACGACGGCTATATCAGCTACCAGCAGGCACCTGACGTGCCCGGCATCAATCGCTCGGCCTATGTCACCAGCGGCAAGAAATATGATGCCGGCGACCAGAAGTCGGCCCGCCTCTCGGCCCGCTGGGATCTCAACCGGCTGCACTGGAACGTCTCGGGCGAATATTACAAGGATACCGGCTCGCCGATCCTGTCGCTGATGCAGACACCGCGCTCAGGCGAGAAATTCTGGTCGGCCGCGGTCGACACCGCGCCGCAGACCAACCGTTATTCGTGGGGCGTGCGCTCGAACCTGAGCTACGATGTCAGCGACAAGATCGAGGCGGTCTACATCTTCGGCTTCTCGCGGGTCGGCGGGACCGCCGATTCCGATGCCGATGCCGGCGCGCATCTGCCCTCGCTCGCCGCTGACGGCACCACCATCGTGCTGCCCAACGGCGCCTTCGGCGAGAACAACACTGCCTATTCGCGCTATGACTTCACCAGCCACGAAGTGCAGCTGAAGTCGACTGGCAAGAACACCATCGACTGGATTCTGGGTGGCTATTACAGCCACGAGGTCAACAAGATCCGCTTCGATATCGATCAGCGCAACGGCTATCGCGACGGCACCTTCAACTGGGCCGGCACCTTCATCCAAGCCGATCGCGAGATCGACTCGCGGGCCGCGTTCGGCCAGGCGGTGTGGCATGTGAACAACTGGATCAACCTGACCGGCGGCATCCGCTACACCAGCGACAAGAAGAAGGACGTCGGCGGCCGCAACATCACCTATTGCGGCGCGCCTAACAGCGCGAACCCCAATTGCTATGCGACGCCGACCCTGCCCGGCATCTTCGGCATCGACCTGAACGGCGCCGGCAATGCCCAGGATGTGGTCAACTCGCTCAATGCGGAGAGCAGCGCGCTCGGCTACGGCAATCTGTGGGGCATCTCGAACAACGACACCAAGGGCAAGTGGAACAAGGTGACCTGGCTGGCCCGCGCCGACGCCCAGGTGACCGACACCACATTAGTCTATGGCAGCGTCAGCACCGGCTTCAAATCGGGCAATATCGAGGATGGCGGCCTGCTCGCCGGCCCCGAGACGCTGACCAACTACGAAGTCGGCTCCAAGTCGCGCCTGTTCGGCGGACGGATGACGCTGAACCTTGCGGCCTATTATGAGGACTTCAAGGGCTATCAGGTCAATCAGGCGACGACCACGCGCAACGACGCCGGCAACATCACCGGCAGCCAGATCATCACCACCAATGCCAAGGGCGCCAAGGCCTATGGCTTCGAGGCGGAGCTGAGCGCGAACATCACCCGCAACGATCGCGTCAACCTGGCCGGCACCTATCAGCATACCCGCTTCGACTCGCTGATCACCGTCAACAACGGCATCTACAATGTCGATCCGGCGAACTTCGAGAACCTCAAGGGCAACGAGCTGCCGCACGCGCCGCATTTCTCGGCGACCGGCGTGTACGAGCATGACTTCAACCTGGATAATGGCGCGCGCATCACCCCGCGCTTCACCCTCCACTACGAGACGCGCAGCTGGCTGAGCTACTTCAACGGCGACGGCACCGCTGGCTACGACCCCGCGAACCTGGCCGGCAAGGGGCTGCTCGGCACCGACTATGACAAGCAGAAGGCCTATGCCAAGATCGACCTCGGCCTGACCTATTCCGCCCCCGGCGGCCGGTACGAGATCGAGGGCTTTGCGCTCAACGTGAACGACAAGCGCATCCGCACCAGCGCGGGTGTGTCCGGCTCGCCGGGCACCAACGGCCTCGCCACGGTGTTCCTGTCGAACTACGAACCGCCGCGCACCTGGGGTGTTCGCGTCCGCGCCAAATTCTGATCGTTTCCCCACCCCCGGCGCGTACCCTCGCGCCGGAACCTGCGGCCATCATCGGATTCGTCCGGCGATGGCCGCCATTATCCTGACCCGAAGATCGGGAACGCCATGACGACGAGGCGCATCATCATCGTGGGCGGGGGCACCGCCGGCTGGCTGACCGCCGCCTATCTGTCGCGCGCGCTTCCCGCCGGCGGGCAGCCCGACGGCTGGGCGATCACGCTGGTCGAATCCACCGAGATCGGCACGATCGGGGTCGGCGAGGGCAGCTTCCCGACTCTGCGCTCCACGCTCGCCACGCTCGGCCGCAGCGAAGCCGAGTTCCTGCGCGCCAGCGACGCCACCTTCAAGCAGGGCGTGCGCTTCACCGGCTGGGCGGGTGGCCCGACGCCGGGCCATGATGCCGACGACTATTTCCACCCCTTCAACCTGCCGTTCGGCGGCGACGAGCCGGGGCTGCTGCCCTATTGGCTGGACGGCGGCGGCGATCCGCAGCGCCCCTCCTATGCCGACGCCGTGACCGTGCAGGAGCGGCTGATCCGCGCCGGTCGCGGGCCGAAGCGGCGCGAGGATCCCGATTTCTCGGGGCCGATGAACTATGCCTATCATTTCGACGCGGCCAAGCTCGCCGTCTGGCTGCGCGACGTCGCCACCGCCAACGGCGTCGCCCGCATCGAAGGCACCGTCGCCACCGTCACCCGCGACGAGACCGGCGACATCGCCTCGCTCACCCTGGCTGACCGGCAGGCGTCCGATGGATCGGCGCCGATCGCGGGCGATATCTTCATCGATTGCTCGGGTTTCCGCGCGCTGCTGATCGGCGACACGCTCGGCGCGCCGTTCCGGTCGGTCGAGGATATCCTGTTCAACGATCGCGCGATCGCGATGCAGATCCCGGACGCGACGCCCGGCCAGCCGATCGCCCCCTATACCCACGCCACCGCGCACGAAGCGGGCTGGATCTGGGACATCGGCCTGCCGACGCGGCGCGGCACCGGCTGCGTCTATTCCAGCCGCCACATGTCCGACGACGCGGCCGAGGCGGTGATCCGCCGCTATGCCGGCCCGGCGGGCGAGGCCCTGAACATCCGCAAGCTCCAGTTCCGCACCGGCTACCGGACACGGCAATGGATCGGCAACACCATCGCGATCGGGCTCTCGGCGGGCTTTTTCGAGCCGCTGGAATCGACCGGGATCATGCTGATCGAGGTCGCCGCGCGGATGGTCGCGGACATGCTGCGCGGCCCGGTCGATCGCGCCGCGATCGACGCGGCGGCGCGCAACTTCAACCGCCAGATGCCCGCGCGCTTCGACGCGATCGTCGAGTTCCTCAAGCTCCATTATTGCGTCAGCCGTCGCACCGACACCGCCTATTGGCGCGACAATCGCGATCCGGCGAGCTGGCCCGAGGGGCTGCGCGACAAGATCGCGCAATGGCGCCGCCGGCTCCCGTCCCGCTTCGATTTCGTCATGGACGAGCAGACCTTCCTGCCGCCGAGCTGGGCGTTCATCCTGCACGGCATGGGCTTCGCCACCGAGGCCGGCACCGGCGCCTTCGCCGGCGTTTCGGCCGATAGCCAGGCCCAGGCCCGCGATGCCATGGCCGCCTTCGCGAAGGTCCGCCAGGCCGCGCCGCAGGCGGTGCAGGCGCTTCCTGATCATCGATCGCTGATCGATCACTATCACCGCAACTGAGAGGTTTTATGCGCGCGACCCGCTCTATCCTTCGATCCGTCCTGCTCGGCAGTGCCGCGCTCGCGCTCACCGCGCCGGTGCTGGCGGCCCCCGCCAAGCCGTGGCTGAA
The DNA here is from genome assembly GCF_027625475.1 of Sphingomonas abietis. NCBI lineage: Bacteria > Pseudomonadati > Pseudomonadota > Alphaproteobacteria > Sphingomonadales > Sphingomonadaceae > Sphingomonas > Sphingomonas abietis. The sequence goes on from NZ_CP115174.1 coordinate 2,845,506, forward strand.
CCTCAGCCTCTCGCCCGAAGCGCGTGCGCGGGCCATCGTCGGCCAGATGACGCAGGACGAGAAGCTCCAGATCGTCCGCACCTGGTTCCCGCCCTTCGCCACCGGCAAGCCCGGCGCGCCGACCGACATGATCCCATCGGCCGGCGAGATGGTCGGCATCCCCCGCCTCGGCATCCCGACGCTGCGGGAAAGCGACGCTAGCCTCGGCGTCGCCAACCAGGTCGAGCAGCGCAAGGGCGACGTCGCCACCGCGCTCCCCGCCAGCCTCGCCACCGCTGCCAGCTTCGATCCGCAGGTCGCCTATGAAGGCGGCGCGATGATCGGCGCCGAAGCGCGCGCCAAGCGCTTCAACGTGCTGTTGGCCGGCGGCGTCAACCTCACCCGCGATCCATGGGGCGGCCGCGATTTCGAATATCTGGGCGAAGACCCCTTGCTGTCCGGCCTGCTCGCCGGCGCCAGCATCAAGGGTGTCGAGAGCAACCATATCGTCTCGACGATCAAGCATTATGCGCTCAACGCGCAGGAAACCGGCCGCATGGTCTATGACGCGCGGATCGGGCAACCGGCGCTGCATGAAAGCGATCTGCTCGCCTTCCAGATCGGGATCGAGAAGGGGCAGCCCGGATCGGTGATGTGCTCCTACAACCTCGTCAATGGCGACCATAGCTGCGAGAGCCACGAGCTGCTGACCTCCGTGCTGCGCGGCGACTGGGGCTACAAGGGCTGGGTGATGTCCGATTGGGGCGCCGTCCACTCGACCGTCAAGGCGGCGAACGCCGGACTCGATCAGGATTCGGGCGCCGAACTCGACAGCGGCGATTTCTTCCGCGCCAAGCTGCGGGACGCGGTGGCCAAGGGCGACGTGCCGCAGGCCCGGCTCGATGCGATGGTCACCCACATCCTGACCGGCATCGTCTCGAGCGGCCTCTACGACCATCCGTCGCCCGCCGCGGTCGAGCCGATCGACTATGCCGCGCACGCGCTGGTCGCGCAGAAGGCCGCCGAGGAGGGCATCGTCCTGCTCCGTAACAAGGGCGGGCTGCTTCCGCTCGCGGCGACCGCCACGACGGTGGTGCTGATCGGCGGCCATGCCGATGTCGGCGTGCTGTCCGGCGGCGGATCGTCGCAGGTCCGCTCGGTCGGCGGCGTGCCGATCGAGATCCCGCTCAAGAGCGGCCCCGCCGCCTCCTTCGCGCGGACCACCTGGCATGGCTCCTCGCCGTTGAAGGCGATACGGGCGATGCTGCCCGGTGCCGACGTCCGCTATGTCGACGGCAGCGATCCCGCCGCCGCGGCCGCCGCCGCCAAGTCCGCCGACATCGCGCTGGTGTTCGCCACCCAGTGGCGGACCGAGGCGGAGGACGTCCATGATCTCGCGCTGCCCGACGGCCAGGACGCGCTGATCGCCGCCGTCGCCGCCGCCAACCCGAGGACCGCCGTGGTGCTGGAGACCGGCGGCCCGGTGACGATGCCGTGGCTCGACAAGGTGCCGGCGGTACTCGCCGCTTGGTATCCCGGCCAGCGCGGCGGCGAGGCGATCGCCAATATCCTGTTCGGCAAGGTCAATCCGTCGGGCCGCCTGCCGATCACCTTCCCGACGAGCGAGAGCCAGGCACCGCGCCCGGCGCCGGTCGGCCTCGCCATCGCCGCCCAGGACGATGCCGCCTCCAACGCCGGCGGCGCGCCCGGCACCGCCCATTCCTTCCCGGTCGAATATCCGGAGGGCGCCGATGTCGGCTATCGCTGGTATGCGAAGCAGGCACAGGCTCCGCTCTTCCCGTTCGGCTACGGCCTCTCCTACACCCAATTCGCCTACAGCCACTTGAAGGTGACCGGCGGCGCGGCGCTCACCGTGTCGTTCGACGTCACCAACAGCGGCCAGCTCGCCGGCGCCGACGTGCCGCAGCTTTATGTGACGCCGCCGGCCGGCGGTGCGGTCGCACGGCTCGCAGGCTTCGAGCGGGTGACGCTGAACCCCGGCGAGACTCGCCACGTCACGCTCACTGCCGAGCGCCGCACGCTCTCGACCTGGGACGAGGCCGCGCGCGGCTGGAACCTCGCTGGGGGCCGCTATGCGGTGGCGATCGGCCACCATGCCGGCGATGCCGCGCTCGAGGGCGATGCGACGCTGGCGGGCGCGGCGTTCAAACCCTGATCCGGAGACGCATCCCTCAGGGCCAAAGGCACCGTCCCCTGCTCCCCATAACCCGCTCGTCCTGAGCCTGTCGAAGCCTGTCCTGAGCGCCTGCAAGGCAGTCGAAAGGGACGTGCGACAGGCGCCGCGCTGGAGGCACGCACTTCGACAGGCTCAGTGCGAACGGGTGTAGCGGGTTTGGGGATGCGGGTCGGGGGAGGCCTTATCCCTCGGCCAGCGCGTCGCGCAGCGCCTTCACCTGCGTGTTCAGCTGCTGGAGATCGGGGATCGACAGCTGCGACTTCTCCAGCAGCGCCGCCGCGAGGCAGGTGCTGCGGGCCTGCATCGCCCGGCCGGCATCGGTCAGGCGGACGATCACCTGCCGCTCGTCGGCCGGATTGCGCTCGCGCGACAGCAGGCCCGCCGCTTCGAGCCGCTTGACCAGCGGCGTGATCGTGCTCGATTCGAGCGCCAGCCGCTCGGCGATCCCGCCGATCGTCTGCGCATCCTCCTCCCATAGCGTGATCAGCACGAGATATTGCGGATAGGTGATATCGAGCTGGTCGAGCAGCGGCCGATAGGCGCGGTTGATCGCGATCCCCGCCGAATAGATGGCGAAGCACAGATGATCGTCCAGCCCAAGCGGCGAAACCGTGTCAGCCATGGCCTGCCTCCCTCTTTCCAACATTTCTCACACGAATCCATATCGCGATAAATTTATCGCTTTACAAGTCGGCCGGGCGGGTCCATCTAGTAGTTATCGCGATAACAGTTACCGCGAGCAATATATCAAGGAGCATCGCCATGAGCATCCTGTACCGCGCCGAAGCCACCTCCACCGGCGGCCGCACCGGCACCTCGAAGACCTCCGACGGCCGGCTGTCGGTCACCCTGGACACGGTCAAGGAACTGGGCGGCGCCGGTGGCGACGGCACCAATCCCGAGCAGCTGTTCGCGGCGGGCTATTCGGCCTGCTTCCTCGGCGCGCTGAAATATGTCGCCGGCCAGAAGAAGGTGAAGATCGACGAGGCGACCACGGTCACCGCCTCGGTCGGCATCGGCCCGCGCGAGGACGGCAAGGGCTTCGGCCTCGACATCGCGCTGACGGTGTCGATCCCGGGCGTCGACCGTGACACCGCGACCGCGCTGGTCGCCGAGGCGGACATTGTCTGCCCCTACTCCCACCTCGCCCACAACGGTGCCAAGGTCGCGCTCTCGGTCGCGTGAGGCTGGCGGGGTTGGGGGCCCGGAACCGGCGCCCCAACCCCACCAGACCTCCACCCGTTCGCACCGAGCGCAGTCGAGGGGCCGAGCCGCACACATCCCGTCCGCCTATTCGACGGTGACGCTCTTCGCCAGGTTGCGCGGCTGGTCGACGTCGGTGCCCTTGGCGACCGCGACGTGATAGGCCAGCAGCTGCACCGGGATCGCATAGACCAGGGGCGCGATCAGCGGGTGGACCTTGGGCATCGTGATCGTCGCGATGCAGCCCTCGCCGGCCTGCTGCACGCCGTCATAATCCGAGATCAGCACCACCTGTCCGCCGCGCGCCTGCACCTCCTGCATGTTGGAGACGGTCTTCTCGAACAGCGGACCCGAAGGCGCGAGCACGATCACCGGCACATGCTCGTCGATCAGCGCGATCGGGCCGTGCTTCATCTCGCCGGCAGCATAGCCCTCGGCGTGGATGTAGCTGATCTCCTTGAGCTTCAGCGCGCCTTCCAGCGCCAGCGGATAATCCGGCCCGCGCCCGAGATACAGCACGTCGCGCGCCTTCGCGATGATGTGCGCGACCGCCTCGATCGCCTCGTCATAGGCGAGCGCGCCGTTGAGCGCGGCCGGCGCCTCCGCCAGATGGCGCACCAGCTCGCGCTCGGCCTCGCGGCTGAGGCGCCCCTTGGCCCGCGCCAGATTGGCCGCGAACGCCGCCAGCACGGCGAGCTGGCAGGAGAAGGCCTTGGTCGAGGCGACGCCGATCTCCGGCCCGGCATGGGTCGGCAGCAGCAGGTCTGCCTCGCGCGCCATCGTCGAGGTCGGCACGTTGACGACCACCGCGATCTTCTGGCCGGCGGCGCGGGCATGGCGCAGCGCCGCCAGCGTGTCCGCGGTCTCGCCCGATTGCGAGATGAACAGCGCGAGGCCGCCCTCCTCCATCACCGGCTCGCGATAGCGGAACTCGCTCGCCACATCGATGTCGACCGGCACGCGCGCGAACTGCTCGAACCAGTATTTGGCGACCATGCCGGCATAGAAGCTGGTGCCGCACGCCACGATAGTGACGCGCTTGACCGCCGAGAGATCGAAATCCTCGGCCGGCATTGCCAGCTCGCCGTCCAGCCGCCGGACATAGCTGCGCAGCGTCTGCGCCACCACGATCGGCTGCTCGTATATCTCCTTGAGCATGAAGTGGCGGTGATTGCCCTTGGAGATGGTGATGTCGCTGGCGCCGGAGATCACGATCGGGCGCTCGACCGGCTGATCGTCGCGGCCATAGACCTGGGTGCCGTCGCGGGTGAGGACGCACCAGTCGCCCTCCTCCAGATAGGCGATGCGCTGGGTCAGCGGGGCAAGTGCCAGCGCGTCGGAGCCGAGATAGGTCTCGACGCCGTCCGGCGTCTCCGGCCCGAAGCCGACGACCAGCGGCGAGCCCAGCCGCGCGCCGATCAGCAGATCGGGGTTGGAGCGGAACAGGATGGCAAGCGCAAAGGCGCCGTGCAGGCGCTTCAGCGTCACCCGCACCGCCTCGACCGGATCGAGCCCGTTCTCGACCTGCTCGGAGATCAGGTGGGCGACCACCTCGGTATCGGTCTGCGACAGGAACACCCGGCCGCGCGCCTGCAACTCCTCGCGCAGCGGCTTGAAATTCTCGATGATGCCGTTGTGGACGACCGCGACCTGATCGGTGGCGTGCGGATGGGCATTGTCCTCGGTCGGCGCGCCGTGCGTCGCCCAGCGGGTGTGGGCGATGCCGACGATGCCGGGCAGCGGATCGCCGTCCAGCACGCGGCCGAGATTGTCGAGCTTGCCCGCCGCGCGGCGGCGATCGATCACGGCGTCGTGGACGGTGGCGATGCCCGCCGAATCATAGCCGCGATATTCGAGCCTACGCAGCCCCTCCAAGAGACGCGGCGCGACGGGCTGCGTGCCGAGGATACCGATGATGCCGCACATGAAGATGCTCCTTTAGCTCGATCGTCCTCCTAACGCGGCGACGCGCCCTCTCCTAGTCGGTGCGGACGAATTTGCTCGATATCCGTGGTGGCGACGACCGGCTCGATTTTGCATCGGCCCGCCCTGCCGTATACGTAAGTCCTCAATAGCAACCCTTGCCCGTCAGCCGATTTTTTGACAATCGCGGAACGACAGGAAGGGACATGCATCCGGCTTCACCCTTCGCGGCATTCCGGATCGCGCGTAACAAAGGAGTGGTGATGAACTGGAATGACAAAGTGAACGCCCGTGGGCGGAAGCTGCCGTTCGTCGGCAAGTCGCTATTCCAGATCGGCAAGGAGCTGCGCCCCAAGATCGATCGCTTCATCATGCGTCGCTCGCTCATCCCCGATACGGCGCTGATCGACAAATCCGCCTTCGCCTGGATTCCCGCGCTCGAAAGCAACTGGCAGGCCATTCGCGACGAAGCCGTCCGGATCCGGACGGAGGATATTCCCTCGCTCGGCGACATCTCGTTCGATCATGGCCGGATCGCGGCAGACCGCCGTTGGAAATCCTTGTTCCTCAAGGGCTATGGCTATGAGATGACCAACAACTGCAAACGGGCGCCGATCACCACCGCGCTGCTCCGCAAGGTGCCCGGGCTAGTGACAGGCTGCTTCTCGGTGATGGAGGCCGGCGGCCATATCCCCCGTCATTGGGGGATGACCAAGGGCATGTTGACCTATCATCTCGCGCTCAAGGTGCCCGCCGATCGCGAGCAATGCCGGATCGCGATCGAGGATGGCGACACGACGCACGTCGTGCCATGGCAGGAGGGGCAGTCGTTCATCTTCGACGACATGCGGAACCACGAAGTGTGGAACGAGACGAGCGAGGATCGCTACATCCTGCTCATCCAGATCAAGCGACCCTGCAGCGGCCTCGCCAACATGCTCCAGAACCTGTTCCTGTTCTGCGTCGGCCGTTCGCGCTTCGTCCAGGACATCAGGCGCAACATCGACAAGCCGGTTCGGCCGGTCGCCACGCCGGCCTAAGCCGACGTCGCCACCGGCACGGGGCCGCGCCGATCAGCCCGCCGCCTTCTTCTCCGCAGAGCGCGCGCGAAAGCGGGCAGCCCAGCCGGGCTTCTCCTGCTGCTCGGGGCGGACCAGCGCCAGGGCGTCCGGCGCGACGTCGCGCGCGATCACCGATCCCGCCGCGACGATCGCCCCCTTGCCGATCGTCACCGGGGCGACGAGCGCGCTGTTCGATCCGACGAAGGCGCCCTCGCCCACGATCGTCCGATTCTTGAAGAAGCCGTCATAATTGCAGAAGATCGTGCCGGCACCGATATTGGCGCCTGCCCCGACCTCGCCGTCACCCAGATAGGCCAGGTGATTGGCCTTGGCGCCGGTGCCGACAGTGACGTTCTTCACCTCGACGAAATTGCCGATATGCGCCTTTTCGCCGATCTTGGCGCCGGGGCGCAGGCGCGCATAGGGGCCGACGAACGCGCCCTCGCCGACGCTCGCGCCCTCGAGATGGCTGAACGCGCGGATGATCGCGCCGTCGGCGACCGTCACCCCGGGGGCGAACACGACATTCTGTTCGATCGTCACGTCGCGGCCGATCACCGTGTCATGCGCGAACCATACCGTTTCGGGCGCGACCAGCGTGGCGCCGTCGGCCATCGCGGCGGCGCGGCGGCGCCCCTGCCACTCGGCCTCGACCCCGGCGAGTTCGGCGCGGCTGTTGACGCCCGCGACCTCCCACGCCTCGGTCTCGATGACCGCTGACTTGCGGCCATCAGCCTGCGCCAGATTGACGATATCGACGAGATAATATTCGCCCGCCGCATTATCGCTGCCGACGCGCGCCAGCAGCGGCCAGAGATCGGCGGCCCGCACCGCCATCAGCCCCGAATTGCACAGGGTCACGGCATATTCCTCGGGCGACGCGTCCTTGGCCTCGACCATCTTGGCGATGGTGCCGTCCGCGTCGGCGATCACGCGGCCATAGGCGCCGGCGACCGGCGGACGGAAGCCCAGCACGACGACGGCGGGCGCGTCTTCGGCATGGAGCCGTTCGAGCATCCGCGCCATCGTCGCGGTCGGCACCATCGGCACGTCGCCGTAGAGGATCAGGATGTCGCCGTCGAAGCCGGCCAGCGCCGCCTCCGCCTGCTGCACGGCATGGCCGGTGCCGAGCTGCGGCTCCTGCAACGCCACGCGGGCGCCGCGTGCGGCCACCGCCTTTTCGATCTGGTCACGACCATGGCCGGCCACCACCACTTCGGCGACCGGCCCCAGCGCCTCGACGCTCGCCAGCAGATGCGCCAGCATCGGCCGCCCGGCGATCGGATGCAGCACCTTGTGGGTGTCGGACTTCATGCGAGTCCCCTTGCCGGCGGCAAGAATCACGGCGGCGAACGGGCGGGGGGAGGATATCTCGGTCATGGCCATGCGAGATGCCACGACGCGCTTGCTTGTTCCAGCGCTAGTCGCCATCGCCTGCCCCTATGACCGCCGAAACCTTCGCCACCTCGCGCTTCCGCACCGTCGTCTTCGATCTCGACGGCACGCTGGCCGACACCGCCCCCGATCTTACCGCCGCGCTCAACCATGCGCTGACCGCGCTCGGCCGCCCGCCGATCCCGCCGGCGGATGTCCGCCACATGGTCGGGCATGGCGTGCGGGCGCTGCTGCAAAAGGGGCTGGCGGCAACCGGCGAGGTGACGGAAGCGTTGATCGATCAAGGCTTTCCGGTGTTCCTCGAATATTATGAGGCGCATGTCGCCGATCATTCCCACGCCTTCGAAGGCGTCGAGGCGACGCTCGACGCGCTGGTCGCGGACGGCGTGACGATCGCGATCTGCACCAACAAGCTGGAGGCGCTCACCCATCGCTTCCTGAAGGCGATCGGCTGGGAGAACCGCTTCGCCGTCGTCATCGGCGGCGACACGCTGCCGGTGCGCAAGCCCGATCCGGCGCCGCTGTTCGCCGCGATCGCACGTTCCGGCGGCGCGCTGCCGGCGGCGTTCATCGGCGACTCGATCACCGACACCGATACCGCGAAGGCGGCAGGCATCCCCTGCGTGGCGCTCAGCTTCGGCTTTCACGATCGCCCGCCCGAGCAACTTGGCGCCGACCGCCTGATCGACCATTGGAACCAGCTGATCCCGGCGCTGGCGAGTCTGTAGATCGTAGCCGGATCGGCCTCCCGTGCTCCTGTGAACGCAGGAACACGACAGAGACGCTTCACCCCTTCTTCGTCGCCTTGGTCCACAGGTGGCCGGCGAGCATCAACGGCGGCATGCGCAGCCAGTGCGAGCGGACGTAAAAGCCCAGCCGGGTGAAGCTGCGGCCCTGCCGCCCCCAGCCGTCGCGGACCAGCAGCCGGCGGCGATACAGCGGGTCGAGCGGATTGGCCCCACGCCAATCCGGCGAGATCGGCGTGCCATAGAGCGAGGCCGAGAGCCGCACCGCGCGCGCCACCTCGGTCGATAGCTGGTGGCGTCTGGCGCGCTCCCGCAGCGTGACCCAATAGGCCGGATCGTCCTGTTCGCGCAGCAGCCGGTCGATGTCCCACAGGTTGCGCAGCCCGCCGGCGAGGTCGCCGTCGGCGAACAGGTGCGCGGCGGCGTGGACCACGATGTCGGCCGGCGACAGCATCGCCAGCCCGCCATCCCCCAGCGGCACCGCATCGGCGAGCAGCGCGGCGGCATCCGGGGTCGGCCGCGCGGTCGGCGGCAGGATGGTGTGGTGGACGTCGATCATCCGATCGCGATCGCGGTGGATCAGCGGCGGCAGCTCGTGCATCCAGCGACGATAATAGGCGTCGTCATAGGCATCCTCCTTGATCGGCTCCCAGCCCGCAGCGCGCAACGCGCGCTCGGCCTCGTCGATCGCGGCGCGCGGCACGAGGATGTCGAGATCGCCGATCGAGCGTCCCTGCCCCGCATCCAGCCCCGCCGCCGCGAACGCCGTGCCCTTGAGCAGCACCAGCGGCAGCCCGAGCGGGGCCAGCGCGCGCCGGGCCATCTCCGCCTCCCACAGCGCGGCGCGGCGCTCCTCCACCGCCCCCTCGCGCGCATCGGCGAGGATGCGCGCGACGGCGGGCGGCACCGCGCGCATGTCGAGCCGGTAGGCCAGCGTGCCGATCAGCCGCTCCGCCCGTGCCGCGGTGAGCAGCATCGTCCAGTCGTCCGCCGAGAGCCCGGCGACGGTCGCCGGATCGCGCAGGGCGGACACGAGGAGGCGGGCGGCCTTCATCGTCACACCAGCCACGCCGCCGCCGAAGCTTTTCCCCCGTTCGTCCTGAGCGACGTCGAAGGACGTGCCACAGGCGCCGCGCCCACCGCACGCACTTCGACTTCGCTCAGTGCGAACGGATGAAAGGCGGACCGTAACGTCTTCACAATCCGCCCCACAGCGTCTCGACCAATCGCAGCCCGGCCTCGCCGTCCGGATAATCCACCGCCAGCGACGGCACGCCCTGCACCAGCCGGGTCAGCGCGGCGAAGCCCGCCTCGCCGAGCGCGACATAGTTGGTCGAAGCCTGGGTGAGCAGCATGAAGGTCTCGCTCGCCGCCAGCCGCTCGACCTGTTCGGGCCGGCCGAAGCGCGGGAACAGCAGCAGCGCGGGCGGAGCGGCCTCGGCCATGCGCGCGATCGCATCGACGGGCGGACGCCAATAGCCGATCGTCCCCTTGGGCGTGCCTGCAAGCACCGGGCCGACCATGCCGCCCGCCATCTGCACCGCCGCCACCGCCTCGTTCTTGAGGCTCGATGCACGGGGAAAGGGATGGATGCGGCCATCCTCCAGCGCCACGAAGGCGAACTCGTCGCCCAGGAAGCGCCAGCCGCGCATCGCCAGCAAGGTCGCCAGCGTCGACTTGCCCGATCCGCTCGCGCCCGACATCAGCAGCACGCGCCCGTCGCGCTCGACCGCCGAGCAATGCAGCAGCAGGTGCCGCCGCCAGCCGAGCGCGACCTGGAGGTTCATCCCCATCTCAGCGGCGAGCAGCCCTTGGGCGAGCGGCAGCGGCGCCGCATCGGGCAGCCAGAAATCGCCCGAGATCGCCACCGAGGGGCGCACGAACCGCCGCCAAGGCCGCTCGGCATAGAGGCGAACGGTCATGTCCGGCACGCCGCCATCCGGCGCGGGATAGCCCGCATAGAGCTGCCGCACCGCCGCGATCGGGCCGCCCCAGTCGGAACCGATACGGAAGCCGACCGGCCCCACTCTCAGCGCGATCTCATGCCTCATGTCCGCCAGGCGAGTCCGGCCAGCACCAGCTCGTCCATCCGTGCCGTGATCGCGTCGATCGCGGAATCGACCAGGTCGAACCGTTCGGACAGCCGCGCCAGCAGCCCGGCCGCGTCGCATGGGCCGCTGGCCAGCGCATCGAGCAACTCCGGCGCAGGCGATGCCAGCAGGTGCGTCGTGCCCGATGGCCGATGGAAGATCGCCACCATCTCGTCCAGCGCCACCAGCGATCGCGCCGCCGGCGGATCGGCCGCGTAGATCATGCCGGGCGGATCATGCTGGACGCCCCCATCGCGTCGCCGGCTCAGCGCCCCGGCATCTGCAACGAGGCGTAGCAGGTGAAGCCGCTGGTGCCATGCTGAAGCCGGCGGATATAATTGACATAGGCCTCGCGCGCGTTGGGATCGAAGCCCGGCGGGCTCTGGCCGTTGATCATCTTCTTCGCCTCGTCCCCGGTCACCGGGCGCGACGGCGGGCGGAACGCGCCGTCCGTTCCGGCCGCGACGAGCTTGCCGTCACGCGCGATATATTTGCCCGAGTCGGCGGGATCGGGGATCGGGATCTTGCAATTCAGCACCGAGGCGGCGGTGGAGGCCAGCGCCGGCCGGATCGTCACCACCGACGAAGCCGCGACCGCGCCGAGCATGAGCACGCCGCGCCGCCCGGTCGCCGCCAGGCGATCATTACCGGCATTACCGATGTTTCCGGCAGCGCCGCCGCTCCCTTTCGGCATGGCGGAACCCGATTTCTCAGGATTGTCACAATCGTCCGCCATCAAGCCCCCGGATGCGCTATTCGCCCTACCATAACCGTAAAAGAAGTGCGTCACAAAGAGCCGGTTCACATCGGCTGGCATAAAACGGGATCGAGTAAGGATGGAGCGTATCGGTATCGCGGGCGTCGTGGGTGTGCTGGCACTGGCCTGCGGCCTGGTCCTGGCCTTCGCCGCCACGGGCGAACCGACGGTGCTGACCGCGGGCATCCTGCTCGGCATCGGGATCATGCTGCTGCTGTGGGTCGCCCAGCGCTGGAGCCGCCCGCAGGAAGCGACGTCGGAACCGGCGCCGCCACCGGCCGCCCCCGAACCGAAGGTGGACGATCTGCTCGGCGCGGTGGACGATCCGCTGCTGCTGGTCGAGGGGCGTCGCGTCGTCCGCGCCAATGCCGCCGCCGTCTCCGTGCTCGGCGAGCATGTGCTGGGCGAGGATGTCCGCCTCGCCATCCGCCACCCGGCCGCCTCCGAACTGCTCACCGGCGATGGCAATGTCGGCGGCAATGTCGAACTGATCGGGCTCGGCGCCGCCGATCGCCACTGGATCCTCTCGACCCAGCCGCTCGGCGGCGGCACCCGGCTGGTCCGCCTGTCCGACCGTACCGCGACACGGGCGAGCGAACGTATCCGGGTCGATTTCGTCGCCAACGCCTCGCACGAACTGCGCACGCCCTTGGCCAGCCTGATCGGCTTCATCGAGACGCTGGAGGATGCCAACGGCCCCAATGAGGCATCGGTGCGCCAGCGCTTCCTCGGCATCATGGCCGGCGAGGCGCGGCGGATGCAGCGGCTGGTCGACGATCTCATCTCGCTGTCGCGGATCGAGGCGGACAAGCATCGCCTGCCTGCCGCCGCGATCGCCCTCGGCGCGCTCGCCCGCGAGACGGCGGACACGCTGCGCGGCGATCTCGCCGGCAAGCCGCGGGTCGAGCTGATGATCGAGGACGGGCTGCCGCCGGTGGTCGGCGATCGCGCCCAGCTGTCGCAGCTGCTCCACAATCTCGTCGGCAATGCGCTCAAATATGGCGATCCCAACAAGGCCGTGCGGGTGAAGATCGCGCGCAGCGGCGCGGCAATGCTCCGCCTCGCGGTGACGGACGAGGGCGAGGGCATCGCCCCCCAGCACCTGCCACGCCTCACCGAGCGCTTCTACCGCGTCGATGCCGGGCGCAGCCGCCAGGCGGGCGGCACCGGCCTCGGCCTCGCCATCGTCAAGCATATCGTCGAGCGTCATCGCGGCCGGCTCGACATCGCCAGCACGCAGGGCGTCGGCACCACGGTGACGGTGTTCCTGCCGGTGACGGCGGATCAGGTGGCAGCCGCGGCCGAATAACCATCTCTCTTTCGGGGCGGCACGGCGCGGACTACAAAGCGCCGATGAGGCGCATGCTCCTGCTGGCCATCCTTGTCTTCGGCGGCAGCGTCCTCGGCGGCTGCGCGAAGGCACCCGTCGCCCCCGCACCCCGCCAGATCCGCATCGTCGGATCGATCGCCGGCTTTCCCTTCACCACGCTCGCCGCCGAACGGCTGATGCGCGACGATGCCGATGCCATCGCGCCGCTGGTCCGCGCCGGCGGTGCCGGGGACGGCATAGCCCGCTTCTGCGGCGGCAGCGGCGAGCCCTATCCCGATCTCGTCCTCGCCAGCCGCGACATGAACCCGGCGGAAATCGGCCGCTGCGCCCACAACGGCGTGGGCGACGTCGTCCGCATCCCGATCGGCGAGGCGGCCTCGCCGCCCGCCGCCACCGGCTCATCCAGCGCGACGGCCGGACCCCAACCCCATTCCGGAGTCACGCCGCTGGTGCTGATGATCAAGGCCGACGACGTCACCGGCACCCCGGCGCTGGCACGCCTGCTCGGCGGCTTCGCCGATGCACTGGCACCGGCCGGCGCGTTCGAGCAGCGCGGCCTCATCCCGCTCCCCGATTATGGCCGGGCGGCGGCGATCGCCCGGCTCAGAAGCCTTGCAAACCGTTGAACTCCTGCATTACGCGGTATTGTAACAATAGACGTGCAGAGGCGGCGCAAGAGCATCCGCCCGTCTTTTAGCCGCACTTCCTGCGGACTATTGCGGCGCGCGACTGGGGACATGAGCATGGTGATGACCGGCCACACCGTTAAGGCGTTCGACAGCGATCTCGGGCAGATCCGGGGTCTCGTCTCTGAAATGGGCGGCCGCGCCGAAGCAGCGATCACGGCCAGCATCCAGGCGCTCGCCCGCATCGATCTCGAATCCGCCGCGATCGTGGTGGAAGAGGATCGCAAGATCGACGAGCTGGAGGCCGAGGTCGAGCGCCAGGTGATCCGCCTGATCGCGCTGCGTGCGCCGATGGCGGACGATCTGCGCGATGCCGTCGCCGCGCTCAAGATCTCCGGCGTGATCGAGCGCATCGGCGATTATGCCAAGAACATCGCCAAGCGCGTGCCCCTGCTCTCCGAAATGCGCTCGTCCGAGCCGATGGCGATCCTGCCGGCGATGGCGCGTTCGGTGTCCGACATGGTGCGCGGCGCGCTCGACGCCTATGCCGCGCGCGACGCCACCGCCGCCGTGATGGTGCAGGAGGCCGATCGCCACGTCGACGATTTCTACAACAGCCTGTTCCGCACCCTCCTCACCTACATGATGGAGAATCCGGCGAGCATCAGCGAATCGGCGCATCTGCTGTTCATCGCCAAGAATCTGGAGCGGATCGGCGATCACGCCACCAACATCGCCGAGATGGTGTTCTTCGCCGCCACCGGCGAGCAACTGATCGATCGCCCGCGTGGCGGCGATCCGTTCGCCATCCCGACCGAGGCCGAATAAGCCGTGCCGGGCCGGGTTCTGCTCGTCGAGGATGATGCCGCTCTCGCCGAGCTCGTCTCCTGGCATCTGGAGCGCGAGGGCTTCGACGTCGAGCGCACGCCGGACGGCGAGGAGGCGCTGCTGCTCGCCTCCGAGCACACCCCCGATCTCGTCCTGCTCGACTGGATGATCGAGGGCCTATCCGGCATCGAGGTCTGCCGCCGCCTGCGCCGCCGGCCCGAGACCGCCAACGTGCCGATCATCATGCTGACCGCGCGCGGCGAGGAGGAGGATCGCGTGCGCGGGCTCGAGACCGGCGCCGACGATTATGTCACCAAGCCGTTCAGCCCGCGCGAGCTGATCGCCCGCGTCGCCGCGGTGCTGCGCCGGGTCCGCCCCGCGCTCGCCGGCGAGCGGCTCGAATATGGCGGCATCGAGATGGATCTGGTCGGCCACAAGGTACGCCGCGACGGTTCCTCGATCGCACTCGGGCCGACCGAGTTCCGGCTGCTCCGCCACTTCCTCGAACATCCCGGCCGCGTCTTCTCGCGCGAGCGGCTGCTCGATTCGGTGTGGGGCCGCGAGGCGGACATCGAGCCGCGCACGGTCGACGTCCACATCCGCCGCCTGCGCAAGGCGATCAACAATGACGGCGCGATGTCCGACATCATCCGCACCGTCCGATCGGCCGGCTATGCACTGGATAGCGAAGGCACCGCTTGAGCGGCGAATGCCGGACGTGACGCGGATCGCCTGCTGAAAGGCGACAGATAGCAGGAATATCGGCGGGCACGGGCGGATCAACGCCGTCGCCCGCCGGCTGCCCGTTTACAGGGTCGCTTCGATCGCGCGCGCCGCGACGTCGGGGTCTTCGGCCTTGGTGATCGGACGACCGATGACCAGCACCGAGGCGCCATGATCGAGCGCCTGACGCGGCGTCACCACGCGCTTCTGGTCGCCGACCACCCCATCGACCGGACGCACGCCCGGGACGACGAAGAACCCGCCCGGCCAGATTTTCTTCGCGGCCCGCACCTCGACGCCCGAGCAGACCACGCCGTCCAGCCCGGCCTCGCGCGCCAGTTCGGTGAGGCGCACGACCTGCGCGTGGGAATCGCCCCGGAAGCCGACCGCCTCGATGTCGCTCTGGTCGAGCGAGGTCAGCATCGTCACGCCGACCACCTTGGTGCCGAGCGGCGCCGCTGCCTTGGCATCCTCCATCATCGCGCGCCCGCCCGAGGCATGGACGGTCACGATCGCCGGGTTGAGCGAGGCGAGCGCGTGCATCGCCTTGCCCACCGTGTTGGGGATGTCGTGGAGCTTCAGGTCGAGGAAGATCGGCAGGCCGAGCGCCGCCATCTCGCGCACGCCGGGCTTGCCGTTGGCGGCGAAGAATTCGAGGCCGAGCTTGATACCGCCGACATGGTGGCGGACCTTCTGCGCCAGCGCCTTGGCATGATCGACGTCGGTGGTGTCGAGGGCGACGAAGATGGGGGAATGGGTGGTCATGATTGCGCAGGCGGCTCCAGCGAGGACGGAGACGCCGGCGGGGGCGGCGGCGTCGGGACGGCCGCCATGTCGCCGATGCCGCGCATGTCCGCAAGGGCGCGCTCATGGCTTTCGAGCCGCCGCTGCATCTGCCAGCGCGAGGCGCGATACCAGCCGAAGGTCGGCAGGAAACCGATCAGGAAGGCGCCGAAGACCAGCACGGGGAGCTTGATATCCAGGACCAGCCCGCCCCAGAGCATGACCTTGGCCGATTCCCAGTTGTTCATCGCGAAGATCACCGCGACGATCGCCAGCACGACCCAGAAGAGTGTTTTCAGAAACTGCATGACGGCGAGACTATGCGGGATCGCCGGACGATGCGAGTCCTCAGCCGATTTCGCGCGCCAGCGCCTCGAACAATTCCGGCACATGCTCCAGCCGCCCGCGCTCCTCGGCGAGGATCGCGCGGAACAGATCGCGCTTCATGCCGGCGATCGCGCCCGGCCGCAGCGTGCGGCCCGCCGGCAGCGTCGAGGCGACGATGTCGATCAGCCGGTCGGCGCCGTGGAGCCGCCCCCACAGATAGTCGTTCTCGCGATAGGCGCGCGAGAAGAAGGCGCCGAAGCTGTTGAACTGGATGCCTTTCAGCGTCGCCTCCGCGCCCCCCGAACGGATCGCGCGGGCGTCTTCGGGGGCGATGCGATCGACCTTGACCGGATCGAACTCGTCGAGCCCATCGTCCTGCAACAGCGGCAGCACGGCGATGTCGTAGAAGGGGAAACCCAGATAGGCGAGCAGCATCTGCCGCCGTTCGGTCTTGGGCAGCGCGGTGAAGGCGGAGGCCAGCCGCGCGTCGGCGAGATTGTCGAGCTGCGCGAGGCCTCGTTTGTCCGCCACCCCGTCGAGCGCGGCGCCGGTCTGCTCCACGGCGATGCGGGCGGCGGCGCGGGCCGGTTCGTCGTAGAAATCGTCGGCCTGCCGCGCGAGATAGGGGGTGAGCGCGTCGAACAGCCCCTCGCGCATGGTCTGCGCGGCCTCGCGGGGCACCTCGCCGGCCTGCTCCATCGCCTCGATCCGCCGGGCGAGGAAGCGCAGCCGGCGGATGCGGAAGCGCAGATCATGGCGGCGGAAGAACAGCACCGCCGCATCGGACGCGCCATTGGCCGAGAGCGCATGAACCTCGCGCAGCCCCTGCTCCGTCACGTAAGCGGAGATCGCCTCGCGATAGCGGCCGAGCGGCGGGCGCGGCCCCGGCCCGGCGAGCGAATGGAGCAGGATCGCCAGCTCCTCGATCACCGCGGTCAGCTTGAGATGGCCGTAGGAGGCATAGGCATAGCCCGCGCCCTTGGTGGCGCGCTCATGGGCCTTGGCCCGCCACGCGACCAGCCGGGCCGGCGTCGGCGAATCGAGGAAGAAGGTCGAGCCGATCGCGTCCTCCACCGCCTTCTCCACCTCGGGGCGGATCGCATCGGTGATCGCGCGCATCCGCTCGATCCGCTGCGAGCGCGCATCGATCGCCTCGAGATTGTCGCGGATCGGCTGCTCGCGCGGAATGTCCGACATCGCGCCGAAGATGGTCTGGAAGAAGCCCGGCAGCGCCGCCTCGCCCTTGCCTGAAAGCCGCACGCTCTTCTGGCCGGGATGGGGATCGATATAGACGAAGCGCCGGTCGATCTCGCGCCGTGCGGGACGATTGCGCAGCGCGGCGACGGCGGGTCGGAACGGCGCGTTGGCGAGCACCGAGCCGTCGATCAGCGCCGCCGTCTCCGCCTGGCCGGCCGCCGCCTGCCGCGGCAAGGCACGGGCGAGGAAGGCATCGCGCCCTGGCCACGGCTGCCCGCGTTCGGCGAGCACGCCATCGAGTTCGCCGACGCTGAACGGCGGGAAGGCACCGGGGAAGCTGGCGGTGGCGCGGGCGGCGAAGGCCAGCTCGGCCGGATCGGCGATCAGCCGCGCGCCATCCTCGCGATGATGGCCGCGATCGGTGAAGGAGAGCGTCAGCCGATGCTCGGTCTCCATCACCTCGCCCGGCGAGTGGAGGCGGAGCCGTTCGGGATGACCGTGGAAATCGGTGACCGTCACCATCAGGTCGAGCGGCTGGCCCTCGGGCAGCAGCGGCGGGCCGGCCGGCCCCGCCGCCATCGCGTCCAGCGCATCGAGGATCAGGGTGGTGAAGCCGGCGCCGGCGAAGGGCGGCTCGAACCAGCGTCCGCGCACGAAGGCGCCGAGCTTGGTGCGCACCTCGGCGCGCGCGGCGGGCTCCACCGTCTCCTCCAGGCCGGACTGCCGGCTGGCCCAGGCCCAGGCGATCGGCGTCGCCCACATCTTGGAGAAGCGCGATCCGGCCCGTGCCTGCGGATCGACCAGCTGCTCGACATCCGCTTTCTCCAGCCAGAGCATGGTCAGCGGATCGAGCGTCTGCCCGCGCGAGATCGCCTGCGCCAGGAAGATGCCGTTGAGCCCGCCCGCGCTCGCGCCCGCGATGATGTCGACCAGCACCCGCAGATGGAGATCGGCCTCGCCGGCAATCTCCTCGAGCAGGCGGCGATAGACCGTCTCGCTCTCGGTTTCGCAATCGTCCCCGGCGGTGAAGGCGCGGCTCGCACGGGCGAGATGCCACACCTCCTTGGTGATGCCGTGCATATACACGGCAAGGCTGATTCCGCCGTAGCAGACCAGCGCCAGCCTCAGTTCCTTCTCCCGCATTGGCCATGCAGGTGGCACGCCGCCGCAGCCCCGGCAAGGGCGGAGCGCAGATCATACCGGCTTATCGAAATTGGCCGGACCCGCACCGCCGCTCGCGCGTTCGCTACCGCGATCGCTGTAGGAGAGATAGCATGACCGTTCGCCCCCTGATCGCCGCCGCCAGCCTGGCCGCCCTGTCTGCCCTGAATGCCCTGCCGGCCGCCGCCGCACCGCCGCTGTCCGCCAAGCAGTTCATCGCCAAGGCCGGCGCGAGTGACATGTGGGAACGCAAGGAGGCCGCGATCATGACGACCTCGTCCAACAGCGACGTCGCCGGCTTCGCCAAGCAGATGCTGGTCGATCACGCCAAGAGCACCGAGATGGTGAAGGCGGCCGCCGCGAAGGACGGCATCACGCCCGATGCGCCGGCGCTCTCGGCCAAGCAGAAGGCCGATTTCGGCGCCCTCTCCGCCTCCAAGGGCGCGGCGCGCGACAGCCTCTACATCACCCAGCAGAAAGCCGCCCATGCCGATGCGCTGGCGCTGATGCAGGGCTATGCCAAGTCCGGCCGGATGAAGAACCTCAAGGCGACGGCCGGCGAGATCGCGCCGGTGGTGCAGGGCCATATCGACATGCTCGGCAAGATCACGATGTAGAAACCGGATCGATCGAGACGGTTGCAGTGTAGGATTTGAGCGATTATGTTCCCGATTCGTTCAGGGTCGCACGGGGACATCATGGCCAAGATCACCAAGCGCTTCGTGTGTCAGGCGTGCGGCGGCGTGGCGACGCGCTGGCAGGGGCAGTGCGCCGATTGCGCGGAATGGAACACGCTGGTCGAGGAGGCGCCGGTCGTCGCCAGCGCCTTCGCCGCCAAGCACGACCTGCGGCGCGGCGGGCGCGCGGTCGAGCTGGTCGGGCTCGATGCCGAGATCGTGCTGCCCGAGCGGATGATGAGCGGCATCGCCGAGCTGGATCGCACGCTCGGCGGCGGCTTCGTGGCGGGATCGGCCACGCTGATCGCGGGCGATCCCGGCATCGGCAAATCGACGTTGCTGATCCAGGCCGCCGCCAAGCTCGCCACCGCCGGGATGGCGGTCGCCTATATCTCGGGCGAGGAGGCGGCCGACCAGGTGCGGTTGCGGGCCCGGCGGCTGGGGCTCGGCAGCGCGCCGGTGAAGCTCGCCTCGGCCACCTCGGTGCGCGACATCCTCGCCACGCTCGATATCGGGACGCCGCCTGCCCTGCTGGTGATCGACTCGATCCAGACCATGCATTCGGACACGATCGAGGGCGCGCCCGGCACGGTCAGCCAGGTCCGCGCCTCGGCGCAGGAGCTGATCCGCTACGCCAAGGAGACCGGCTGCGCGCTGATCCTGGTCGGCCACGTCACCAAGGACGGCGCGATCGCCGGGCCGCGCGTGCTCGAACATATGGTCGATACGGTGCTGAGCTTCGAGGGCGAGCGCAGCCATCAATATCGCATCCTGCGGGCGATCAAGAACCGCTTCGGCGGCACCGACGAGATCGGCGTGTTCGCGATGGACGACAAGGGCTTGGGCGAGGTCGCCAACCCCTCCTCGCTGTTCCTCACCCAGCGCGATGCCGACGTCGCCGGCGCGGTGGTGTTCCCGGCGCTGGAGGGCACGCGGCCGCTGCTCGTCGAGATCCAGGCGCTGACCGTGCGGCTCGCCTCGGGCGCGACCCCGCGCCGCGCCGTCGTCGGCTGGGATTCGGGGCGGCTGGCGATGATCCTCGCGGTGCTGGAGGCGCGCTGCGGGCTGAGCTTCTCGACCTCCGAAGTCTATCTCAACGTCGCGGGCGGCTATCGCATCACCGATCCCGCCGCCGATCTCGCGGTGGCGGCGGCGCTTGTCTCGGCGCTGGCCGAGCGCCCGGTGCCGGCCGACGCGGTGGCGTTCGGCGAGGTCGCGTTGTCGGGCGAGCTGCGCCCGGTCGCCCATGGCGCCATAAGGCTGCGCGAATCGGCCAAGCTCGGCTTCGAGCGCGCGCTGGTGCCGAGCACCGGCACGATCGAGGCCGGCAGCATCGCGCCGAGCCGCTTCCCGACCCTCGGCCGGCTGGTCGATCATCTGCTCGGGCGCGGATGAGGGATCAGCGGGGATCAATGTTCGAGCGAACGAGGCAGCGCCTGATCTTGAAATACACGTCATCCTGAACTTGTTTCAGGATCCCAGAGCCTCTTGGCTCTTCACGCCCGAAGGAAGCGGGATGCTGAAACAAGTTCAGCATGACGAATCAAAATGAAGCCAGATTCGATCGCTCGACAGTCCTCATGTCTATCCGCACCAGCCATCACGCACGGTTGCCCCAGCCCGCTTCGTTCCCTACCTGTTCGGCCGTGACTCACCTTGTACCCACTTCCGCCGGCCCGGCCTTTCCCGAGCCGGCCTATATCGCCGGGCTGAACGAGCCCCAGCGCGACGCCGTGCTCACCACCGAAGGCCCGGTGCTGGTGCTGGCCGGCGCCGGCACCGGCAAGACCGCGGCGCTGACCGCGCGGCTCGCCCATCTGATCGCGACGCGCAAGGCATGGCCGAGCGAGATCCTCGCCGTCACCTTCACCAACAAGGCGGCGCGCGAGATGCGCGAGCGGGTCGGCCGGATCATGGGTGCCGGAGCCGAGGGGGGCGTCGAGGGGCTGCCCTGGCTCGGCACCTTCCACTCGGTCGCCGCCAAGATGCTGCGCCGCCATGCCGAGCTGGTCGGGCTGCAGAGCAACTTCACCATCCTCGATACCGACGACCAGCTGCGCCTGCTCAAGCAGTTGATCGTGGCGGCCGATCTCGACGAGAAGCGCTGGCCCGCGCGCCAGCTCGCCGGGCTGATCGATCGCTGGAAGAATCGCGGCTGGGTGCCGGCCGACGTCGATGCCGGGGAGAGCGAGGCCTATGCGAACGGCCGAGGCGCCGAACTCTACGCCGCCTATCAGGCCCGGCTGAAGGCGGTGAACGCCTGCGATTTCGGCGATCTGCTGCTGCACATGCTGGTGATCCTGAAGACCCATCGCGACGTGCTGGAAGGCTATCAGCAGCGCTTTCGCTACATCATGGTGGACGAGTATCAGGATACCAACTCGTCGCAATATCTCTGGCTCAGGCTGCTCGCGCAGGCGCGCAAGAACATCTGCTGCGTCGGCGACGACGACCAGTCGATCTATTCGTGGCGCGGCGCCGAAGTGGCCAACATCCTGCGCTTCGAGCATGATTTTCCCGGCGCCAAGACGATCCGGCTGGAGCAGAATTACCGCTCCACCCCGCATATCCTCGCCGCCGCCAGCGAGGTGATCGCCAATAACGGCCAGCGGCTGGGCAAGACCCTGTGGACGGCGCTCGAAGCGGGTGAGAAGATCAATGTCGTCGGCGTGTGGGACGGCCCCGAGGAGGCGCGCCGCGTCGGTGACGAGATCGATGCGCACCGCCGCAACGGCGGCAGCTACGACGATGTCGCGATCCTCGTCCGCGCCCAGCACCAGACCCGCGAGTTCGAGGACCGTTTCATCGCGATCGGCCTGCCCTATCGCATCGTCGGCGGCTTCCGCTTCTACGAGCGCGCCGAGATCCGCGATGCGCTGGCTTATCTGCGCGCCGTCCACCAGCCGGCCGACGATCTCGCCTTCGAGCGCATCGTCAACACCCCCAAGCGCGGGCTCGGCGACAAGGCGGTGGCGAACATCCACCTGCTCGCCCGCGCCGAGGGCATCCCGCTGATGCTGGCGGCGGCGCGGCTGTGCGACACCGACGAGCTGACCGGCGCCGCCCGCAAGTCGCTGGGGCGGCTGGTCGGCGATATCGCGCGCTGGCGCGATCTCTCCAATTCGCTCGCCCATCCCGAGCTCTGCCGCCAGATCCTCGACGAGAGCGGCTATACCGCGATGCTCCAGGCCGATCGCTCGACCGAAAGCGCCGGGCGCCTGGAGAATCTCACCGAACTCGCCCGCGCGATGGAGGAATATGAGACGCTCGGCGCCTTCCTCGAACATGTCAGCCTGGTCATGGACAATGAGGGCAATGACGGCGGCGCGAAGGTGACGATCATGACCGTCCACGCCGCCAAGGGGCTGGAGTTCGACACCGTGTTCCTGGTCGGCTGGGAGGAAGGGCTGTTCCCCTCGCAGCGCGCGCTCGACGAGGGCGGCACCAAGAGCCTCGAGGAGGAGCGCCGCCTCGCTTATGTCGCGATCACCCGCGCCCGGCGGCGCTGCGTGATCATCCACGCTGCCAATCGCCGCATCTACGGCCAGTGGACCTCCTCGATCCCGTCGCGCTTCGTCGGCGAACTGCCGGACGAGCATATCGAGGCCGAGACCACCATGTCCGGCGGCGAATCGCTGTGGCGCGCGCAATGGAGCGAGCGCGCCGATCCGTTCGCGCATCTGGAACGCGGCACCGGGCGCGGCCCCGGCTGGCAGCGTGCCGCGGCGCTCGGCGAACCGGCGGCGCGTTCGGGCCATGGCGGGCGCATCCTGGAGGTCAAGGCGTCGGCCGCCTCCTATGCGGCCAAGCCGCGATCGGACGTCGCGATCGGCCAACGCGTGTTCCACACCAAGTTCGGCTACGGCACCGTCGAGGGGATCGAGGGCAACAAGCTCGCCATCGCGTTCGAGCAATCGGGCACCAAGCATGTGCTGGACAGCTTCGTCACCCCGGCCTGATCGCGGATATCGCACGCCAGAACGGCTTGATCCCACGCTGCGCCGCCCCGCGCCGGAAGGCGTGGAACCCGGCGCCGCCTGATCGCTTGTGGGGCTGAACCCCCGCGAGGAGATGATCATGCCCTATGTCACCACCAAGGACGGCACCGAACTCTACGTCAAGGATTGGGGCACCGGCCGCCCGGTGGTGCTGATCCATGGTTGGCCGCTCAACGCCGACAGCTGGGACGACGTCTCCTATGCGCTGGTCAACGCCGGCTACCGGGTGATCGCCTATGACCGGCGCGGCTTCGGACGCTCGTCGCAGCCCTGGTCCGGCTATGATTACGACACCTTCGCCGAGGATCTCGCCGCGGTGATGGAGGCCTCCGCCGCCACCTCGGCCACGCTGGTCGGCTTCTCGATGGGCGGCGGCGAGGTTGCCCGCTATATGAGCCGTTATGGCGGCAAGGGCGTCGCGCAAGCGGTGCTGGTCTCATCGGTGGTGCCCGGCGTGCTCAAATCCGATGCCAATCCCGATGGCGTGCCCGGTGCCATGCTGGAGCAGGTGAAGGCCGGTATCCTCAAGGATCGCCCCCAATTCTTCGCCGATTTCTTCCCGGGCTTCTACGGCAACGGCACGCTCAGCAAGACTGTCAGCCAGGCGGTGATCGACTGGACGATGCAGATGACGATGATGGCGAGCCTGAAGGCCACCGTCGCCTGCGTCGATGCCTGGGGCTATACCGATTTCACCGCCGATTTGCCCGCCTTCGCGGTGCCGACGCTGGTGATCCACGGCAACAAGGATGCGACGGTGCCGATCGCGGCGTCCGGCGAACGCGCCGCCCATGGCATAGCCGGAGCCCGGCTGCTCGAATATGACGGCGCGCCGCACGGCATCCCGGCCAGCCACAAGGACCGGCTGATCGAGGATCTGCTGGCCTTCCTCGCCACCGCCTGACATACCCTATCGCAGGAATAGAGTTTGGATTGTTGCCGCCGATGCCGTGCCCTAGTTGCACGGGCGGCGGCGGCGGTCCTAAGGACGATGGCGATGGACAAGGCCCCCCACCCCTTCACCTTCCGCGACTACCGATTCTATTGGGCGGCGCGGTTCATGTCGACGATCGCGCAGCTGTCGATGGTGATCGTGATCGGCTGGCAGGTCTACGACATCGCCCGCCGCACGATGGGGGTGCATGATGCGGCGCTCCAGCTCGGCTGGATCGGCCTCGCCCAGTTTCTGCCGCTGCTGGTGCTCACGCTGATCACCGGCTGGACCGCCGATCGCCTCGATCGCCGCTGGATCGCGCGCTCCACTGCACTGCTGGAGCTGAGCTGCGCCGCCGCGCTCGGCCTGCTGGCGTGGACCGGCACGACCACGCTGCCGGCGCTGTTCGGCATCGCCGCGCTGCTCGGCGTCGCCCGCGCCTTCGCCGGCCCGGCGCTCGGCGCGATCGCCCCCAATCTGGTGCCGGCGCCGGTGCTGCCGACCGCGATCGCGTTCAGCTCGATCAGCTGGCAGGCCGGATCGGTCGTCGGCCCCGCGCTCGGCGGCTATCTCTACGCGGTGGCGCCGTGGGTGCCGTTCGCGGTCTCCACCATCCTGTTCGCCGCCTGCTTCACCTGCCTGATGTTCATCCGCCCGCTGCCGCGCCGCGCGATCGGCGGATCGACCAATCCGTGGGCGCAGATGATCGACGGCCTCCATTATGTCCGCCGCAACCGGCTGGTGCTGGGCGCGATCTCGCTCGACCTGTTCGCGGTGCTGCTCGGCGGCGCGACCGCGATGCTGCCGGTCTATGCCCGCGACGTGCTGCATGTCGGCGCCGACGGGCTCGGCAATCTGCGGGCGGCACCGTCCTTCGGCTCGGCGATCACCGCGATCATCATCAGCATCCGGCCGTTGAAGAGCAATGTCGGCGTGAAGATGCTGTTCGCGGTCGGCGTGTTCGGCGCCGCGACGGTGGGCTTCGGCGTGTCGCGCTGGATGCCGCTGTCGCTGGCCTGCCTGGCGCTGCTCGGCGCCGCCGACATGATCTCGGTCTATGTCCGCCAGTCGCTGATCCAGCTGTGGACGCCGGACGACATGCGCGGCCGGGTCGGCGCGGTGTCGTCGCTGTTCATCTCCGGATCGAACGAGCTCGGCGAGGCCGAGAGCGGCTTCCTCGCCAGCCTGGTCGGCCCGGTGCCGGCGGTGATCGCGGGCGGCATCGGCGCGATGCTGGTGGCGCTGAGCTGGTCGTGGTGGTTCCCCGAGCTCAAGCGCGCCAAGACGTTCGATCCCCCGAAAACCCTGGAAGACATTCCCCTCGAAAAGGAAAAGGCAGCATGAAAGCCCAGAATATCCTGGAGACGATCGGCAACACGCCCCATGTCCGCTACGCCAAGCTGTTCCCGGATGCCGAGGTGTGGATCAAGTCCGAGCGGACCAATCCCGGCGGATCGATCAAGGACCGCATCGCGCTGGCGATGATCGAGGATGCCGAGCGGAGCGGCAAGCTCAAGCCCGGCGGCACGATCATCGAGCCGACCTCGGGCAACACCGGCATCGGCCTCGCGATGGTCGCCGCGGTGAAAGGCTACAAGCTGATCCTGGTGATGCCGGAGAGCATGTCGGTCGAGCGGCGCCGGCTGATGCTGGCCTATGGCGCGACCTTCGACCTCACCCCGCGCGAGAAGGGCATGAAGGGCGCGATCGAGCGCGCCGCCGAACTGGCCGACGGCATCGACGGCGCCTGGATCCCCAGCCAGTTCGAGAATCCGGCGAATGTCGACGTCCATGTCCGCACCACCGCCGAGGAGATCCTCGCCGATTTCGCCGACACCCCGCTCGACGTGATCGTCACCGGCGTCGGCACCGGCGGCCACATCACCGGCGTCGCCCAGCGGCTCAAGCAGGCGTGGCCGGCGCTCAAGGTGTTCGCGGTCGAGCCCACCTTGTCGCCGGTGATCTCGGGCGGCCAGCCCGGCCCGCATCCGATCCAGGGCATCGGCGCGGGCTTCGTGCCGACCAACCTCCACACCCAGCTCCTCGACGGCGTGATCAAGGTCGATCCCGCCGACGCCAAGCATCTGGCCCGCCAGTCCGCCACGCAGGAAGGCGTGCTGGTCGGCATCTCGTCGGGCGCGACGCTGGCGGCGATCCGGCAGAAGCTCGCCGAACTCGGCAACGGCGTGCGGGTGCTCGGCTTCAACTACGACACCGGCGAGCGCTATCTCTCGGTGCCGGACTTCCTGCCCGAGGCGTGATCGGGCTGCCAAGGCGGCGCCATGCCCGAGGCTGGCGCCGCCTTGGAGCGGGTGGGATCGATGATGAGCGATCGTGCGCCCCGTCGTCATCCCGGACCCGATCCGGGATCCCGCTTCTTCCTGCATCTCCGGCCTGTGGAAAGCTGGACCCGGCTCAAGCCCGGGGTGACGAGGGGCGGGGATTGATGGGAAGCGGTCGATCTCGGTCGCGTCACCCCGGGCTTGACCCGGGGTCCAGCTTGTCTTCGCTTTCCATGCGAAGGATGGGAACGGATATGACGACCGGCGGCTGGGTCTACATGATGGCAGGTCGTTATCGCGGCACGATCTACGTTGGCGTCACAGCCGACCTTCGTGCGCGGGTCGGCCAGCATCGCAGCGGTGACGGATCCGATTTTTGCAGACGCTACGACCTCACTCGCCTCGTCTGGGCCGAGCGTGGCGACGACATAATGGCCTGCATCGCACATGAGAAACGGCTGAAACGCTGGCGGCGAGACTGGAAGTTTGCATTGATCTAAAGCGGGAATCCAGACTGGCAAGATCTGTTCGCCACGCTCGCCTGAAAGCAGCTGGACCCCGGCTCAGGGCCGGGGTGACGATATAATCAAATGTCCGCCTCGTGGGCGATAGCCGCCGCGCGGCATGTTCATTATCAGGACGGATCGACGCTCGATACGACCGCACGAGGATCCAAGTGCGCACGTGCTCCTGCGAAGGCAGGAGCCCCGCGTTTCAGGCGCCGGGACTCTTCGCCTGGGCTCCCGCCTTCGCAGGAGCGCGGACGGTCCGAACTTCGCGCGTAGTCCGTGCGGCCGATAAACACCTCTCCCGCCTGCGGGAGAGGTGTTTAGGCCGTGACCGCCCTCAGAAGGCCTCGACCGGCAGCGCCATGATCGCCTCGGCGCCGCCCTCCAGCTTGCGGCGGAGCGCGCCGGCGTCGGGCAGGATGCGCTCGGCGTAGAAGCGCGCGGTGACCAGCTTCGCCTCGAGGAAGGCCCGATCGCCCTCGTCGGCATCGAGCTGCGCCTGCGCGGCGCGCGCGATCTTGAGCCACATCCAGCCGATCGCGACGATGCCCATCATCGTCATGAACGGATAGGCGGCGGCGCCGGCGTTGTTGGGATCCTTCATGCCGTTCTGCATCAGCCACATCGCGCCGGCCTGGAGCTGGCCGACCGCCTTTTCGAGCTGGCCGGCGAGCTCCGCCTGGGGGCCGTCCCTGGCTTCGGCGATGTCGGCGGCGACCAGTGCGAACAGCGCCATCGCCGCCTTGCCGCCGTGGCGCGGCAGCTTGCGGCCGACGAGGTCCATCGCCTGCACGCCGTTGGTGCCCTCGTAGATCATCGCGATGCGGGCATCGCGGACATATTGCTCCATGCCATATTCGCGGATGTAGCCATGGCCGCCGAACACCTGCTGGGCCTGGGTGGCGATCTGGTAGCCGAGGTCGGTCAGATGCCCCTTGATCACCGGGGTGAGCAGCCCGAGCAGTTCGTCGGCGGCGACGCGATCCTCTTCGCTGGCCGCATGGTGCGACAGGTCGTTCTGCAACGCCCCCCACAGCATGAGGGCGCGCGCGCCCTCCAGCGTCGCCTTGGCCTCCATCAGCATGCGGCGGACGTCGGGGTGGACGAACAGCGTGTCGGCGGGCTTGTCGGGCTCGGCCGGGCCGGTCAGCGCGCGGCCCTGGCGGCGGTCCTTGGCGTAGGCGACGGCGTTCTGGTAGGCGACCTCGCCGATGCCGAGCCCCTGCAGGCCGACGCCGAGCCGCGCCGCGTTCATCATGATGAACATCGCGGCGAGGCCCTTATTCTCCTCGCCGATCAGATAGCCGGTGGCGCCGTCATAGTTCATCACGCAGGTCGAATTGGCGTGGATGCCCATCTTCTCCTCGATCGACCCGCAGGCGACGCCGTTGCGCGCGCCGAGCCGGCCCTCGGCATCGACCAGGAACTTGGGGACGACGAACAGCGAGATGCCCTTCGATCCCTCGGGCGCGCCGGGCAGCTTGGCGAGCACGAGATGGATGATGTTCTCGGCGAGATCATGTTCGCCGGCCGAGATGAAGATCTTGGTGCCGGTGATCGCGAACGTCCCGTCGTCGTTGGGCACCGCGCGTGTCTTGATCAGGCCGAGATCGGTGCCGCAATGCGGCTCGGTCAGGTTCATCGTGCCGGTCCAGGTGCCGGCGACCATCTTGGGGAGATAGGCCGATTTCTGCTCGTCCGAGCCGACCGCGCTGATCGCCGCCATCGCGCCCTGGCTCAGGCCCGGATACATGGCGAAGGCAACGCCGGCCGAGATCAGATATTCCTCGAACGCGGTCGCCACGACATGGGGCAGCCCCTGCCCGCCATAGGCCTCCGGCGCGGCGAGGCCGATCCAGCCGCCCTCGGCGAGTTGCTGATAGGCGGCCTTGAAGCCGGTTGGCGTGGTGACGGAATGGTCGGCGTGCCGGGTGCAGCCCTCGGCATCGCCGGACTGGTTGAGCGGGAAGATCACGTCGGCGCAGAAGCGCCCCCCCTGATCCAGGATCGCCTCCACCATGTCCGGCGTGGCGGCTTCGAAGCCCGGCAGATTGGCATAGCGCTCCAGCCCGAGCACATGATCGAGCACGAAGCGGGTATCCGCCACCGGCGGGGTGTAGGTCGGCATCCTCTCAGACTCCTGATGGGGCGTCGGCGGCTCGTACCGTCTCGACGAACTCGGAAAGCTCGGTGATCGCGGCGTCGATATCGGCGCGCTGGCGATACAGGGTCGCGATGTGGGCCTCGCACTTGGCGATGGTGACGCGGCGCTGCTCGTGGCGATCGTCACCGACATCATAGAGATCGATCATCTCGCGGATGTCGGCGAGGCTGAAGCCCACCCGCTTGCCGCGCAGGATCCAGGCGAGCCGTGCCCGGTCGCGCTTGGAATAGATTCGCGTCAGGCCGATGCGCTGCGGCGCGATCAGGCCCTCATCCTCGTAGAAACGCAGCGCACGGGCGGTCACCCCGAACTCGTCGGCGAGATCGGTGATCGAATAATGATCCCGGTTATGGGCGTCGGGCATGTCGATCGTGGCCGGGCTACTGCTCATTCCACGACATCTAATTGACGTTTACGTCAAGGACAAGAGTCAGACGCGGACCAGCGCGTTCCCTTCCAGCCGCCGGTAGAAGCAGCTCGGCTCGCCGGTGTGGCAGGCCGGGCCGGCCGGATCGACGATCAGCCACAGCGCATCCTGATCGCAGTCGATCCGCATCTCGCGCACCCGCAGCACATGGCCGGACGATTCGCCCTTCTTCCACAACCGCCCACGCGATCGCGACCAGAACCAAGCCTCCCCGGTGGCGATCGTCTTCGCCAGCGCATCGGCATTCATGTGGGCGAGCATGAGCAGCTCGCCGGTCTGGAAATGGCTCGCCACCGCCGTAATCAGGCCGTTGGCATCATATTTCGGATCGAGCACCTGGCCCTGTTCGCGCTGTTCTTGAGGATCGTACATGCCCTTTCGCTACCCTTAAGCGAGGGGGGCGACAAGTCGGTGACAAGCCCCTATATGCGCGCCCAACCCCACCCGACACCATAGAAGACGGATGCATGATGCTCACGACTCATCCCTTCGATGACGACAAGCTGCGCGAGGAGTGCGGCGTTTTCGGTATCTACGGTGCCGATACCGCTGCCGCCGTCGTCGCGCTCGGCCTGCATGCGCTTCAGCATCGCGGCCAGGAAGCCGCCGGCATCACCACCTGGGACGGCCATGGCTTCCACACCCATCGCGCGATGGGCCATGTCGCCGGCAATTTCGACCGCGACGACGTGATCCGCAGCCTGCCCGGCAATGTCGCGATCGGCCATGTCCGCTACGCGACGACCGGCGACACTGCGCTGCGCAACGTCCAGCCGCTCTACGCCGATCTCGCCTCGGGCGGTTTCGCCGTCGCCCATAACGGCAACATCTCCAACGCGATGAAGCTCAAGCGCGATCTCGTCCGCCGCGGCTCGATCTTCCAGTCGACCAGCGACACCGAGGTGATCATCCACCTCGTCGCGACCTCGACCTATCGCACCCTGCTCGATCGCTTCATCGATGCGCTCAAGCGGGTCGAGGGGGCCTACAGCCTCGTCTGCCTGACCAGCGAGGGCATGATCGCCTGCCGCGATCCGCTCGGCATCCGCCCGCTGGTGATGGGCCGGGTCGGCGACGCCTATGTCTTCGCCTCGGAGACGGTGGCGCTCGACATGGTCGGCGCGACCTTCCTGCGCTCGGTCGAGCCCGGCGAGATCGTGATCGTCAGCGAGAAGGGGGTGCGCTCGCACCGCCCGTTCGCGCCGATCAGCCCGCGCCCCTGCATCTTCGAGCATGTCTATTTCTCGCGCCCCGATTCGATCGTGGACGGCACCTCGGTCTATTCGGTTCGCAAGCAGATCGGCGTCGAGCTCGCCCGCGAGAACCCGGTCGAGGCCGACTATGTCATCCCCGTGCCCGATTCGGGCACCCCGGCGGCGATCGGCTATGCCCAGCATTCGGGCATTCCGTTCGAGCTCGGCATCATCCGCTCGCATTATGTCGGCCGCACCTTCATCCAGCCGGGCGACGGCATCCGCCATCTCGGCGTCAAGCTGAAGCACAATGCCAACCGGGCGCTGATCGACGGCAAGAAGATCATCCTGATCGACGATTCGATCGTGCGCGGCACCACCAGCCTGAAGATCGTGCAGATGATGCGCGATGCCGGCGCCAAGGAGGTGCATATGCGCATCGCCTCGCCGCCGACCCGCCACAGCTGCTATTATGGCGTCGACACGCCGGAGCGCGCCAAGCTGCTCGCCGCCCAGATGTCGGTCGCCGAGATGGCGGATTACATCAAGGTCGACAGCCTCGCCTTCATCTCGATCGACGGCCTCTACCGCGCGCTCGGCGAAGAGGGCCGCGACGAGGCTCGGCCGAGCCATTGCGACGCCTGCTTCACCGGCGACTACCCCACCCACCTGACCGACCAGGAGGATGTCGCCCCGGCCGACCAGCTCTCGATGCTGGGCGAACGCGCGGCGTAGCCTTATCCGATCCCTACACCCGTTCGTGCCGAGCGAAGTCGAGGTACGGGCTGCAAGCGGGGCACCCGCCTCACGTCCCTCGACTTCGCTCGGGACGAACGGAGCAGTGAGATGAGCAACGCCCTCGCCGGACAACTCGCGCTCGTCACCGGCGCCTCGCGCGGGATCGGCGCGGCGACGGCCGAGGCGCTGGCGGCCCAGGGCGCGCATGTCGTGCTGACCGCGCGCACCAGCGGCGGGCTGGAGGAACTGGAGGAGCGCATCCACGCGGCCGGCGGCTCCGCGACGATCGCGCCGATGGACCTGACCGAGAGCGATTCGATCGCCCGCCTTGCCACCGCGATCGGCGGCCGCTGGGAGGCGCTCGACATCCTGGTGATGAACGCGGCGATGCTGGGCGATCTGGCCCCGGTGCCCTCGATCGACGGCAAGCAGTTCAACCGGCTGCTGACGCTGAACGTGCTGGCCAACCAGGCGCTGCTGGCGAATTTCGATCAGGCGCTGCGCAAGAGCCCGCGCGGCCGGGTGATCGCGATCACCTCCAGCGTCGGCGCCAGGCCGCGTGCCTATTGGGGCGCCTATGGCGCGTCCAAGGCGGCGCTGGAGACCCTGGTGCTGGCCTATGGCGACGAGGTGGCCAATATCGCCCCGATTCGCATCGCCATCGTCGATCCCGGCGCGACCGCCACCGGCATGCGCAAGAGCGCGTTTCCGGGCGAAGATCCCACGACGATCAAGTCGGCGGCCGAGACCGGCACAGCGATCGCCGCGCTGGTGGTCGATGATTTCGAGACCGGCCATCGGGTGCGGATCGGCGGCTGAGTCGCTTCACGTTTTTCCGTTCGTTCTGAGCGAAGTCGAAGGACGGGCCACAGGCGCCGCGCCTGGAGCACGCACTTCGACAGGCTCAGTGCGAACGGTTCGGTAAAGCTCACCCTTTCGTCGTCGCATAGGCGGCCAGCGCCCGTTCGCGCGCCTCGCGGTGGCCGATCAGCTTTCCCGGATAGCCCTCCGGCCGGCAGCCTGCCTCCTCCGGATCATGGATCGCCTTGTCGGGCAGGTCGCGCAGTTCGGGCACCCACTCGCGGATATAATCGGCCGCGTCGAACTTCTCGGACTGGCTGAGCGGCGCCATGATCCGCGGGAACATGTTGGAATCGACGCCGGTGCCCGCCGTCCACTGCCAGTTGACGCTGTTGTTGCCGTAATCGGCATCGAGCAGAGTATCCCAGAACCAGCGCTCGCCCTCGCGCCAGTCGATCAGCAGATGCTTGATGAGAAAGCTCGCCGCGATCATGCGGACGCGGTTGTGCATCCAGCCGGTCGCCCAGAGCTGGCGCATCCCAGCGTCGACGATCGGATAGCCGGTACGGCCCCGCTGCCATGCCCGGAGGTCCGCCTTCGCCGCCTTGCCGGTGCGCCACGGCATCGTGTCGAACTGTTCGCGGGTGCTGCGCAGGCCGACCCTGGGATATTGCAGCAGGATCGTCTGCGCATAATCGCGCCAGCCGATCTCGCCGAGGAAGGTGCGGCCCCCGCTGCTCCCGCCGCCGCCCTCGCCCGCCACGCGATGCCAGACCTGTCGCGGCGACACTTCGCCGAAATGGAGATGCGGGGACAGGCGCGAGCTGCCCTCCTCTGACGGCAGGTTTCGCTTCGCCTCATAGTCCGCCGCCTCGCCGATGAACTGGTCGAGCCGATGGTGCGCGCCGTCTTCGCCGGGTGTCCAATCCTCGAAGCCGGTCGCCCAGTCCGGCTTGGTCGGCAGCAAGTCCCACGACCCCAGCGTCTCGGTCTTCGGCCAGGCCGAGGGGGATGGAATCTTCGCGGGCGTGCGCAGCGGCTCGTCGGGCGGCATGTGGTGCGACAATGCCCGCCAGAACGGGGTGTAGATCTTGAACGGCTTGCCCGCCCCGGTGGTGATCGATTCGGGCGGCGCCAGCTGGTTGCCGTCATGGACGACCAGATCGAGCGTTCGGGCCAGCGCCTTTTCGGCCTCCACCCACCAGGGCTCATAGTGACGGATGGCGTGGACCGACACCGCCCCGGCCTCCTCGGCCAGCGCCGCGATCACCTGTTCCGCCCGGCCGCGCCGGAGGATCAGCCGCGATCCCTTGGCGTGCAGCGCCTCGCCCAGCGCGTGCAGGCTGTGATGCAGCCACCAGCGCGAGGCACCGCCCATCGCGTGCGGCCCCGGCGCCTCGTCATCGAGCACATAGAGCGGGATCACCGGCCCATCATGGCAGGCGGCGACAAGGGCGGGCTGATCGGCGAGGCGCAGATCCTGCCGGAGCCAGAGGATGACGGGTGCGGACATGGACGGGCTACGCTCCAGCCTTCACGACGTTCCGCCGACCGCCCGATCGAACTCGTCGGCGAGCGTCAGCATGGTGCGGGCATGGCGATGCGCCACCGCCATCCGGTCGTTCCCATATCCGCCGCCCAATACGCTCGCCAACGGAATGCCGGCATCGATTGCCGAACGCATCACGAATCGATCGCGCGCCTCCAGCCCCGCATCGCTGAGCGCGAGACGGCCGAGGCGATCGGCCTCGTGCGGATCGACGCCGGCCTGATAGAAGATCAGATCGGGCCGCACGCCGGCGATCAGCGCGGGCAGATGCGCCTGCAACGCAGCGAGATAGGCGTCGTCGCCGGTGCCGTCCGGCAGCGCCACGTCGAGGTCGGACACCGCCTTGCGGGCCGGGAAATTCTTGTCGCCATGAATCGAGAAGGTGATGATGTCCGTGCGCCCCGCCGTCAGCGCGGCGGTGCCGTCGCCCTGGTGGACGTCGAGGTCGACGATCAGGATGCGCCCGGCATCGCCTTCCGCGATCAGCCGATGGGCCGCCACCGCCAGATCGTTGAACACGCAATAGCCGGCGCCGGTATCGTAGAGCGCATGATGGCTGCCGCCCGCGCCGTTGGCGGCGAAGCCGTGGCGCAGCGCCAGCCGGGCGGCGAGCCACGTTCCGCCCGGCGACATCGCCGCCCGGCGCGCGACGCGGGGCGTGATCGGGAAGCCGATCCGCCGCTCCTTCTCGGGCGGCACCCGGCACGACAGCACCTCGTCGACATAATCGGGATCGTGGATCGCCTCGAGCCAGCCGCGCGGCATCGGCGCCGGCCGATACACCTCATAGGCCGCGCCGCGCTGGTCGAGCGCCATCGGCACGAGGCCATATTTGTCGAACAGCATCCCGGTTCCCGGCGCGCCGGGCGCGACATAATCGGGGTGGTGGACGAGGCGAAGCATTGGACCTCCCTAGCCTATCCCGCGCCGGCCCCGTAAGGGAGGCCGCGAAGCAGGAGAGCGCCCGTGACCGAGCCCAATGTCCGCCCGCCCTTTATCCGGCCAGATGTCGCCGCCTTCACCCACTATGCGAATGCCATGCCCGGCCCGAGGCTGCACGAGATGGACGCGCCGAGCGCGCGCGCGATGATGCGCGCGATGGCCGGCGTCGCCGATCTCGAGACCGGCCCGATCGCGGTGAAGCGCGATCTCACGATGCCGGGGCCGGACGGCCCAATCGGCTTGCGCCTCTACGATCGGCGCGAAAGCCGCGAGCCCGGGCCGGTGGTGGTCTTCTTCCACGGCGGCGGCTGGGTGGTCGGCGATCTCGACGGCTATGACTCGGCCTGCGCCGCCATCGCGCGCGGGCTCGATCTGCCTGTGGTCTCGGTCGATTACCGGCTGGCGCCCGAGCATCGCTGGCCGGCCGCGCCCGACGATTGCGAGGCGGCCGCGCGCTGGATCGCAGCCGCCCCGGCCGAACTCGGACTCACGCCGACCGGCCTCGTCCTCGCCGGCGACAGCGCCGGCGGCAACCTCACCATCGTCACCGCGCTGGCGCTGCGCGACACGCCCGCCGCGCTGCCGGTGCTGGCGCAATGGGCGCTCTACCCGGCCGCCGACATGGTCAACCACTACCCGTCCTACAAGAATCTCGGCGAAGGCTTCGTGCTGACCGAGGAGACGATGCGCTGGTTCAACGACCATTACCGGCCGGATGTCAGCCACTGGCGCGCCTCGCCGATGCAAGCGGACTTTGCCGGCCTGCCGCCGGCGCTGGTGACGACCGCCGGTCTCGATCCGCTGCGCGATCAGGGCCGCGCCTATGCCGCGGCGCTCGCCCAGGCCGGCGTGGCGGTGAGCTATCGCGAGGCGATCGGCAACGTCCACGGCTTCCTCAACCTGCGCCGCGCGATCCCGTCCTCGGTGAAGGACGTCCAGACCAGCCTGATCGCCCTCAAAAGCCTGATCGAAGAGGTGACTGCATGACCCACCCGAACCCCGCCGACCTGCCCTATCGCCCCGCCGCCGGCATCATGCTGCTCAACCATGAGGGCAAGGTGTTCGTCGGCCAGCGCCTCGATTCGAGCGTCGAGGCGTGGCAGATGCCGCAGGGCGGCATGGACCCCGGCGAGGATGCCGAAACCGCCGCGCTGCGTGAGCTGGAAGAAGAAACCGGCATCCCCGCCCGGCTGGTCGAGATCGTCGCGCGTGCCGCCGAGGATCTGGATTATGATCTTCCGGCCGATCTGGTCGGCAAATTGTGGAAGGGCAAATATCGCGGCCAGCGCCAGGCGTGGTTCCTGATGCGCTTCCTGGGCACTGACGACGATGTCGCGATCCAGACGGCGCATCCCGAGTTTCGGGCCTGGAAATGGGCCGAGCCGAATGAATTGCCGGACATGATCGTGCCGTTCAAGAAGACGCTCTACGAAAATGTGCTACGCGCCTTCGCGGATCGGCTCTGAACACGCCGAAGGGGGCTTTCCACATATGATCACGTACCGCCGTCTCCTCCTTCTGTGTCCCGCGATGATCGGGACCGCGGCCTCGGCGCAGGTCTTCGATCTGGACTCGCTCCACACCTTCGGGCCGCCGCCGCCGCCGGTCATCTGGCTGGCGCCACCACCGGCGAGCGGCTCGTTCGACACGCCGAACGGGCCGGCCATCGCGACCTTGCTGATCCCGCCGCCGCCGAGCCCGGACGCGGTGGCGTTGCCGCCCGCCGCCCGCGCGATCCTCGAACAGGCGATGAAGGAGGGCAATCCGGCCACCTTCGCCGCCGCCGAGAAGCTGGCGCGCGAGGAATATCCGGCAGGCAGCTCGCAGATCGACGCGATGGCCGCCAAGAATGCCGCGCAGATCGCCGAGAAGCAGGCGGCCGACGCCCGCGCCAAATCCGATGCGCTCGCCGCCGCGAGCTTCCTCGACAATTGGAAGGGCGAGGTCGATCTCGGCGGCTCCTACACCAAGGGCAATTCGGACGCGGTGTCGGTCTATGGCGCGTTCAAGCTCAACAAGGACGGGCTGCGCTGGCGCCATGTGCTGTCCGCCCGCGCCGATTACGCCAAGAGCGCCGGCGCGCTGTCCACCGACAAGGACACCGCCGCCTATCAGCCGCAATATAAGCTCGGCGACCGGCTCTACGCCTACGGCCTCGGCCAGTTCGACCGCGACGAGGTGCTCGGCATCCGCTATCGCTTCACCGAGAGCGCGGGCCTCGGCTACACGGTCGCGCGCGGCAATAATTTCAAGCTCGACGTCGAAGCCGGCCCCGCCGTGCGCGAGACCCGCTATAATGGCCAGCCTCGCGACACCAAGCCGGCCGCCCGTGGATCGGTCAATTTCGACTGGAAGCCCAATCCCAATATCGAGCTGAGCAACCAGTCGGCGATCTACCTCGAACATGCCGACACCAACATCACCTCGACGACGGCGCTGACCTCCAAGCTGTTCGGGCCGATCAAGGGCCAGCTATCCTACAACGTCACCTATGAAGACGATGTGCCCGGGCAGGCCAAGAGCTTCGACACGATCACGGCGGCGTCGCTGGTCTACAGTTTCTGAGGCTGACGCCGACCGGAGGCCCCGGAGGCATGGGCTGATCCCCCCCTGGATCCGTTAGTGCCGAGCGAAGTCTAGGTACGTGCCCCACGCGTGGCCTTTGCGGCCGGTCCCTCGACTTCGCCCCGGGGCGAACGGAAAGACGATAGTCGCCCATGGCCTGACCGCCTGAACGATCGAGCCTGCGGGTTTGCCCGCCGTCGCGCTTTCGGGCTAATGGTGGCCGATGTCACCCCTTCGCACCGAGCAGCACGCCGTCCTCGATCGCGCGGCGGATCAGCCGATGCTCGCCCAGACGCTCGACTGGGCGGCGATCAACAGCGGCACCGCCCATCTCGCCGGCCTGTCCGCGGTGGCCGGCAAGCTGGCCGACGCCTTTGCCGCGCTACCCGGCACGGTGTCGCTGCTGGATGCCGATCCGGTCGAATCGATCCTGCCGGATGGCGCCGTCCGCATCAGCGAACGCGGTCGCAACCTGCATGTCGCGGTGCGGCCGGAGGCCCCCGTCCAGCTGCTGCTGACCGGCCATATGGATACCGTGTTCGGCGTCGATCATGCCTTCCAGACGATCCGCACGCTCGACGATGGCCGCATCAACGGCCCCGGCGTCGCCGACATGAAGGGCGGCATCGCGATCATCCTCGCCACGCTCAAGGGGCTGGAGGCCAGCCCGCTCGCCGCCCGCATCGGCTATGAGGTGGTGATCAATTCGGACGAGGAGACCGGCTCGCACGGCTCGGCCGCGCTGATCGCCCGCGCCGCCCAGGGCAAGGCCGCGGCGCTGACCTACGAACCGGCGGCGACGCCAGAGGGTCTGCTGGCCGGCGCGCGTCCCGGCAGCGGCAATTTCTCGATCGTCGTCACCGGCCGCAGCGCCCATGCCGGCCGCAACCCTGAGGATGGCCGCAACGCCGTGCTCGCGGCCGCCGATCTCGCGCTCCGCCTCGCCCGCGCCAAAGGCCCGAACCTCTCGGTCAACGCCGCCAAGATCGAGGGCGGCGGGCCGAACAACGTCGTGCCCGATCATGCCGTGCTGCGCATCAACATGCGGCCC
The DNA here is from genome assembly GCF_027625475.1 of Sphingomonas abietis. Lineage (NCBI taxonomy): Bacteria > Pseudomonadati > Pseudomonadota > Alphaproteobacteria > Sphingomonadales > Sphingomonadaceae > Sphingomonas > Sphingomonas abietis. The sequence goes on from NZ_CP115174.1 coordinate 2,883,662, forward strand.
AGGACGCCCGAAGACGAGACGCGCGCGCGCAACCATATCGATGCCGCGATCGCAGCGGTCGCGATCGAACATGACGTCCATGTCCATCTGCACGGCGGCTTCGCCCGCCCGCCCAAGCCGCTGGACGCCGCCGCCGAACGGCTGTTCGGGCTGGTCCGCGATTGCGGCGCGCGGCTCGGCCAGACCATCGCCTGGGCGCCGTCCGGCGGCGTCTGCGACGGCAACAATATCGCGGCGCAGGGCGTCCCCGTGGTCGACACCATGGGCGTGCGCGGCGGTGCCATTCACTCAGGGGAGGAATTTCTGATCGTCGAGAGCCTGGCCGAACGCGCCCGCCTGTCCACCCTCGTGCTGCTCGAACTGGCCGAGCGGGGCCGCCCGTGAGCGGCTTCCGCATCCGCGCCTCGCGCCCCGAGGATCTCGAAAGCCTCTACGAGATGGCGAAGCTGACCGGCGGCGGCTTCACCAACCTGCCGCCCGATCGCGACGCGCTTTCCGCCAAGCTCGCCCGCTCCGCCGCCGCCTTCGGCAAGCAGGAGGAGAGCACCGGCGACGACGTGTATCTGCTGATGCTGGAGAAGGTCGAGACCGGCCAGGTGATCGGCACCGGGCAGGTCTTCTCGACGATCGGCAATCGCTGGCCCTTCTACAGCTATCGCACCGGCGTACTGAGCCAGTCGAGCCAGGAGCTCGGCCGCACCTTCCGCGCCGAGATGCTCAACCTCACCACCGATTATGAGGGCACCACCGAGGTCGGCGGCCTGTTCCTGCACCCGCGCGAACGCGCCGGCGGGCTCGGCCTGCTGCTCGCCCGCTCGCGCTACCTGTTCATCCGCCAGCACCGCCAGCGCTTCGCCGACCGGGTGATCGCCGAGCTGCGCGGGGTGATCGACGAGGCCGGCGGATCGCCCTTCTGGGATGGCCTCGCCGGCAAATTCTTCGGCATGAGCTTCCAGGAGGCGGACCAGTTCAACGCCGTCCACGGCAACCAGTTCATCGCCGATCTGATGCCCAAGCACCCGATCTACACCGCCATGCTGCCCGATACGGCCCGCGCCGTGATGGGGATGCCGCACCCGACCGGCCGCGCCGCGATGCGGATGCTGGAGAGCGAGGGCTTCCACCACGAGGGCTATATCGACATCTTCGACGGCGGCCCGACCATGGCAGCGGCGACCGACAGCATCCGATCGGTGCGCGACGCCAAGACGGCGACGCTGGCGGCCACCGATGCCAAGGGCGGCCAGCATGGCCTCGTCGCCAAGGGCCGGCTGACCGATTTCGTCTGCGTCAACGCGACGATCGAGCATCGCGGCGCCGACACCGCGATCGATGCGGCGAGCGCCGCACTGCTCGGCATCTCGCCCGGCCATGAGATCACCTATGTCGCGCGGTAATCTCGCCTCTCCGTTCGTGTCGAGCGAAGTCGAGACATGTTGCGCGTCACGTCCCTCGACTTCGCTCGGGACGAACGGGGGTATTTGTGGCTGATCTGATCGAAATCAATTTCGACGGCATCGTCGGGCCGACCCACAATTATGGCGGCCTCAGTCTCGGCAATCTCGCGTCGAAGAAGAATGCCGGCCAGACCTCCCGCCCCCGCGCCGCCGCGTTGCAGGGGCTGGCCAAGATGCGCGCCAACCTCGCGCTCGGGCTGACCCAGGGCATCCTGCTGCCGCATCGCCGACCCGACGGTGCGTGGCTCGATACGCTCGCCACCGACGCGGCCAGCGCCGGCCCGCTCTGGGCGGCCGCGACCTCGGCTTCGGCGATGTGGGCAGCCAACGCCGCGACCGTCTCGCCCGCGCCCGATGCCGCCGACGGCCGTTGCCACCTCAGCGTCGCCAATCTCGTCACCATGCCGCATCGCAGCCACGAATGGCCCGGCACGCTGGCGCAGCTTGAGATCGCCTTCGCCAACGACGCCTTCGCGGTCCACGGCCCCGTCCCCGCGCCATTCGGAGACGAGGGCGCGGCCAATCATATGCGCCTGTGCGACCATCATGGCGCGTCCGGCGTCGAGGTGTTCGTCTATGGCGAGGCGGGCGGCCCCTTCCCGGCCCGCCAGCACCTTCAGGCCAGCGCCGCCATCGCGCGACGCCATGGGCTCGCCGACGCCCTGTTCGTCCGCCAGTCCAATGAGGCGATCGCCGCCGGCGCCTTCCACAATGACGTCGTCGCCGTCGCCAACGAGCGCGTGCTGTTCGCCCACGAGCAGGCCTTCGCCGACAAGCACCGCTTCTTCGCCGATCTGCGCGCGCGCCTGCCCTCGGTCGAGATCGTGGAGGTGCCGGCAGACGCCGTCAGCCTCGAAGACGCCATCGCCAGCTATTTGTTCAACGCCCAGCTGGTTACGCTGCCCGCCAATGGACCCTATGGCGCCGGCATGGCGCTGATCCTGCCCAGCGAGGCGCAGGGCGTCGGCCGGGTCTGGGCATGGCTGGAGGCGCTGATCGCCGGGAATGGCCCGATCCGCCGCCTGATCCCGGTCGATGTGCGCGAGTCCATGGCCAATGGCGGCGGCCCCGCCTGCCTACGGCTCCGCGTGGTGTGCGATCCGGCGACGGTCGATCCGCGTTTCCTGGTGGACGACGCCAAGCTCGATCGGCTGGCCGCCGTGATCGAGGCGCATTGGCCCGAGCATGTCAGCCCCGAAGAGATCGCCACGCTCGGCCCATGGCCGGAAGCGGTCGCCGCACGCGTCGCCTTGCTGGACGCATTGGATCTCGCCGAACTGATCTGAAACAAAGCGGTCGCGGCACCGGGCGCTTGGCGCTATGGCCGCGCCATGCATGACATTCATATCATCGGCGGCGGCCTCGCCGGGTCCGAAGCCGCGTGGCAGCTCGCCGAAGCCGGCTTCAAGGTGCGCCTTTCCGAAATGCGCGGCGTCGAGGGCACGCCCGCCCACCATACCGACGATCTCGCCGAACTGGTCTGCTCGAACAGCTTCCGGTCGGACGACGCCGAGAAGAATGCGGTCGGCCTGCTCCATGAGGAGATGCGGACGCTGGGATCGCTGATCCTGCGCGAGGGCGATGCCCACCGCGTGCCCGCCGGATCGGCGCTGGCGATGGATCGCGACGGCTTCTCCGCCGGCGTCACCGCCGCGATCACCGCCCATCCCAACATCGAACTGGTCCGCGAGCGGATCGACGCGCTGCCGGACGGGCCAGCGATCATCGCCACCGGCCCGCTCACCGCCGCCAATCTCGCCGGCGCGATCGCCGCCGAGACCGGGCAGGACGCGCTCGCCTTCTTCGACGCCATCGCCCCGATCGTCCACCGCGACAGCATCGACATGGAAACCTGCTGGTTCCAGTCGCGCTGGAACAAGGGCGACGGCAAGGATTACATCAACTGCCCGATGAACCGGGAGGAGTATGACGCCTTCATCCAGGCGCTGCTCGACGGCGAGAAGACCGAGTTCAAGCAGTGGGAAAAGGACACCCCCTATTTCGACGGCTGCATGCCGATCGAGGTGATGGCGTCGCGCGGCAAGGAGACGCTGCGCCACGGCCCGATGAAGCCGGTCGGCCTCGACGATCCGCGCACCGGGCGCTGGCCCTGCGCCGTCGTCCAGCTGCGGCAGGATAATGCGCTGGGCACGCTGTGGAACATCGTCGGCTTCCAGACCAAGCTCAAGCATGCCGAGCAGGTCCGCATCTTCCGGATGATCCCCGGCCTCCAGAATGCCGAGTTCGCGCGGCTGGGCGGCCTGCATCGCAACACCTTCCTGCGCTCGCCGGTGCTGCTCGACGACACCTTCCGCCTGAAGAGCCGCCTCCATGTGCGCTTCGCGGGCCAGATCACCGGCTGCGAGGGCTATGTCGAGAGCGCCGCGATCGGGCTGCTGGCGGGGCGCTTCGCCGCCGCCGAGCTGGCCGGCCGCACGCTGGCGCCGCCCCCGCCGACGACGGCGCTGGGCGCGCTGCTCGGCCACATCACCGGGGGCGGCGAGGCCGACACCTATCAGCCGATGAACGTCAATTTCGGGCTGTTCCCGCCGTTCGAATCGCTGCCGCGCAAGGCCGATCGCAAGCTCGCCTACACCAATCGCGCCCGCGCCGATCTGGCGACGTGGCAGGAAGAGATCGCGGCAGTGCCCGCTTAAGCAAACTGTGCTCCTGCAAAAGCAGGAGCACAGAGCCTCAGGCGTGGCCGCTCCTCACCTGGGCTCCTGCCTCCGCAGGAGCACGGGAAGCCCAACATTCCACCGCATGCCGGCCCGCCCTAACCATTATCCTCCCCGCTATCCGTCGCCGCCGGCGCCGCCTGGCCGGCCGGCGGGCAGCGCGGCCTGGCCTTGCGGACCACCCGCGTCGTCGCGAACTCCTGGGGGTCGAGCGCGCCCGATCGGTCGGCGTCGGCGGCGGCGAACTTGGCCTCGCCCTTCACCGCATATTCGTCGAACGACAATTTGCCGTCGCCATTGCTATCGAGCTTGGCGAAGTTGCGGCGGCGGGCGGCGAGATATTCGTCGCGATCGATCTTGCCATCCTTGTTGTGATCGGATCGGCTGAACCGCTTCTGCTCGCGGGTCTGCTCGGTGGCCTGGGGCGCATCCACTGCCACCGGCGCGGTGGCGACCGGCGCGGCGAAAGCCTGGGCCAGTACCGGCGGCGGCGGAATATGCTCGTCCCGACTGGCGAGGCCGGTCCAGATCAGGAACCCGGCCGTCACCAGAAACAACGCCGATGCCACCCCCGCGAGATATCGCCACATCGCTCGACCTCCCCAGACCTCCCCCGATGCGGCGAGCCTAGCGCGCCATGACGTCAGCGGCCAGTCCAGCGATGCGCGAGCAGTCGGAGCAGCCGCCCGCGCGAGGCCGGCGGCCGCAGCGCCTCATGCCCGCGCCGCGCATCCTCCCGCGCCAGCACCGCCAACATGCCGAGCGGACGCAGAGCATTGGGCCAGCGCGTCGCCATCGCGCGGTCGAGCGGTGGCCGCGCAGCGCTTAACACGGCAACGACGCGGTCGCGCGTCGATAGATGGCGGGCGAGATCGGTCAGCGCCCAACCCGCGCCTGCGCCGGCCAGCCGCTGGGCATCGGCATCCCGGCTTCCCAGCAAGCCCCCGGCCAGAGCGAAAAGCGCAGCCCCACGCCGCTCGGCATGCCATGCGATGGTCGCGTCCGTCAGGTCCGGATCGTCAAGCAACACCTCCCAACCTTCGGTCAAATCCGCCAGCGCGGCGCCGGGCAGGCCCGATTGGGAGAGCGCCAGCAACAACGGCTCGGGCGGGACGCTGCCGCCGTCCAGCGCTGCCAGAGCATCGCGCCACCAGGTCAGCCGCAGGAGACCGATGGTGGGTTCGCGCGCCCGCGCCACCAGACTGCCGAGATGGGCATCGAGCTCGAAGAGACTGGCCACGCGCCGGCGCTTATTTTCCGGCAGATAGGCGAGCGCGATCTCGATTTCCGGCGGGAGCGGCGCCTCCCGGTCCACGTTCGTCATCGTAACCGCGTTCGCATGGGCATTGTCATCCGGCCATCTGCCTCTCGAAGCCATCTCCGTTCGCGCCGCGCCCGGCGCCCGTCAACGCCTTATTAGCGGTTGGACGCTATCCAGCAGGCGCGGGAAATCCCTTGTCCTGCGGAGGTCTACAGAATGCGGTCGCAGCGGATTGGCAATGTCTTCACCCTGTTCGCGCGCATGATGCGCGACAAGGGTGGCAACGTGCTCATGATCGCCGCAGCCGCGATGATCCCGCTGACCGGGATGGTGGGCGGCGCCATCGATCTCAGCCGACTCTATCTGGTCAAGGTCCGTCTCCAGCACGCTTGCGACGCCGGCGCGCTCGCCGGCCGCCGGTCGATGGCCGGCGGCGCATGGGGCGCCGACGATCTGTCCGTCGCCAATCAGTTCTTCACCGGCAATTTCCTGAACGGCGCCTACGGCACCGGCACGGTGACGACGGCCTTCACCCAGCCGACCGGAAGCACGACCGTGCATGGCGTCGCCTCGACGACCGTGCCGATGACGCTGATGCGGGTGTTCGCCATCCCCACCAAGACGGTGTCCGTCAGCTGCGATTCCGACATGCAGATGCCCAACACCGATGTGATGTTCGTGCTCGACAACACCGGCTCGATGTCGTGCGATCCCAATGGCAATAGCTGCTACTCGGGTTCGACGTCGAAGATCTACGGTCTCAAGAACGCGGTCAAATGCTTCTATGAGGTTCTGGCCCAGCTCAAAACGAACGGCAGCTGCACGAGCACGATCACCAATGCCGGTATAGCGAACGGAACCCAGCTGCGCTTTGGCTTCGTGCCCTACACGACCAACGTCAACCTCAAAAGCCTCCTGCTGCCGTCGAACTACTATGCGACGAGCTGGCCTTACCAGTCGCGTGAAGTCTACCAATATTGGGGCAACTGGTCTAACACCAACATATCCTGCAACAACGTCCCGCAGAACACATCCACCACGCAATATCAAAAGGTCACGACCAACAACTACGGATGGGGCGGCGGCACGAGCTGCACGGTCCAGTCGCGCACGCTCAGCAACGAATGGCATTATGGCCAGGTCAACCTCAACCTCAGCGGATTCAGCCCGTCGAGCAGCAGCGTTTCCCTGCCTATCGGAAACAATTACACCAACACTTCGGTGACATGGGATGGCTGCACCGAAGAGGCCGCGGCAACCACCGACATCAACTCGATGGCCGACGGCCAGCTCGCGCCGGCATTGCCCGACGCCATCTACCTGCGCGCTTCGGGAACGGGTTCGTTGAGCAGCAACAGCATGACGACCAGCGACCAGTATACGACCAGCAATTATTACAACAGCGTCCGCGCCAATTTCTATTTCTGTCCCACCGCGGCGCAGAAACTACAGACCTGGTCGACCTCCACGTTCGACAACTATGTCGATTCGCTGGTCGCGTCCGGCAACACCTATCACGATGTCGGGATGCTTTGGGGCGGCCGCCTGCTCTCGCCCGAAGGCATTTACAAGACGGATAACACCACCACCGCCACCGGCGGCCAGATCCAGCGGCACATGATCTTCATGACCGACGGCGATGCCCAGTCGTTCGCCTGCGATTATCAGCAGTTCGGCATCGCCTGGTGGGATCGGCGAACGGACAGCAATGTCGGCTCGGCCTCCAATTGCGCCGGCGTCAACTCCACGCTGTCCAACGACATCAACACGCGCCTCGCCGCGCTCTGCACCTCAGTGAAGGCCGAGCCCAACACGATCCTCTGGGTGATCTCCTTCGGGGGCACCGGGATCGCAAGCGATACCAAGCAGCGCCTGCAGACCTGCGCCACCGACAGTTCGCACTATTTCGATGCCACCTCCAACGCGAGCCTGCAGACGGCCTTCCAGACGATCGCTGCCAAAATCGCGCAGTTGAGGATCACAAAATGACGGCCGCCGTCCGGCTCGGCGATGTCGGTTCGAACGAATCCGGCGTCACGCTCGTCGAATTCGCCCTGCTCGCACCCGTCTTCATGATCCTGTTGATGGGCATGTTCGACGTCGCGCACACGCTCTACATGGAGGCCGCTCTGGAGGGCGTCGTGCAGAAGACGGCACGCGATTCCTCGATCCAGGACAACAACACCGCCGCTGGCCAAGCGGCGCTCGATGCGACGATCACGGCACAGGTGAAGAGGCTGGACAATGTCGCGGTCGTTACGCCCACGCGTCTGTATTATAAGGATTATGCTGACGCGGCCCGCCAATATGAGCCGTTCAGCGACGCCAATGGCGACGGCAAATGCGACAATAACGAATCCTATACCGACGAAAACGGCAACGGTGTCTGGGATGCGCAGCTCGGCACCAACTCGGGCGGCGCCCAGGACAAGACGCTCTACAAGGTCACCGTCACCTATCCACGGCTATTTCCGATGGCAGGCCTGATCGGTCTTCCCAAGACGGTGACGCTGATGGCGGAAACCGTCCTCGCCGTTCAGCCCTATGCCGACCAAGTGACCTATTCGAGCACGCCCCAGACCCTTCACTGCAGTTGAGCGCGAGCACCTCCACCATGTCCACCCTCTTCCGCCGATTGACCGCTGTGGGTCGCGATCACCACGCCGTCGCCCTCATCGAGTTCGCGCTCGTTCTGCCGCTCCTCGTCTTGCTCGGCCTCACGGGAGCGGAATATGCCAACTTCATCACCACCAAGATGCGGATCAGCCAGATCGCCCTGATGGTGGCCGACAATGGTTCACGCATGGGCAGCGACCAGAACGGTTCGACGGCGGTGAGCGAAACCGATATCCAGGATACATTCACCGGCGCACAGATCCAGTCGGCGGCATTGGACATGAAGACCAACGGCCGCATCATCCTGTCCCAGCTCGAGCCGGTCGCGAGCCCCAATACGACAGGGAAATACAAGATCACTTGGCAACGCTGCTATGGCGCCCAGACCCATGCTTCACTGTATGGCGTCCAGGGTGCGACGAACCTCGTGGGCATAGGCCCCGTCAACCAGCAGGTGACCGCCGCCGATTACAATGCGACGATGTTTGTCGAGGTCTATTACGCCTATAAGCCGCTCATTTCTGCGAAGCTGATCCCTCGTCTGCTTCTCGACGAGACGGCTTCGATGGCGGTACGCGACTCACGCTTGCTCGGCACACCGGTCGATCCCTCAAACGTCGGCACCGGCACCGCCTGCAGTTGAGCCCCGACCGGTCCACCAGCCGGGGCTCACATTCTCAGCTTTTGTAGCAGACCTTCTTCGCCGCAACGATCACGTCCTCGACCTTGATCATCGCAAGCTTTTCGAGGTTGGCGGCATAAGGCAGCGGCACGTCGACATTGGTGACGCGCAGCACCGGCGCATCGAGATCGTCGAAGCCCTGCTCCATCACCACCGCGGCGATCTCGGACGAGATCGAGCAGGTCGGCCAGCCCTCTTCCACCATCACCAGGCGGTTGGTCTTGGCCAGCGACTTGAGTACCGTCGCGGTGTCGAGCGGACGGATCGTGCGCAGATCGACCACTTCGGCGTCGATGCCCTCTTCGGCCAGCTTCGCCGCCGCCTGCAAGGCGACGCCGACGCCGATCGAGTAACTGACCAGGGTGACGTCCTTGCCTTCACGGGCGATGCGCGCCTTGCCGATCGGCAGCACGAAATCGTCCAGCTTGGGCACGTCGAAGCTCTGGCCATAGAGCAGCTCATTCTCGAGAAACACGACCGGATCTTCCGACCGGATCGCCGCCTTGAGCAGCCCCTTGGCATCGGCCGCGCTGTACGGCGCGATCACGATCAGGCCGGGCACCGCGGCATACCAGGGCGCATAGTTCTGCGAATGCTGCGCGCCGACGCGGGCGGCGGCACCGTTCGGACCACGGAACACCATCGGCGCGCGCATCTGGCCGCCGGACATATAGTTGGTCTTGGCGGCCGAGTTGATGATGTGGTCGATCGCCTGCATGGCGAAGTTGAACGTCATGAACTCCACGATCGGGCGCAGGCCCGCCATCGCCGCGCCGGTGCCGACGCCGGCGAAGCCATATTCGGTGATCGGCGTATCGATCACGCGGCGCGCGCCGAACTCCTCGAGCAGCCCCTGGGTCACCTTGTAGGCACCCTGATACTGCGCGACCTCCTCGCCCATCACGAACACGCGATCGTCGGTGCGCATCTCCTCGGCCATCGCGTCGCGCAGCGCTTCGCGAACCGTGGTCTTCACCATTTCGGTGCCTTCGGGGATTTCCGGATCGCGGGCGTCGATGCCGGCCTTCTCGGACTTCGCCACGTCGGCGACGAGATCGCGGGCGCCGGATTCCATCTGGTGCGGCGTGCTCGCATCGGGCAGCGGCGCCTCGACCTCATCGCTCTTGGGCGCTTCGGCCTTGGGTGCGGCCTTGACCGAGGCAGCATCCTCGTCCTCGCCCGCCAGCATCGCGATGGCGACACCGACCTTCACATTGTCGGTGCCCTCGGGCACCAGGATCTGGGCGATCGTGCCCTCGTCCACCGCCTCGAATTCCATCGTCGCCTTGTCGGTCTCGATCTCGGCGAGGATGTCGCCGGACTTCACGACGTCACCTTCCTTGACCAGCCACTTGGCCAGCGTGCCCTCTTCCATCGTGGGCGACAGCGCCGGCATCTTCAGTTCGATCGCCATCTCAGTACGTCCCCACCAGCACGTCGGTATAGAGTTCCTTCGGATCGGGCTCCGGCGACTGCTCGGCGAAGTCGGCCGCCTCCGCGACCTTCTGGCGGATATCCTTGTCGGTCTTCTTGAGGTCTTCCTCGGACACGCCGAGCGCTTCCAGCTCGCGCTTCACCGCGTCGATGCAGTCGGACGAATCCTTCATCGCCTGCACCTCCTCGCGCGTCCGGTACTTGGCCGGATCGGACATCGAGTGGCCGCGATAGCGATAGGTCTTGAGCTCCATCACGATCGGGCCCTTGCCCGCGCGCACCCACTTGAGCGCCTCCTCGATGGCGCCGCGCACCGCCAGCACGTCCATGCCGTCGACCTGCATGCCCGGCACGCGGAAGCTCTCGCCGCGGCGATAGAGCTGATCCTCGGACGACGAGCGGTTGACCGCGGTGCCCATGGCGTAGCCGTTATTCTCGATCACGAAGATGATCGGGAGCTTCCACAGCTCCGCCATGTTCATGCTCTCATAGACCTGGCCCTGGTTGGCCGCGCCGTCGCCGAAATAGGCGAGGCAGACACCGCCATCGTCGGCATATTTATGCTTGAAGGCGAGGCCGGTGCCGAGGCTGACCTGCGCGCCGACGATGCCGTGGCCGCCGTAGAATTTATGCTCGACGCTGAACATGTGCATCGAGCCGCCCTTGCCCTTCGAGATGCCGGCCTGGCGCCCCGTCAGCTCGGCCATGATGACCTTGGGATCGATGCCGTAGGCGAGCATGTGGCCATGGTCGCGATAGCCGGTGATAACGCTGTCTTTCTCGTTATCGAGAGCCGACTGCAAGCCAACGGCGACCGCCTCCTGGCCGATATAGAGATGGCAGAAGCCGCCGATCAGGCCGAGGCCATAGAGCTGCCCGGCGCGCTCTTCGAAGCGGCGGATCAGCGTCATCTGGCGGTAGAATTCGAGGAGTTCTTCCTTGGTCGCCTTGTAGCGATCGGGCTCGCCCGGGCGCTCGCGATTGGGAATCGGGTCGGCCTTGGGCGCTGCGGCCCCGGTCGTCTTCGTAGATGCTCTCGCCAAAGTTCAGGCCTCTCGCTGGGCGTTGGTTCCGCGGGGTATAGGCGCTTCCGACGGGAACACGCAACGGGAGCCGCTTGTTGCGTTTGCAGGTAACGCAGTTGCAAAAACTGCAATCAAGGCGCCTGGATGATCACTTCGTCCGGACGGGCGAGGCCCATGTCACGACGCACCAGCTCATCGGCCATGTCGGGATCGACATGGCGGGCGTCGAGCAGCGATACCTTGTGGGCCAGCGCGGCGCGCTGAGCCTCGACGGCCTTGAGCTGCGCCTGACGCTGGGCCAGCTGCGCCTTATAGTCGCCGAGCGCCATCAGGCCGTTCGGCCCGGCAATGGCGTAGCCCGCGAAATTGCCGATCACGAGCAACGCCAGAGCCGGCGCGATCGCGGCACGAATGATCGAGAAAGGACGCCCCCTACGCATAAGAGGCATCAATGAGTCAAATCGTGCCGCGACTCAAGGGATTTCCTTGAGATTCAACCCACTTTCGTCGCAAATGCAGACCGTCCTGCGTAGCGCGCCGTCGAGCCGAGCTCTTCCTCGATGCGGATCAGTTGGTTGTACTTGGCGAGCCGGTCCGACCGGGCGAGCGAGCCGGTCTTGATCTGGCCGCAGTTGGTGGCGACCGCGAGATCGGCGATGGTGGCATCCTCGGTCTCGCCCGAGCGATGCGACATCACGGCGGTGTAGCGCGCACGCTGCGCCATGTTCACCGCTTCCAGCGTCTCGGTCAGCGAGCCGATCTGGTTGACCTTGACCAGCAGCGAGTTGGCGATGCCCTCGCTGATGCCGCGCGCGAGGCGCTTGGGGTTGGTGACGAACAGATCGTCGCCGACGAGCTGGACCTTGTCGCCGATCTTGTCGGTCAGCGCCTTCCAGCCCTCCCAATCATCCTCGCCCATGCCGTCCTCGATCGACCAGATCGGGTAGCGCGCGGCGAGATCGGCGAGATAATCGACCATCTCCAGCGAGGAGAGCGTCTTGCCCTCGCCCGAGATCACGTAATTGCCGCCCTTGTAGAATTCGGTGGCGGCGCAATCGAGCGCCAGTGCGACCTGCTCGCCGGGCTTGTAGCCGGCCTTCTCGATCGACTTGAGGATGAACTCGATCGCCTCGTTGGTCGAACCGATATTGGGCGCGAAGCCGCCCTCGTCGCCGATGCCGGTGCTGAGCCCCGCCTCGGACAGCCCCTTCTTCAGCGTGTGGAAGATCTCCGAGCCCCAGCGCACCGCCTCGGCGATGGTGTCGGCGCCGTGGGGGACGATCATGAACTCCTGGAAGTCGATCGGGTTGTCGGCATGCTCGCCGCCATTGATGATGTTCATCATCGGCACCGGCAGGACATGCGCCGAAACACCGCCGACATAGCGATAGAGCGGCAGGCCGCGGCTGTCGGCGGCGGCCTTGGCGACCGCGAGGCTGACGCCCAAGATGGCGTTGGCGCCGAGCTTGGACTTGTTCTCGGTGCCGTCGAGCGCGATCATCGCGGCGTCGATCTCGGCCTGGTCCTCGGCTTCGTAATCGACCAGCGCCTTGGCGATCTTCTCGTTGACGGCCTTCACCGCCTTGAGCACGCCCTTGCCGCTGTAGCGGGACTTGTCGCCGTCGCGCTTCTCGACGGCTTCGTGCGCGCCGGTCGAGGCGCCGGAGGGCACGGCGGCACGGCCGAAGCTGCCATCCTCCAGCGTGACGTCGACTTCTACCGTCGGATTGCCGCGGCTATCGAGAATTTCGCGCGCATGGATGTCGATGATGGCGGTCATGAAGGCTCTCCAGTTGGGCTCGGGCCGGCTGTTAGCGGCGCAACGGCGGGGAGGCAATCGACTCGGCCGGACGCTTTCTACGGAACCGCCCAAGAGACGGCTGGTTTTGTGAGGGATGGCGCGGCTATGATCGCGCACGTAACGAACGAAGAGGTTCGCCATGGCCGATACGCTTCCCGAAGGCACCGATCACATCATTCCCGGTGCCGCCAACAATTCCACCCGCGACCGGCTGAAGGCGGACGCCGCCGATCTGCGCGACAAGGCCTCCGCCAAGGCGGCCGACCTCAAGGGCCAGGCCACCGACAAGGCCCGCGAATATGCCGACGAAGGCAAGGCGCGCGCGTCGGCAGGCCTCGATTCGGTCGCCAAGATGATCGGCGACAGCGCCGCGCAGATCGATGAGAAGCTCGGCTCGGCCTATGGCGATTATGCCCGCAAGGCCGGCGATGCCGTGGCCGGCTTCTCGGCCTCGCTGCGCGACAAGGATGTCGAGGAGCTGTTCGACGACGCCCGCAACCTCGTGCGCGGTTCGCCCGCGATCGCGATCGGTGCGGCCGCCGCGGCGGGCTTCGTGATCGCCCGGATTATCAAGGCCGGCAGCGAAGCGCTGGAAGAGACCGCGCAGGCGGCCGAGCCCAAGGCCCGCAAGGCCAAGGCCAAGGCCGACACGGTGGCGGAAGACGACGGCGCCCCCGCGCGCAAGACGGCCGCCAAGCGCAAGCCGCGCACGCCTGCGTCCTAAGACCGGACGAGAGGGGGCGCGATGCTCGGTCTGGGTGGCCTGATCAGCCAAGTCTGGGAGGATGGGCGCGCGCTCGTCCACGCAGAGGTGCGGCTGCTCAAGAGCAAGGCCTTCGCTATTATCCGGCGGTCGAGGGCCGCGATCATCCTGGTGCTGATCGCGGGCTGCTTTGCCCTGGCGTCGGTGATGGCGCTGATGCTGGGCCTCGTCCTGGCGCTGGCGCCGCTCGTCGGCGCGGCGCTGGCGGGCGTGATCCTGATGGCCGGCGGGCTGGTGCTGGCCGGCCTGCTGGTGTGGATCGCGATCCGCCTGATCGCCGGCCCGCCGCCCAAACCCGAAGTGGAGACGCCCGCATGAGCCTGCTCAAGCGCCTCTTTTCCAACGTGAACAATGTCGAGGCCGCGCAGGCCGAGGCCGATGCGGCGCGCGGGCGGCTGGTCGCGACGATCGAGGAAATCCACCTGCGGATCAGCCCCCGCAACCTGATGGACGAGGCGATGTCGCAGGTCCGCACCCGCTCGGCCGGGATCGCGCAGGGCGCCAGCGTGATCGTGCGGGAACGGCCGGCCACGGTGGCCGCCGGCGCCGGCGTGATCGCGCTGCTGCTGGCCGCCAAACCCCTGGCGCGGATCGCCGGAACTTTTCTGCACAAGCGTGCCGCGCCGCAGGAAACTCCAGCGCCCAAACTCCGTTCACCCCGCAAGCGCAAGATTGCCAAGACCGCGCAGCCCGCTTCAGAAGGATAAGGCCGATGACCGCAACCTCCGACGGCGAGAACGTCCCCGCCTCCACCCGCCAGGCCATTCGCGACGGCATCGACGATGCCTATGCCAAGGCCAACAAGGCCGCGCACGGCGCCGTGGAGCGCACCAAGGACGGGCTGGACCAGGCCAGGGGCAAGATGTCCGAAGCCTATGAGACGAGCCGCGAGAAGGCGTCCGAAGCCTATGCCGCCGCGCGCGAGAAGGCCCGGAGCGCCACCGAGGCTGCCAAGAAGTCCGCAGCGGACGGCCTCGATTCCAATCCGATCTCGGCGCTGCTCGGTGGCCTCGCCATCGGTGCGGTGATCGGCGCGCTGCTGCCTCGCACGGAACGCGAGGCCAAGGTGCTCGGCACGGTCGGCGAAAAGGTGCGCGGCGCCGCCGGCGAGGCGATCGAGGCGGCCAAGGGCGCCGGGCGCGACAAGCTCGACGAGCTCGGTCTCAACCGGGATCATGCACGCGAGGCGATGAAGTCGCTGCTCGATGGCGCCATCGCCGCGGTCGGCTCGGCCAGCACCGCCGCGATCGACAGCGCCAAGAAGAAAACCGGCGCCTGAACTTGTCATCGCAGCCTGCGTTCATCCCGGCACGGCTATAGAATCGCCCATCTTATCGAATCCGGACCCGTATTCGTCCGGATCATTGTCACGGAGTTTCGCATGCATTCTTTTCGCCTGATGTTCGGTGCCGCCCTGATCGGCATGGCCGGTGTCGCCGCCCCGATGATCGCCGCTCCCGCTGCCGCTGCCGCCGTCGACAACAGCGATCCGTCGCGCTTCGTCACCACGCTGTCGACGCAGGCCTTCGGCGTGCTGCATACCGGCAGCAAGGATGCCGCCCGCGCGCAGTTCCGCAGCCTGCTCGGCCAATATTTCGCGGTCGACGAGATCGGCGACCGCCTGATCCGCCGCTGGAAGCCGCAGATCACGCCGGCGCAGGACCAGGCCTACAAGGCCGCCCTGCCGGGCTTCATCATCAACACCTATGCCGATCGCCTGTTCGATTATGCCAATGCCCAGGTGAAGGTGGTTCGCGCCGTTCCCCGTGGCGACGGCGCCGCGGTGGTCACGCAGGTGATCCAGCCGGGCAGCAGCCCGATCACCGCGATCTGGACGGTCGAGAAGATCGGCGGCGGCTACAAGGTGTCGAACCTCACCGTCTCCGGGATCAACCTGGTGCTGACCCAGACCGCCGATTTCGACTCCTATGTGCAGAAGAACGGCTTCGACAAGCTGGTCACCTTCATGAAGTCCCGCGGATAAGCGGAATGCCGACGCTGTCGCGCCGCCCCTTGTGCGGCGCGACAAAGGCGCTTACGCGGCAGCCGCATCACTACAATCGGCAGGTGTCCTCATGAGCAAGCTCCACCTCGTTTTCGGCGGCCGCGTCACCGATCCCCAGGGCCTCGATTTCGAGGATCTCAAGGCGATCGATTTCGTCGGCCTGTTTCCCGATCTCGCCAGCGCCAAGGATGCATGGCGCAGCGCCTCGCAGCGTTCGATCGACGATGCCGAGATGAAATATGTGGTGGTGCATCTCCACCGCCTGCTCGAGCCCGAGCAGATCTGATCGCTCAGGCGTTGCGGTAGCGGAACAGGAGCAAGGGCCGGGCCAGCACAAGCCCGGCCAAGAATCCGCCGACATGCGCGGGCGTCGCGATGGCCCCGCCCGCCGGCACCCCGGGCACGCCCGCCGACGCGATGTCGAGCAGCGCCTGCAGGCCGACCCACGCCGCCGCCAGCCACAGAACCTGTAGCCATTGGCCGGAGATCGGCCCCCAGCCGGTCGTGCGCTTGGGGCTGTAGAGCAGCGCGTAAGCGCCGATCACCGCCGACCCCGCCCCGCTCGCACCGATCATCACATCGGCGCTGTGCGGCATATAGGCATATTGCGCGGCCGCCGAGGCATAGGCACCCGCCACATAGAGCAGGACGAGCGCGACAGGCCCGATCGAGGCCTCGACCAGCCGGCCGCAAAAGGCGATCATCAGCAGATTGAAGACGACATGCCAGACGCCGCCATGCACCAGCGTGGCGCTGAGCGGCGTCAGCCATGCCGGGGCGGCGCCGGCGACCGCCAGACCGTCGGAGAAACGCGCGGGGATGAACCCCGCCAGCATCGCGACGCGATCGAGCTGCCCGGCGAGCAGGGCCGCACAGAAAGCGAGGCCCGTGATCGCGCAGATCGCGATGGTCGCCCGTGCGGGCGGCAGCCGCATGATCGAGATCCCTTAAGGCTGTCGGATCAGATGAACTCGATCCGATCGACCGCATAATAGCGGTCGCCCGACGGCACCGTCACCTCGACATCCTCGCCCACCTTGCGCCCGATCAGCGCGCGGCCGAGCGGCGAATTGTAGGAGATCTTGCCCTGCTTGGCATCGGCCTCCATCTGGCCGACGATCTGATACGTCACCGGCTTGTCGTCCTCGTCCAGCAGGTGGACGGTCGCGCCGAACACGATCTTGTCGCCCGAGAGGTCGCGCGGGTCGATCACGACGGCGCGCGTCATGCGGTCTTCCAGATCGGCGATGCTCGCCTCGATCTGGCCCTGCCGCTCCTTGGCGGCATGATATTCCGCATTCTCGGAGAGATCGCCATGCGCGCGAGCTTCCTCGATCGCATCGATCACCTCCGGGCGCTCGAGCTTCAAGCGCTGAAGTTCGGCCGTGATGAGCTCGTAGCCCTCCTGGAGCATCGGCATCTTCTCAACGGTCGCCATCCTAGCCACTGCCTTTCGTCATAAAATACACCGCCCCTCGGCCCCTCCCTGCGGGCCGTTCAAAGCACTTCACTGGTAGGGGAGTAAAAAGCGGCAGCTAGTTATTGTAGGATTGGAGGGGCCGCACTTCAAGCGGACGATCCCGCAATGCGGCGATTGCGCGCGCCGCAGCCACGCTGGCCGCCGCGGTGGTGAAATAGGGGATCCGCCCCGACACCGCCGAGATGCGGATCGCACGGCTGTCCTGCAACGACTGCCAGCCCTCGGTGGTGTTGAAGATCAGGTCGATCCCGCCATCCTTGATGATGTCGACGATGTGCGGACGGCCCTGCGCCACCTTGTTGACGCGCTCGACCACAATGCCCTGCGCCGCGAGATAGTCGGCGGTGCCGCCGGTCGCGACGATGGTGAAGCCGATCGCCGACAACGCCTTCGCGCCGGGCAGGATATGCGCCTTGTCGCCATCCTTCACCGAGATGAAGACACGGCCGCTGGTCGGCAGCACGACGCCGCCACCAAGCTGCGACTTGAGGAAGGCCGCCTCGAAATTGGTATCGATTCCCATCACTTCGCCGGTGGACTTCATCTCCGGTGACAGCACCGGATCGACGCCGGGGAAGCGCGCCCAAGGGAATACTGCTTCCTTGATCGCGATATGATCGATCGTGCGCTCGACGCGCGGCAGATCGGCCAGCTTCTCGCCGGCCATGACGCGCGCGGCGATCTTGGCGACCGGCACGCCCACCGCCTTGGCGACGAACGGCACGGTGCGGCTGGCGCGCGGATTGACCTCGATCAGATAGACTTCGTCTTCCTTGGTGCCGTCCTCGCGGACGCTGGCCTTCACCGCGAACTGGATGTTCATCAGCCCCTTGACCATCAGCGCGCGGGCGAGCGCGTCGGCCTCGCGCTTGATCTCGGCGATGATCGCGTCGGAGAGGCTGTAGGGCGGCAAGGTGCAGGCGCTGTCGCCCGAATGGACGCCGGCCTCCTCGATATGCTGCATCACGCCTGCCACCACCACGTCGGTGCCGTCGGCGATCGCATCGACGTCGACCTCGATGGCGTCGCGCAGATACTGGTCGATCAGCACCGGCGAGTCGCCGGAGACCTGCACCGCGGTCTGGATGTAATTCTCCAGCTGCTCCTGGCTGTCGACGATCTCCATCGCGCGGCCGCCCAGCACGTAGCTTGGTCGCATCAGCACCGGGTAGCCGATACGGTCGGCGACCGCGATCGCCTCCTCGCGGCTGCGGGCGATGCCGTTGCGCGGCTGCTTGAGGCCGAGCCGCTCGACCAGCGCGGCGAAGCGCTCGCGATCCTCGGCGAGGTCGATCGCGTCGGGGGAGGTGCCGAGGATCGGGATGCCGGCGGCTTCCAGCTCGGCCGCCAGCTTGAGCGGGGTCTGCCCGCCGAACTGGACGATGACGCCATGGAGCGTGCCGTTCGACATCTCGACATGCAGGATCTCCAGCACGTCCTCGGCGGTCAGCGGCTCGAAATAGAGGCGGTCGGAGGTGTCATAGTCGGTGCTCACCGTCTCTGGATTGCAGTTGACCATGATCGTCTCATAGCCGGCGTCGCTGAGCGCGAAGCAGGCATGGCAACAGCAATAATCGAACTCGATGCCCTGCCCGATCCGGTTCGGACCACCGCCGAGGATGACGACCTTCTTGCGATCGGACGGCATCGCCTCATTCTCGGGCTCGCCGAAGGCCGGGGCCTCGTAGGTCGAGTACATGTAGGGCGTCTTGGCCTCGAACTCGGCCGCGCAGGTGTCGATGCGCTTGAACACCGGGCGCACGCCGAGCCGGTGGCGGAGTGCCCGCACCTCGGCTTCGGTGACGCCGCCGGTCATCGCGGTCAGCGCATCGTGGATCAGGCCGGAGCCGCGGGTCTGCATCCGCTCGGTGCCGGGGCGCAGATTGGCGCTCTCCAGCGCCAGCCAAGCGAGGCGGCGATCGGAGAAGCCCATCGCCTTCAGGCGGCGCATCCCCGCCGCATCGCGCGGCAGGCCATCGGCGCGAACCTCCTCCTCGGCGAGCACGATCTCGCGGATCCGCTCGAGGAACCACGGATCATATTTGGCGATCGCGTGGATTTCCTCGACGGTGAAGCCCTCGCGCATCGCCTGCGCCGCATAGAGCAACCGATCCGGCGTCGGGCGGGCCAGCGCCGCCTCCAGCTCGGAGCGCGGACGCCCCTTCAGCGCATCGACCGGGTTGAAGCCGCACAGGCCGGTCTCCAGGCCGCGCAGCGCCTTCTGCATCGATTCATGGATATTGCGCCCGATTGCCATGACTTCGCCGACGCTCTTCATCGCGGTGGTGAGCGTGTCGTCGCTGCCCTTGAACTTCTCGAAGGCGAAGCGCGGGATCTTGGTGACGACATAGTCGATCGTCGGCTCGAACGCCGCCGGGGTCGCCCCGGTGATGTCGTTCATGATCTCGTCGAGCGTGTAGCCGACCGCCAGCTTGGCCGCGACCTTGGCGATCGGGAAGCCGGTGGCCTTCGATGCCAGTGCGGACGAGCGCGAGACGCGCGGGTTCATCTCGATCACGATCAGCCGGCCATCCTTCGGATTGACCGCGAACTGTACGTTGGAACCGCCTGTTTCCACGCCGATTTCACGCAGCACCGCGATGCTCGCATTGCGCATGATCTGATATTCCTTGTCGGTCAGCGTCAGCGCCGGCGCGACGGTGATGGAGTCGCCGGTGTGGACGCCCATCGGATCGACATTCTCGATCGAGCAGATGATGATGCAATTGTCGTTGCGATCCCGCACGACCTCCATCTCATATTCTTTCCAACCGAGGAGCGACTCCTCGATCAGCACTTCGGTCGTCGGCGAGGCATCGAGGCCGCCGATGACGATGCGGATGAACTCTTCCTTGTTATAGGCGATGCCGCCGCCGGTGCCGCCCATCGTGAAGCTCGGCCGGATGATCGAGGGCAGCCCGGTATGCTCCAGCACCGCCAGCGCCTCGTCGAGCGTGTGGGCGACGCCCGAACGCGCAGACTCCAGGCCGATCTTGTCCATCGCATCGCGGAACTTGAGCCGATCCTCGGCCTTGTCGATCGCCTCGGCATCGGCGCCGATCATCGTCACGCCGAACTTCTCCAGCGTGCCGTCATGGAACAGCGCCAGCGCGGTGTTGAGCGCGGTCTGCCCGCCCATCGTCGGCAGGATCGCGTCGGGGCGCTCTTTCTCGATGATCTTGGCGACGATCTCCGGCGTGATCGGCTCGACATAGGTGGCGTCGGCCATGTCCGGGTCGGTCATGATCGTCGCCGGGTTCGAGTTGACGAGGACGATGCGATAGCCCTCCTCGCGCAGCGCCTTGATCGCCTGCGTGCCCGAATAATCGAACTCGCACGCCTGGCCGATCACGATCGGGCCGGCACCGATGACGAGAATGGAGGAGATGTCGGTACGCTTGGGCATTAGTCGTCGGCTCCGGTCACGGCCATGCAGCCCCAGCCATCATATTCGATGCCGGGGAAGGATGCTTCGATTTCAAGGCATTTGCGCGTCAGCGCGCGGATCGCGTCGGGCTCGATGGTCTGCTCGACATCGAGATCAAGGCGCCAGACATCGGGCTCGTCGCCCTCCTCGTCCGGCACCAGCTGGCCGAAGGCGAAGCCGTGGCTCTCGGCCGCCTCGGCGACCGGCTCCAGATCCTTCATGTCGCCGACGAAGCTGACATCGACCAGCCGCACGACCGAAGCGTCATCGCCATTGGTGGCGAGCTGGGCGAGCAGTTCCTGATCCTGCTCCCACTCCTGCTCGAAGCGCGCTTCGTCGATGGGGGTGTTGGCGTTGGGCATCAACGGATTTTCGGCTGAGTGTCGAAATTCAACGCGGTCGCGCCTGCGTTATGGAAAATCGAACAAATGACCTTTCCAGTAGATGCCACCCACGCCGCATCTGGCACCGCGATTGGAGCGTCTATACCGACGAATCCATCTTCTTTATCTTTGCCGATCCGATAGGCAGTCAGACCATTGGCCTCCGCCTCAGCTATCAAGCTGTTAATTTTTTGGGTTTTCCCGGTAACACGGATCACAACTCCACCATCAAAAAACTCTGGAGATTCGGCAATTTGTGCCGGAAGCTGGCTTATCAGTTGGCGGAGTTCGATAATGTTCATCCCTACGTCCTTCAACGCGCCCACGAACTGTTCGAATAAGTAGTGGCTATCCTGCGGGCCGGGGCTGGCTTCGGGGTGGTATTGCACCGAGAAGGCCGGCTTGTCGGTCAGCCGCAGGCCGGCCAGCGAGCCATCGAACAGCGAGACATGGGTCGCCTCGGCATTGGCCGGCAGCGAGTCCGCGTCCACCGCGAAGCCGTGGTTCATCGAGGTGATCTCGACGCGGCCGGCGCCCTCGACGCTGCCGACGCGCTTGACCGGATGGTTGGCGCCGCGATGGCCCTGGTGCATCTTGTAGGTCTTGGCGCCCACTGCGAGGCCGAGCATCTGGTGGCCGAGGCAGATGCCGAAGATCGGCTTGCCGACCTCCAGCAACTGCCGGATCACCGGCACCGCATAGGCGCCGGTCGCCGCCGGATCGCCGGGGCCGTTGGAGAGGAACACGCCGTCCGGCGCGTGCCGCATCACGTCCTCGAAGGTGGCGGTCGCCGGCACCACCGTCACGCGCGCACCGGCGGCGACCAGATTGCGCAGGATGTTGCGCTTGAGGCCATAGTCGATCGCGACGACATGGGGCGCGTCCGGCGCGGCGGCGTCGACCGCATAGCCTTCGCCCAGCGTCCACAGGCCGTCGCCCCACTGGTAGCTCTGGAGCGCGGAGACGTCCTTGGCGAGGTCCATGCCTTCCAGGCCGGGCCAGGCCCTGGCCTGCTCGATCAGCGCAGGGATGTCGAACTTGCCCTCGGGATCATGCGCGATGACGCCGTTGGGCGCGCCCTGCACGCGGATCATGCGGGTCAGCGCGCGCGTGTCGATGCCGGAGAGGCCGATGCGGCCATTCTGCTTCAGCCACTCATCGAACCGCTGGGCGGAGCGGAAGCTCGACGGCGCGGTGACGTCCTCGCGGACGATGCAGCCGAGCGCATGGGCGTTGGTCGCCTCGAGATCCTCGGCATTGGCACCGACATTGCCGATGTGCGGGAAGGTGAAGGTGATGATCTGCTTTTCGAAGGAGGGATCGGTCATCGCCTCCTGATAACCGGTCATGGCGGTGTGGAAGCAGACTTCGCCGACGGCGCTGCCCACGGCACCAAAGCCACGGCCGAACAGCACTTCGCCCGATGCCAGAACCAGAACGCCGGTCGCTCCCTCAGGGACGCGCGCGTTTGTATCGGCCATCGGCTGGCTCTCCTCTTGAATGGACAGGCGGGTAAACGGCCGGGTTGGTAGGAGCGTGCGGCCAACCGGTCAATCTAGTAAAATCGGTGCAGGGCCGCTACGTCTGCTCCTTTCCGGCAACCTGCGGGCTCCCATGATTCGAGATGACATCAAGACGGCCCTCGTCGTGGCCATGAAGGCGCGCGAGAGCGAGAAAACGGCCGCGATCCGGCTGATCCAGAGCGCGATCAAGAATCGCGACATCGAGGCACGCACCGGCAAGGCGCCGGACGACGACGATGCGCTGGTGGTCGAAGTGCTCAACAAGATGGCCAAGCAGCGCCGCGAATCGATCGAAATGTACGAAAAGGGCAACCGCCCCGAGCTGGCCGCCGCCGAGACGGCCGAGCTGGCAGTGATCGAGGGCTTCCTGCCGCAGCGAATGACCGAGGACGAGACCGTCGCCGCGATCGACGCGATCAAGGCCGAGCTCGGCGCCACCGGCCCCAAGGACATGGGCAAGGTGATGGCCGAGCTGAAGGCCCGCCACGCGACCAGCCTCGACATGAGCAAGGCCAGCGGCCTGGTGAAGGCGCGGTTGGCGGGGTGAATGGATAAAAGCCCCTCCCGCTCGAGGGAGGGGTTGGGGTGGCCCCGCTAACGGCGTGATAGCGACGCGAGACATACCCTACCCCGTTCGTCCCGAGCGAAGTCGAGGGACCGACACCGGGAGCGACGATGGCATTCTGGGTGTATATCCTGAGATGCTCTGACGGCCGATATTATACCGGCCACACGGACGATCTCGAACGGCGCCTCGCTCAGCATGAGCGCGGCGAAGGGGGGGCATTTACCTCGGCGAGACGTCCTGTCACTCTGATGTGGTGCGGCGATTCCGCGACGCGCGAGGAAGCGCTGGAAATGGAGCGACGACTGAAACCCTGGTCGCGCGCCAAGAAGGAAGCCTGGATCGCGGGCGATTTTGCGCGCCTCTCTCATTTCGCCAAGCCTCCTGCCGAACGTCCCTCGACTTCGCTCGGGACGAACGGAGAGGGGTTCTCGCCCATTCTCCGCGACGCGACCCCATGAGCCTCTCCCCCGCCTGGCTGGACGAGCTGCGCGCGCGCACCTTGTTGTCCGGGCTGATCGGCAAGTCTGTGAAGCTCCAGCGCGCCGGGCGCGAGTGGAAGGCGTGCTGCCCGTTCCACAACGAGAAATCACCGAGCTTCACGGTCAACGACGACAAGGGCTTCTACCATTGCTTCGGCTGCGGCGCGCATGGCGATGCGATCCGCTGGATGACCGACCAGCGCGGCCTGCCCTTCATCGATGCGGTCAAGGAGCTGGCGCAGGCCGCCGGGCTGGACGTGCCCCAACAGGATCCCCGTGCCCGCGAAAAGGCCGAACGCGCCTCCACCCTGCATGACGTGATGGCGCAGGCCGAGGCGTGGTATGTCGAGCAGCTCGGCCGCGCCGAGGGCGCCCATGCCCGCGCCTATCTCCAAAAGCGCGGCATATCGGAGGCGCTGGCCCGCACCTTCCGCATCGGCTTCGCGCCCGACAGCCGCACCGGGCTGCGATCGGCGCTCAAGGAGATCGGCGACGAGAAGATGGTCGAATGCGGCCTGCTGATCCAGCCGGAAGAAGGCAAACGCGATCCCTATGATCGCTTCCGCGGCCGACTGATGATCCCCATACGCGACGCGCGGGGGCGGACGATCGCGTTCGGCGGCCGCATCCTCGGCGAGGGCGAGCCCAAATATCTGAACTCGCCCGAGACCGTGCTGTTCGACAAGGGCCGCACCCTGTTCAACCTCGATCGCGCCGCCGCCGCCAGCCGCAAGGCCGATCGGGTGATCGTGGTCGAAGGCTATATGGACGTCATCGCGCTCGCAGGCGCCGGCATCGACGAGGCCGTCGCCCCGCTCGGCACCGCGCTCACCGAAGGGCAGCTCGAACGGCTGTGGCGGCTCGATCCGCGGCCGATCCTGTGCTTCGACGGCGACGGCGCCGGGCAGAAGGCCTCCGTGCGGGCGATCGGCCGCGCTTTGCCCTTTCTCGAGCCGGGGCGGACCCTGCGCTTTCTCACCCTGCCGCAGGGCCAGGATCCGGACGACCTGATCCGCACCGGCGGACGCGCCGCCATGGAAGCGCTGCTCGAAACCCCCGAGCCGCTGGTCGATCGGCTGTGGCGCCACGAAGAGGCCGCCCTCCCGCTCGACACGCCCGAGGCGCGCGCAGGCCTCAAGCAGCGGCTCGCCGAGCATAGCCGCGCGATCGCCGACAAGGACGTGTCGCATCAATATTTCCAGGAGTTCCGCCAGCGCGTCGACGAGAAGTTCGCGCCGCAGCGGCGTGAATGGCCGCCGCGCGGTGGTGCCGGGGGCGCCGGCGGCAACGGCGGCGGCTTCCGGCCCCGCAAGGTGCAGGACAAACGCGGCAATTGGGTCGCCGCCCCCGCGCCGCCGCTGCCGGGCACCCACGCGGTCAACCGCAGCGGCGTCGGCCCGATCGAGGCACGGGCGATCCTCGCCGGGCTGGTCCGCCTGCCAGACAGCATCGGCGCCCATGCCGAGCCCCTCTCCCACCTCCATTTCGCCGATCCTGCGATGGATCGCGTCCGCTCCGCGCTGGTCGAGGCGGCATGGCGCGGGGAAGCGCTTGAAGGCGACGGGATCAGCACCATATTGCTGCGAGTCGGTGCAATTGACCTATTACAGAAGGCTGGCCGTGCGAACGGGCTTGCCTTTTCCTTTCAGCGCGGCGATGCGGACCCTGAGCGCGCGCGTCGCGATCTGGGGGAAGTGATAGACGTGATGCTGAAGCGATCCGAGCTCGATGCTCAGATCGCTGCGGTCAATGCCAGCTTCCGCAATGGAAGCGACGGTCACGGATGGGAAGAAGCGATGGAGGAGCAGCAGCATCTCCAGCGCGAAAGATTGGAAACGGAACGGCGGCTCTCCGAGTTGAGGGAGCAGGCCGAACTCTGAGGGTAAGCATGGCGAAGACGAACGTGGCGGAAGCTTCTGCGAATGGTGCCGGTGGTGGTGACGGCGATGCGCCGCTCATCGACCTCAACGACGCTTCGCTCAAGAAGCTGATCGCCCGCGCCAAGAAGCGCGGCTACCTCACCTATGACGAGCTGAACGACGCGCTGCCGCAGGGCGAGATGTCGTCGGATCAGATCGAGGACATCACCTCCGCGCTGTCCGAGATGGGCATCAACATCGTCGAGAACGAGGAAGCCTCGGACGACGACAAGCGCGAGGAAGAGCCCGACGACGAAGAGGCCGCGCCCGAAGATGGCGCCGGCGAGGTCTTCCAGGTCCAGGCCAAGAAGGAGACGGTCGATCGCACCGACGATCCCGTCCGCATGTATCTGCGCGAGATGGGCGCCGTCGAGCTGCTCAGCCGCGAGGGCGAGATCGCCATCGCCAAGCGCATCGAGGCCGGTCGCGACACGATGATCCTCGGCCTGTGCGAAAGCCCGATCACCTTCAACGCCATCATCGACTGGTCCACCGCGCTCAACGAGGGCACGATGCAGCTGCGCGAGATCCTCGATCTCGACGCCATGCTGAACAAGGATCCCGCCCCCGAGGCGATGGCCGAGGATGGCGAAGAGGACGATAACGGCGAGATCAGCGAGAAGACCGCCGGCAAGTCCTTCAAGGAAGAGGAGGAGCCCGAGGAGGCTCCCGCCGACGAGGAAGACGAGGAGGGCGGCGAGCGCCGCACCCCGCGCCCGGTGGAGGAAGAGGAAGAGGACAACACCCTCAGCCTTGCCCAGATGGAGGAGCAGCTCAAGCCGATCGCGCTGGAGCGGTTCGCCACCATCACCAGCCTCTATCTGCAATTCTCCAAGATCCAGCTGAAGCGCGTCGATGCGATGAACTCGGGCGGCTTCCCGGAGCGCGAGGAGGCCAAGTATCAGGAACTGCGCGAGCAGCTGACCGCCGAGGTCGAGAGCGTCCAGTTCCACGGCGCCAAGATCGAGCATCTGGTCGATCAGCTCTATGCCTTCAACCGCCGCCTGACCGCGCTCGGCGGCCAGATGCTGCGCCTGGCCGAGCGCCACAAGGTGCCGCGCAAGGCCTTCCTCGATGCCTATATCGATCATGAGATCGAGGAGAATTGGCTCGATCGGGTCAAGGGCATCGACAAGAAGTTCGCCGCCTTCGCGGCGGCCGAGGGCGATGCCGTCGAGCGCATCCGCACCGAGATCAGCGAGATCGTGCAGGCGACCGGCATGGCGCTGCCCGAGTTCCGCCGCATCGTGAACATGGTGCAGAAGGGCGAGCGCGAGGCGCGGATCGCCAAGAAGGAGATGGTCGAGGCCAATCTCCGCCTCGTGATCTCGATCGCCAAGAAATACACCAACCGCGGCCTGCAATTCCTGGATCTGATCCAGGAGGGCAATATCGGCCTGATGAAGGCGGTCGATAAGTTCGAATATCGCCGCGGCTACAAATTCTCGACCTACGCGACCTGGTGGATCCGCCAGGCGATCACCCGCTCGATCGCGGATCAGGCGCGGACGATCCGCATCCCGGTCCACATGATCGAGACGATCAACAAGCTGGTCCGCACCAGCCGCCAGTTCCTCCACGAGACCGGCCGCGAGCCGACCCCGGAAGAACTGGCCGAGCGCCTCTCGATGCCGCTCGAGAAGGTCCGCAAGGTGATGAAGATCGCCAAGGAGCCGATCTCGCTCGAAACGCCGATCGGCGACGAGGAGGATTCGCATCTCGGCGACTTCATCGAGGACAAGAATGCGATCATCCCGGTCGATGCCGCGATCCAGCAGAACCTCAAGGAGACCGTCACGCGGGTGCTCGCCAGCCTCACGCCCCGCGAGGAGCGCGTGCTGCGGATGCGCTTCGGCATCGGCATGAACACCGATCACACGCTCGAGGAAGTCGGCCAGCAGTTCAGCGTGACCCGCGAGCGCATCCGCCAGATCGAGGCCAAGGCGCTGCGCAAGCTCAAGCACCCGTCGCGCAGCCGCAAGATGCGCAGCTTCCTCGATCAATAAGCCTATCCGATTGCTCTTCCTCGCTTTTGGGTGAGGAAGAGCATGAGTTTCTGATCGCCTGCTTCGTCGTAAACCCGGTCTTTACGCCTTTCGGCTAATCCCGTCTGACAGCGCGGTTTCTGGGCCGCGCGGTGAAACGTGGGCAAAGGGCACCGGATGGCATCGCAGGCGATCGACAGACAGCCGAACGGTGTCGGCGAGGTGCTTGCCGCGCTCGTCGCCGCCAATGGCAGCGCGAAACATCCCTATCTCGAATCCCCGGCGCTGATCGGCGACCATGCCGTGCGCAATCTCGCGGATATCGCCCATTTCATCTGCATGCTGCATGGCCGCTATCCGGGCGTGATCGATCATGCCGCGCAGCGCGTCGTCCATCCGGCCGCCCGGAGCTTTATCGCGCGCGCGGCCCCCGGCTTCGGCGCCGAACGCGCCTATCTGACCCGGCTCGTCGTCGCCGCCGGCCCGCTGCCCTCGACGCTCGGCCAGGCGCAGAGCGAGGCGGCAGTGACCAACCAGACCCACGCTCTCGCCACCCTCGCCCAATCCGAGCGCAACGGCACCGCGATCGGCGCCGCGATCGCGCTGGTGCTCGATTGGCGGCCGATCCGCCGGGTGCTGGACGCCGCCGCCCAGCGCTTCGGCCTCCAGCCGCCGCCGCTTGACCTGCCGGGCCTCACCGAGACGCTGGCGATGGCGGTCAGCGCGGCCGAGACGCCGGGGATAGAGCGCGCGATGGCGTTCGGTGCGCAGCAATTGCTGGTCCAGCATCGCGGGCTGTGGGATCTGCTCGAAAGCCGCGAAAGCGCCCGGCGCCAGGCCTGATCCCACCGGTCGCGTCAGGGCTGCGGCGTGCGACTCCACGCGCCGGCATCTCGGGTCTGCGCCATCTTCGTCCGCCGATCATAGAGGCACAGCATCGTGCCCGCCCGGCCCTTGTTGACGCGCGGCGGGTAGCGACCCGTCACCATCAGCACGTCCAGCGCGCTGCGATCGCTGAAATGCACCGGCGCCGATGTCGCCGCATCGTCCATGCCGCTCGCCTTGATGCAGGCATCGCGCGGCGTGCTGTCCGCATTCGGGCTGGCGGCCGCGATCAGCGCCAGCAACGGTAATCCCATCAGACGCATGGCAAGCCCCCCTTACGGGCGGCTCAGCCGCCCCCCGGTCAGCGGCGCGGGCACCCCGGTGGTGCCCGTGAAGCTGATCGGCAGCCCCTTGAGCGAGCGCACCGCCATGTAGGCGAAGCCTTCCGCCTCCGTGGCATCGCCATTCTGCCCGAGAGATTCGATCGGTTCTACAGGCATTTCGCAGGCATCGGCGAGCATCGCCATCATCGTCGCATTATGCCGGCCACCGCCCGCGACGATCAGTCGGGTCGGCCGTTCGGGCAGATGCGCGATCGCCAGCCCGACGGTCGCGGCGGTGAAGGCGGTCAGCGTCGCGGCACCGTCCGCCGGCGCCAGGCCCCGCACCGGCGCGATGGTGAAATCCGCCCGGTCGAGCGATTTGGGCGGCGACACCGCGAACCACGGATTGTCCAGCATCGCGGCCAGCACGGCGCGGTCGATCGTCCCGGTCGCGGCGAAGGCGCCGCCGGCGTCATAGGGCTTGCCGGCCTCCGCCGTCATCCAGTCGTCGACGAGGCCGTTGGCCGGCCCGGTGTCGAACGCCACCAGCGCGCCATCACGCCCGATGAAGGTGATGTTGCCGACCCCGCCGAGGTTGAGCACCGCCATCGGCAGCGTCGCGCCGGCCAGCAAGGCCCGATGATAGACCGGCAGCAGCGGCGCCCCCTGCCCGCCGGCCGCGACGTCGGCGCTGCGCAGGTCATGGACCACCGGCACGCCGAGCGCCGACGCCATCATCGCGCCGTCGCCGATCTGCCAGGTCCAGCCGCGATCGGGGCGGTGTGCGACCGTCTGGCCGTGGAAGCCGACGACATCGACCTCCTTCACGTCGCGCCCGGCCGTCGCCATCAGCTGGTGGACGAGGATCAGGTGACGGCGGGTCAGCATCTCGGTCGCCGCCGCGATCTCCGGGCTGAGGCGTGGCTTGTCGTAGGTCAGCGCCAGCGCGGTGACGTCGCGCAGCTGCTGGCGGCCGCTATCCGAATAGGGCTCCGACCGGAAGGCGATCGGGCGGACGAGGCCCTCGCCATCGGTTTCGATCAGCGCCGCGTCGATTCCATCGAGCGAGGTGCCGGACATCAGGCCGATCGCCAGCATCGTATCGCTACCCACGCCCATATCCCTTGTGCTAGTCAGCCGCCGCCATGACGACGAGCCATAAATCCGCCCTGCTGCGCCTACTGGAAGAGCGCGGCTATATCCACCAGCTGACCGACGCGGAAGGGCTGGACGCGCTGGCCGTGCGCCAGATCGTGCCCGGCTATATCGGCTTCGATCCGACCGCGCCGTCGCTGCATGTCGGCAGCCTCGTCCAGATCATGATGCTGCGCCGGCTCCAGCAGGCCGGCCACAAGCCGATCGTGGTGATGGGCGGCGGCACCGGCAAGATCGGCGATCCGAGCTTCAAGGACGAAGCCCGCAAGCTGATGACCGACGAGGTGATCGCCGGCAACATCGCCTCGATCAAGCGCGTGTTCGAGCGGTTCCTGACCTTCGGAGACGGGCCGACCGACGCGATCATGGTCGACAATGCCGAATGGCTCGACACGCTCGAATATATCCCCTTCCTGCGCGAGATCGGCCAGCATTTCTCGATCAACCGGATGCTCAGTTTCGATTCGGTGAAGCTGCGCCTCGATCGCGAGCAGTCGCTGAGCTTCCTCGAATTCAACTACATGATCCTCCAGGGCTATGATTTCCTGGAGCTCGCCCGCCGCGTCGATTGCCGTCTCCAGATGGGCGGCTCGGACCAGTGGGGCAACATCGTCAACGGCATCGAGCTGACCCGCCGCGTCGCCGGCGAGCAGGTGTTCGGCCTGACCACGCCGCTGATCACCACCGCCGACGGCGGCAAGATGGGCAAGACCGCCAAGGGCGCGGTCTGGCTCAATGCCGACCTGCTGCCGGCCTATGATTATTGGCAGTTCTGGCGGAACACGCAGGACGCCGATGTCGGCCGCTTCCTCAAGCTGTTCACCGACGTGCCGCTCGACGAGATCGCCCGGCTCGAGGCGCTGGAAGGCGCCGAGATCAACGCCGCCAAGATCGCGCTCGCCAATGCCGCGACCGCGCTGGCGCATGGCGAGGAGGCCGCGCGCGACGCCGCCGAAACCGCACGACGCACCTTCGAGGAGGGGGCGGCCGGCGGCGACCTGCCGACGCTGCGGGTCGACGGCGGATCGATCCCGATCATCCAGGCGCTGACCGTGCTCGGCTTCGCCGCCTCGAACGGCGAGGCGCGACGCAAGATCGGCGAAGGCGCCGTCCGCCTCAACGATCTCGCCATATCCGATCCGGCGTTCGAGATCGTGCTGGAGGATGTGCCGGTGAAGATCAGCCTCGGCAAGAAGCGGCACGGCATTCTGACGCGGTGATGCGGGGCCCGTCCGGCGGTGCGAACGGGCACCGCCGGACGGGCCATCGCCGGCCTCCCCGGCGCTGCGGGAATATGTTAGACGATTGTCGGTTAAAGCGTATTAAGCCTGACGGTTGACACTAACTTCATGCCGAAATCGCACTATCCTCTTCATATCTGGGGGATTAAGAACGCCATGGCCACCGCAGTATCCAGTATCGAGAGCCGCCGCGCCCCGCGCGATATCGTGTCGTTCCGCACCACCATCGATGGGCCGGCAACCGTCCGCACCTCCGCCCTGATGGTGGATATTTCCCCCTTCGGCTTCATGTCGCGCAGCGCAGCGCCGCTGTCGCCGGGCGAGCTCGTCTCGGTGAAGCTGCCGATGATCGGCTATCGCGCGGCCAAGATCGTCTGGTCGCTGGGCGGCCGGGTCGGCGGCGAATTCGTCGATTTCATCCCCGCCGATCTCTACGCGCGGATGCTCAAGGCCGCCCCCACCGACAAGCCGGCCTGGAACGAATTCTGATCGTCCTGCGCCGCCGGCCGCACCGGGCGATCCCGCCCGATGCGGCCGACGGGCAGTTTCAGGGGATCAGCCGGTTGGCGCGCAGCTGCTCGAACAGCGCAAAGAACGCCTCGTCCGTCGCCTGATAGGTGGTGAAACCCAGCCGCCGGCTCTTCGACATATCGGTGACGACCTCGATCGGCCGCCCGAGATCGGCATCGCTGTGCCAGGGCGACGCCAGGCGCTGGAGCGCCGGCTCCGCCAGGCCATGCCGCGCGGCGATATCCGCCCACAGCGCCGCATCGTCCGCCATCTGCGCTTCGAGCGGACGGACCACGCCGTCGAACGGCGCCGCCTCGATCCCGAACCAGTCGGCGATCCGCGACCACATCCAGCTCCACCGGAAGACATCGCCGTTGACGACGTTGAACGCCTCGTTCGCCGCTGCCGGCGTCTGCGTCGCCCACAGCATATGCCGGGCGAGCAGCCGCGCGTCGGTCATGTCGGTCAGGGCGTTCCACTGCATCGCGCTGCCCGGGAAGCGGAATGGCCGGCCGGTCTCGCGGCAGATCGTCGCATAGACGGCGAGCGTGGTGCCCATGTTCATGGCGTTGCCGACCGCCTGGCCGATGATGGTATGCGGCCGATGGACGCTCCACGCGAAGCCGTCGCTGGCGGCCGCCGCGAATACCTCGTCCTCCTGCGCATAATAGAAATTCTCGACGTCGAGCCGGCCCTGCTCCTCGCGGAACGGGGTCTGCGGCAGCACGCCCTGGCCATAAGCCTCGAACGGCCCGAGATAATGCTTCAGCCCGGTGACGAGCGCGACATGGCGCAGCGTGCCGGCCGGCCGCAGCGCGTCGAGCAGGTTGCGCACCATCGCGGCGTTGACCCGGATATTCTCGGCCTCGCTGGCCTGCCGCGACCAGGTGGTGATGAACAGGTGGCTCGGGCGGACGTCCGCAAGCGCCGTGGCGAGCGTCGCCGGATCCTGGAGGTCGGCGGCGATCGGCGTGACGCCCGGCTGATCGGCCGGCGTCCGCGCCAGCCCGGCCACCGGCCAGCCCTGCTCGACCAGCAACGCGGCAGTCGCGCTGCCGACGATGCCGCTGGCCCCCACGATCAAGGCGCTATTCGTCATATCTCGATATCTCCGTTCGTCCGGCTCATCTGTCCGGCCCATCTAGGCGCCCGCCCCGATCGCTTCTAGAAGGCACCCTTTGGGGACATAGGCACCACGAGGTATCCACGATGCAACCCGGCTCCCCGGATCATGAATGGCGCGAGGATTGCGCGCCGCGCCGCGTGCTGGAGATTTTCTCGACCAAATGGACGAGCATGGTCCTGCACGCGCTCGACGCCCGGCTGGGCGGGTGTGCGCGTACCGGCGTGCTGCATCGCAGCCTGCCCGGCATCTCCAAGAAGATGCTGACCCAGACGTTGCGCGAGATGGAAGCATCCGGCCTCGTCTCCCGCCGGGTCCACGGCACGGTGCCCCCGGCAGTCGATTACAGCATCACGCCGCTCGGCCTGCGTTTCGTGGAGCCGATCGAATTGCTGTACGACTGGGCGAGGCGAAATCCCGATGCGCTGGACATGCTGCGCCCGCGATCCGGGCCGAAACAGCCATCGCCATCCGACACCGAAAGCGCCGCACATGCGCCCGAACCGAAAATTGCAAATGAAGAGATTTAATCCTCGCCGAGCACGCATCATGCGGCATATGATCGGCCTTCGTCGGCCCTGATCGATCGCCTTTGCGGGAACCAGCCCGATGAAAGCGGCGTCATCCTGCCGGCATGGGAGGATGACAGGAATGAGGCGAGCAGCATTTCGTCCCGGCCGCAAGGCCATCTGGTTGCTGTTGATGACAGCGCCAGCCACCGCCCATGCGGCGGACAGGATGATCAGCTCGCCGGATGGCCGCGTCTCGGTCTCGGTCGGCCTCGGCGACCAGGCAGCTTTGACCTATCGCATCGCCTTCGACGGCAAGACCGTGATCGCCCCCTCGCCCGTCGGCCTCACGCTCGCGGGCGATCCCGCCACCCCCGAAGCGGGCCGTATCCTGAACGGGATGCACATCCTCTCCGTCGAACAGGGCCGGGGCCGCGACAGCTATGCGCCCGTCACCGGCAAGACCAGCCATGTCGATGACGGCTATGCCCAGATCATCGTCCATGCCGAGCAGCAGGGCGGCGGCCACCGCAAGCTCGATCTCGTCGTCCGCGCTTATGACACCGGGGCCGCCTTCCGGCTGGTGCTGCCCGCGCAGCCCGGACTCGCCGACGTCCGCATCGCCTCCGAGGAGACGCAGTTCAATTTCCCGGCCGACTATCCGTGCCTCGGCCTCAATCTCGGCCGCTATCATAATAGCCATGAGGGCGAGTTCGATCCGATCGATGCCCGGCATATCCGGCCCCACGCGCTCTACGATCTGCCGCTGGTGTGTCGCGCCGAGGGCGCGAGCTTGGCGCTGACCGAAAGCGATCTCGCCGACTATGCCGGCGCCTATCTTTCCGGTCGCGGCGATGGGGGACTGGGCGTGGCGATCAACCTGACGCCGCGTGTCGACGATCCCGCCGTGGCGGTGAGCACCCCAATGACAGCGGCCGGCGTCGCGACGCCGTGGCGCGTGGTGATGCTGGCCGAACGCCCGGAAACGCTGATCGAATCCAATCTGGTGGACGATCTCGCGGCGCCGTCGCGCATCGCCGACACGGATTGGATCGTGCCCGGCAAGGCGGCGTGGGACTGGTGGTCCGGGCCGCTGATCCCCGGCCTATCGCTCCCCGACACCGCCCACCCGCCGCATGACGACGCGACCTACCGGCGCTTCATCGATTTCGCCGGCCGCTTCCATCTGCCCTACATGCTGATCGACGAAGGCTGGGCAAAGGGGGCCGGTGGTGCCGGCGTGGTCCGGCCGGATTCGGACATCACGCGGACGGCACCGGGCGTGAACCTGCCGGCGCTGGTCGGCTATGCGAAGGCGCGCGGCGTCGGCCTGTGGCTGTGGGCCAATTGGCAGGCGCTCGACCGGCAGATGGATCAGGCGCTTCCGCTCTACGAAGCGCTCGGCATCAAGGGCATCAAGATCGATTTCATGGACCGCGAGGATCAGGACATGGTGGCCTTCACCCCCCGCCTGCTCGCCGCCGCCGCCGCGCATCATCTGATGGTCGATCTCCACGGCGCCTATGTGCCGCGCGGGCTGGAGCGCAGCTATCCGAACCTGATGACCCAGGAGGGCGTGATGGGCGCCGAATATAACAAATGGAGCCGGCGCGTCACCGCCACCCACAATGTCAGCCTCGCCTACACGCGCGGCCTGCTCGGGCCGATGGATTATACGCCGGGCGGCTTCCGTAACGTCACGCCCGCGCAGTTCGAGCCGCGCGATGTCGGCCCCGAGGTGATGACGACGCGGGCGCAGCAGCTGGCGCTCTACGTGGTCTACACCAGCCCGTTCGCCAGCCTCGCCGACGCGCCGAGCGCCTATGAGACGGCCGACCTCCAGCCCGTTCCGGGGGCCGATTTCCTCAAGGCGGTGCCGACATCATGGGACGAGACGCGCGCGCTGGCCGGCGATTTCGGCCATTATGTCGCGGTCGCGCGGCGCAAGGGGCGGCAATGGTATGTCGGCGCGATCAACGACGAGACCGCGCGCAGCATCACGCTGCCGCTCGGCTTCCTCGGCACCGGCACCTGGTCGCTCCAGCGTTGGACGGACGGCGAGACGCCGGCCCAGATCGTCACCGATCAGGCGAATGTCGATAGCAAGGGCACGCTGACGCTCGATCTGGCGTCGGGCGGCGGCGCAGCATTGGTGCTGACGCCGCGCTAGGCCGTGCAGGTCATTGCGGACGGTCGCCTATCGCCCCAAGAGGCGCCCCTTCGCCATAGCTCGTCACCCCGGACTTGATCCGGGGTCCAGTTCCTTGGATTTCGGGTGGACACGGAAGAAGCTGGATCCCGGATCAAGTCCGGGATGACGGAGAATGGAATGACTGCGTCCTCACCAGATGCGGACATTTGATTATATCGTCACCCCGGCCCTGAGCCGGGGTCCAGCTGCTTTCAGGCGAGCGTGGCGAACAGATCTTGCCAGTCTGGATTCCCGCTTTCGATCAATGCAACCTTCCAGTGATCGTGCCACGATAACGACCTGCCATCATGTAGATCCAGCCGCCGGTCATCAGATCCGTTCCCATCCTTCGCATGGAAAGCGAAGACAAGCTGGACCCCGGGTCAAGCCCGGGGTGACGCGACCGAGATCAATCGCTTCCCACCACTCCCGGCCATTTCACAATGGCCGCTCATTCGTCCACGCATCCTAGGCCCGGCTATTCCCCTGCGACGCGGCGGCGAAATGGGCGGCCGCATAATCGCGGTGGGTGGACGCGCTCGCGACCCCTTCGGCGATCTTCTCGCGGATGCGGTCGAAGGCGCCGGATATCTGATCGGGCGTGAAGAAATCGGCGAGTGGATCCCAGCGCTCCGGCAGCAGCCCCAGCCCGGCGAACAGCGACAGCCAGCTCGGATCCTGAAACGAATCCCATTCATACCGCACCATCCGGCCACGGCTGGTGAACATCCGGATCTTGTGGGCGAGCTTGTCGGGCAGCGGTGTATCGCGACAGCCCTGCCACAAGGGCTCGTTCGCCCGCTTATTGCCCCAATAATGCAGCAGCAGGAAATCGCGCACCCGCTCATATTCCAGCGTGCTGATGCGGTTGTAGTCCGCCGCCAGCGCGGGATCGAAATGGCGATCGGGGAAGAGCTGGAGCAGCCTTTCGATGCCCGAATGGATCAGCGTGATGCTGGTCGATTCCAGCGGCTCGAGGAACCCGGCGGACAGCCCGATCGCCACGCAATTGCCGCTCCAGAACTGGCGGCGATGGCCGGCGGTGAAGCGGATGAGGTTCGGTTCGGCCAGCGCCTCGCCCTCCAGCCGCCCGATCAGCGTCGCCACCGCCTCGTCGTCGGAGATATGCCGGCTCGCATAGACATAGCCATTGCCGACGCGATGCTGGAGCGGGATGCGCCATTGCCAGCCGGCCGCCAGCGCAGTCGAACGGGTGTAAGGCTCGAACCCGCCGCCCGGGGCATGGGCGCAGGGGATCGCCGCCGCCCGGTCGCAGGGCAGCAGGTCAGTCCAGTCGATGAAGGGCTCACCCAGCGCCTGGCCGAGCAGCAGCGAGCGGAATCCGCTGCAATCGACGAACAGATCGCCGCGGATCGCGCCGGCCTCCTCGGTATCGATCGCGGCGATGTGCCCGCTCTGGGGATCGCGGGTGACGGCGCGGACGCGGGCATCGACATGGCGGACGCCGCGCGCCATCGCCACCTCTGCGAGATAGCGGGCGTAAAGCCCGGCATCGAAATGCACCGCCCAATCGAAGAAGGCATAATCCGGCGCCGGGCGGGGCGGCGGCAGGAAACGATCGGCATAAGCGAGCTGGGTGGCGAGGCAATAATCGTCGATCGGCCGCAGATCGCCGCCGGCCCGCAGCTTGAGCCAATATTGGTGGAAGGCGACGCCGTTGGACGGGGTGCCGTAGAGACCGAAGGGGTGGAAGAAGCGGCTGCCCTCCCCCGCCCAGCCATCGAAGGCGATGCCGAGCTTGATGGTGGCGTGGCTCGCCCGCATCACCGCGGCCTCGTCCAGCCCGGCCTCGCGGAAATAATCGCGGATCGCCGGCGTCGTCGCCTCGCCGACGCCGATCGTGCCGATGCTGGAGGATTCGACCAGCGTGATCGCCACGCCCAGCCCCTCCAGCCGCTTGGCCATCAGCGCCGCCGTCATCCAGCCCGCCGTGCCGCCGCCGACGATCACCACCGAGCGGATCGGATCGCCCGATCGGCCCGCACCCGTCTCTGCGCTTACTTGCACCATCATCGTCTCCCGCACGCCGCATCGTCGCCCGGCACCACCGACAGAAAGCCCGCCCGTCTCCGCGGCGAAGCGGATCGGGGCGGGCCAGGCAGGGGAAGATTGCGCCTTAGAACTTCATCCGCGCGCCGAGCGTGTAGCGGCGCTCATAGATGTTGTTGTAGGCATGCTCGTCCGTCCAGGTGAGGTAATATTTCTCATATTCCCCCGTCAGGTTCGAGCCCTGGGCGTAGACCGTGAAGTGCGAATTCAGATCGTAGCTGATCGACGCATCGAGATAATTGGTCGGCTTCTGGTACAGCTCCAGCCCGACGAGACCGCCGAAGTCCTGCGAGACGGCGCGCTTGGAGCGGAAGTTCCAGGCGAGGCGGGCCTGGAAATGATTGTCCTGATAATAGCCGACCAGGTTGGTCTGGAGCTTGGAGTTATCCTGGAACGGGATGCTCTTGCCGGCCAAATCCTTCTGTCCCGAATTGGACGGCGAGAAGGTGATGTTGGTGTCGATGCCGAAATTGCGCAGGAAATGCGGCATGAAGGACAGATCGCCGAACGACTGCTTCCACTGGCCTTCCAGCCCCTTCAGCGTGCCGCCGTCACCCTGGATCGGGGTGCTGATCGACACCGAGCGGCCGCGCACCACGCCGTCATTGTCCGGCAGATCGGTGCGGATCACCGAGCCCTGCTGGATGAAGCTGTCGACCTTGATGTAGAAGGCGGCGACGCTCAGCAGGCTGGAGCGGCCGACATACCATTCGAGCGACGCATCGAAATTGTCCGCGCGCCACGGATCGAGATTGGGATTGCCCGTCGAATTGCCGCCGGTCACCCGGAACACCGGCGTCGCGCCGCTGGTGTCGATCGCATAGTTCGGCGTCAGGCCACCGCCCCACTGATCGAGGTTGAGCAGCGTCATCGTCCGGGTGAAGGCCAGGCGCAGCTTCAGCTTCTCGGTCAGGTCGAAGGCGGCGTTGAACGACGGCAGATAGTCGGTGAAGCTGCGCTTGGTCTGGGTCGTCCCCGCGACTTCGCCGGCGACACCATAAGGCTGCGGATTGCCGGTGATGTACTGGAGGATATCCAGCCGGGTGTTGATGATCTTGATGCCGGCATTGCCGGCGAACGGAATGCCGAACAGATCGCCCTTGAAGTCCATCTGCGTATAGCCGGTGA
This sequence comes from Sphingomonas abietis, assembly GCF_027625475.1. NCBI lineage: Bacteria > Pseudomonadati > Pseudomonadota > Alphaproteobacteria > Sphingomonadales > Sphingomonadaceae > Sphingomonas > Sphingomonas abietis. The sequence continues at coordinate 2,922,223 of NZ_CP115174.1, forward strand.
TCTGCTTGACGCCGACGCGATAGGAGGCGCCGGGGTTCATCACCTCGACATTGCCCGGATAATATTGGTTCTGGAACTTCTCCGCATTGTCCTGCGCGGCCGGGTTCAGGACATAGACGCCGGGCAGGCCGTTGGCCGGCGGCTTCACCTGGATGATGGTGTTGCCGAAGGACGGATCGGTCGCCGGGCGGGTCAGCCCTGCGGTGTAATAGCCATCGGCGGCGCCGGCATTGCAGCTGTCGGCGTTGATCGGAACGTCGAAGCCCTTCCACTTGACCAGGCAGCCGCCCGGCTGGCTGGCATCGCCCGCATAGAGCGGCGCGGCGCGATCGAAGGCGAAATCGCTGTTGGAACGCTCGCTGTAGCGACCGCCGAACTCGAACTTCAGATTCTCGTTCGCTTCGTAGGAGGCATCGGCGCGGATGACCTTGAGATCACCCTTCTCGCGATAATTGCCTTCGGACGACATCGTCTTGAGCGCATAGTTGCTCGGATCGCCGAGCAGCGTGGTCAGCTGGGTCGGCAGGGTGAAGACTGGCTGGCTGCCCGAGAAATCGACGGTCGAGTGGAGCGAGTTGGCACCAGCGAGCGTGTCGACGGTGTAGCCACCCGGATTGAACGGCCGGTTGCCGCCGAGCGAAGCCGGATAGCGGCCAATACCGCCGGCTTCCCACTGGAGGCCGTTGGACGGGCTGAACTGGACATAGCTCTGATCGTAATTCTGGAAGGCCTTGCCGTAGATGCCGCGCAACGATGCCTTGAAGCGGCCGCCATTGTCATATTTCAGCTGGATATTATAATCCTGCGACTGCGACAGATAGCGGTTGTTCTGCGAATAAGACGAGAAATCGCCCAGATCGTAATTATAGACCTGGACCGTGTTGAGATGATAGCTGCCGCCATCGGGGCCGGTGACGATCGCGCCGGTATCGCGCGAGGCCCCCGGCACGAACTCGGCCGCCTGCCAGTTGATGTCCTGCTGCTGGACGCCGGCGATATGATCATGCTGATCCTGCCGCGTGAAGAAGCCGTCGGCGGTCAATTCCAGGGAATCGCTGATCCGCCATTGCGCCGAACCATTGATGCCGAGGCGCTGCCGCTCGGTGACGGTATTGAACGCCTCGAAGCCCTGCGGCACGATGAAGGCGTCATTGGCATCGCCATCGCCGTTGATGTCGATGCCACCGGCGACCGGCGTGCCGTGCGGCCGGTTCGACGGCGAGAAACCGCCGGTCGTCGTCGCGTCGGCGCCCTCGTCATGATAGGTCGCGCCGTAATTGCTGAGGATGCCGTTCTGCGAGTTGGACAGATGCTCGTCGGTATAGGCCGCCGACAGCAGGAAGCCGACCGACTCGCCATGCCAGGCGATCAGGCCGTTGACGCTCGGATCCTTCTTCTTGGTCTTGTCGCCATAGAGGCCCTCGGCGTCGATCGCGGCGGTGATCCCGCGCTTGAGATCGAACGGCCGGCGGGTGCGCAGATTGACCGTACCGGTGATGCCGGCATCGAGCAGATCGGCGGTCGAGGACTTGATGACGTCCGCGCCCGAGAAGAGCTGCGAGGGCACGTCGTTGAAGTTGGGCTGGACGCTGTTGATCGAATTGGCGCCGAGATATTGCTCGCCGTTCAGCAGCGTCGTCACTTCCGGCAGGCCGCGGATGTTGATCGACGAGCCCTCGCCCGCATCGCGCCGGATCTCGACGCCCGGGATGCGCTGGAGCGAGTCCGAGATGGTGACGTCGGGCAGCTTGCCGATGTCCTCCGCCGAGATCGAGTCGGTCACCGAGGTCGCATCGCGCTTCAGCATCACGGCGCGCTGCTGCGAGGCGCGGATGCCGGTGACGATGATCTCGCTCGTGGCGGTGGCGCCCGATCCCGGTTCGGCGACCGTCGGGGTGGCGGTGGGGTCCGGCGTCGCGCCGGTCGCGGGCGTGGTGGTCGCCGTCGGATCGGGCGTGGTCGCGTTGGCGGCGGCCGGATCGGCCGTGACCGGGCCGGCGGCAGCCGGCATGGCGGTCTGTGCGGCGGCGGCGCTCGCCAGACTGGCGGCGGATACGGCCGCCAGAAGTGCAAAGCGCGCAGAAACTGTGCTCTTGATCATGCTATCCCCTTCTCGCTGCCAGCGGCAGCTTGCTCGCCGATTTAGCGGGGATCGAGATCATGCCTGGACGCACATATGGCGTCTGGCCGCACCCTCCCCCCAACGTGCCGGACGGTTTCCCCGCCTCGATCAGCCTGGTCTTTTTGGCGGCGACTGTGCCGCCCGTCAATATTAAAAATAACAAATTTCTTAAAGCTGCCTGAACGAAGCGTCAGACGCCGGCGGGCGCCGCCTGTCCGGCCTTCGCTGCGTCGAGCGCCAGCGCGATCGCGCCCAGCGGGCCGGCCTGGTCGCCCAGCGCCGGGGACGCGATGAAGCGCTCGATCCGGCCGGTGACGGCGATCGCATCGCCATAGCCGGCCAGGCTGGCGACGAGCCTCTGTCGCACCATCGGCAGGATCTGCGGCTGCCGTGTCACCACGCCGCCGCCGATCAGGATGCGCTCCGGCACCGCCGTCATCACGAGATTGTGGCACATCCCCGCCAGCGTGTGCGCGACCGCCGCCCAGACCGGATCGTCGGCGGCGATCTCGGATGCCGGGCGGCCGCTGCGCTGCTCGATCGCGAAGCCCGAGGCGAGCCCCTCGACGCAATCGCCATGGAAGGTGCAGGCGCCGGGCCATGCGTCACCGGGCATCCGGGCGACATGCATGTGCCCCGCCTCGGGATGGCCGAGCCCGCGCACCGAACGCCCCCCGACGACGATGCCGGCGCCCACCCCCGTACCCACGGTGATGTAGGCGAACGACGACAGCCCCTTGGCGCCGCCCCAGCGGCCCTCGGCCAGCGCGGCGCCGGCCACGTCGGTGTCGATCGCGGTCGGCAGGCCGGTGCTGCGGGCGAAGCGCTGCGCGACGCTGGCATTCTTCCAGCCCGGCTTGGTCGTCGCGGTGATGTGGCCATAGGTCGGCGAGTCGGGATCGAGATCGATCGGGCCGAAGCTCGCCAGGCCGAGCGACACCGGGCGATGATCGGTCATCCAGTCATCGAGCACCCGTTCGATCGCACCCAGCGTCTCGCCCGGCTCGGTCGTCGGGATGCGGTGCTGAGCGATGATCGCGTCCGGCCCGGAGGCGAGCGTACACACGCATTTGGTGCCACCCAGCTCCACGCCGAGATAGGTGATGTCGGTCATCGCGCGAACGATCGGCTATGATGGTGAGACCCTGAAATCATCCTGCTCCCAGCCTTGCCCCGCACCCGGCGGCGGCCCCTTTTCCGCACACGATATTCCGGTGGCGGCGGTTTTTTCACTGACGGCACCTGTCGCGAAAAAAAATGAAGATTGGAAGAAGTATTTTTGGCATGATGCCTCCCATACGGATGTCGGTGCTCGCGCCGACGGCCGAAAAACAATAATTTCTGGGGAGTCCTGCATGTCGCCTGTCGGCCGTTCGCTATTCCGCATCGCAGCCCTGCTTGCCAGCACGGCGCCCATCGGTTGGGTCCAGGCGGCAACGCTGTCCGATCCCGCTCTGGTGGATGGGCGCGGACCCTATGACATCTCGATCCTCGCCGGCGGCATCGGCAGCGACGCCGCGCTGACCGGGCAGGCCCAGCTCGCCGCGACCGGCGATGTCTGGTCGATCAGCGGCTGGGTGCGGATCGACGTGCCGGCCAAGGGCGAGGTCACCATCGCCGCGATCGGTGATCCGGCGGGCCTGCGCCGCGCGATCGGGCTGGACGACGGCCATCTGAGTTTCCGCACCGCGGACGCCATGCTGCGAGCACCCGCCACGATCGCGCCCGCCCGCTGGACGCTGGTGGGGGCCAGTTCGGATGGCCACACCGTCTCGCTCTATGTCGATGGCCGGCTGGTGGCAGCCAAGGCGATGGCGGTGCCGGCCGTCGCCCCGCATCTCGCGCTCGCACCGGTCGTCGCCGGACACGCCCATTTCGGCGGCGCGCTGATCGGGCTGACGGTGCTGCCGCAGGCGATGCCGGCGCAGGCCTTCGCCGATGCCGCGCGCACGAAGCCCGATCCGTCGCTGGTCGCCTTCCAGAAGCCCGGCCAGGGCTGGGACTGGCAGGAGAAGAATTGGCGCGGCCTGTTCCAGCCGCAGGACGCCGCGACCTTGCCGACCGGCCACACCCCGCCATCGGCCCCGGTCGCGACCCCGCCCACCGACACCGCGCCGCTGACGAAGCTGGCCGAGGACCGCTGGCAGATCGGCGGCTGGAAGCTCGCCGCCGCGCCGGACGTGACCGGGGACGGCGCCGCGATCAGCCGCGACGGCTTCGACACCGCACATTGGTATGCCGCCACCGTGCCCGGCACGGTGCTGACCACGCTCGTCGCGCGCGGCGTCTATCCCGATCCCGGCTACGGCCTCAACAACCTCGCCATCCCCGAAAAGCTGAGCCGGCAGGATTGGTGGTATCGCACCGGCTTCGACCTGCCGGCGCAGGCCGGCGGCCGGCACCAGTATCTGCTGTTCAAGGGCATCAACTATGCCGCCCAGATCTGGGTGAACGGCCGGCAGGTCGGCCGGATCGAAGGGGCCTTCATCCGCGGCCGGTACGATGTGACCCCGTGGCTGGTCCCCGGCCACAATATCGTGGCGGTGAAGATCACCCCGCCGCCCCATCCCGGCATCCCGGACGAGGAATCGATCGCGCGCGGCCCCGGCAACAATGGCGGCCAGATGGCGCTCGACGGGCCGAGCTTCATGGCGACCGAAGGATGGGACTGGATTCCCGGTGTCCGCGATCGCGATATCGGCCTGTGGCAGCCGGTCGAACTGCTCTCCACCGGCAGCGTCCGCGTCGGCGATCCGCAGGTGGTGACCAAGCTCCCCCTGCCCGCCATCGACAGCGCCGACGTGACGATCCGCGTGCCGATATCGAACGATGGCGCCGCCCCCGTCTCCACCACTGTCACCGCCGCGTTCGAGGGGGTGAGCGTCTCGCGCACCGTCAGCGCGCCGCCGGGCGCGAGCGAGGTCGTGTTCGCGCCCGCCGATTTCGCGCAGCTCCACGTCGCCCAGCCGAAGCTCTGGTGGCCCAATGGCTATGGCGCGCAGAATCTCTACACGCTGACCGCCACCGCGAGCGTCGACGGCGCCGTCTCCGATCGCCAGCAGCGCCGCTTCGGGATGCGCGAGATGACCTACGGCCTCTCGCTGTTCGCGCCCGACGGCCAGCTGCGCCGGGTGGTGATCGATCCCACGATGGCGCACCAGCGCGGCGAGGATCTGGTCGCGCTGAAGCATCTCGACATCAAGCAGACGCCGACCGGCTGGGCGGAATCGCTGACGCCTGCCGGCGCCGTCTCGCCGGCGGTGCGGGATGTCCCCTCCGAAATGCCCGAGCCGCATCTGACGATCTACGTCAACGGCGTCCGCATCGCGGCGCGCGGCGGCAATTGGGGCATGGACGATTATATGAAGCGCGTCTCCCGCGCGCGGCTGGAACCCTATTTCCGCCTCCACAAGGAGGCCAATATCGACATCATCCGCAACTGGGTGGGCCAGAATACCGAGGACGTCTTCTACGATCTCGCCGACGAATATGGCATGCTGATCCTCAACGATTTCTGGGAATCGACGCAGGATTACCAGAATGAGGCCGAGAATCCCGATCTGCTGCTCAAGAATGCGGCGGACGTGATCGCGCGCTATCGCAACCATCCTTCGATCGCCCTGTGGTTCGGCCGCAACGAGGGCGTGCCGCAGCCGATCGTCAACGAAGGGCTGGACCATCTCGTCCAGACGCTCGACGGCACGCGCTATTATACCGGCAGCTCCAACCGGGTCGGGCTGCAGAATAGCGGGCCGTATAATTATCGCCCGCCCGTCGGCTATTTCACCGATCTCGCCACCGGCTTCTCGGTGGAGACCGGCACCCCCTCGCTGGCCACGCTGGAGGCGGTGCAGGCGATGGTGCCGCCCGCCGATCGCTGGCCGATCAGCGATACGCTGGCCTATCATGATTGGCACATCGGCGGGAACGGCGACGTGAAGACGTTCATGGACGCGCTGACCACGCAGCTCGGCGAGCCGACCAGCCTCGAGGATTTCGAGCGCAAGGCGCAGATGTTCAACTACGTCAATTATCGCGCGATCTTCGAAGGCTTCAACGCGCATCTGTGGACCAGGGACAGCGGCCGCCTGCTGTGGATGACCCAGCCCGCCTGGCCGTCCAACCACTGGCAGATCCTCAGCCATGATTATGACACGCAGGCGAGCTTCTACGGCGTGAAGACCGCGCTTCAGCCGGTCCATGTCCAGCTCAATCTGCCCGATTACGCGATCGCCATCGCCAACACGACGCGCGAGCCGGCCGATGGCCTGACGATGCGCGCGCAGGTGGTGGACGTCTCCGGCCGCAGCCTGCTCGATCGCAGCGAGACCGTCGCCGCGCCGGCCAACCAGACGACGACTCTGAAGCCGCTCGCCCTGCAGGCGCTGCTCGATACCCAGGGGCTGGTGCTGGTGGAATTGTCGCTCACCGATCGCGGCGGACACCAGATCAGCCGCAACGTCTATTGGCAGGGCAAGGACGATGCCGCCTATCGCGCGCTCTCGACCATGCCGCAGCAGGCGCTGACCGCCACCGCGCGGCGATCGGGTGACGGCATCGCGGTGGAGCTCACCAACCACGGCACCACGCCGCTGCTCGAAGCCAAGCTGACATTGGTGGATGCCAAGGGCGAGCGGGTGCTGCCCGCCTTCTACAGCGACAATTATGTCAGCCTGCTGCCCGGCGAGAGCCGCACCGTCACCATCACGACGATGGACGGCGTGCAACCGGCGGGCACCGCTGCGGCGGTGAATGTGCGGGGCTGGAACGTGACGCCGGCCAGCGTCCCGATCGGCTAGGGATGATCAGGGAGGGTCTGCCTGATCGGGCAGACCCTCTCCGAAGGCTCAATGCCCGGCGGGCATCGCCAGCGGCTTGTGGTCGGCGCCCTTCACCCGCGCGGCGGCGACCGCGAAGACCAAGATGCCGATATAGCCGATCACCGGCACGATGAAGGCCTCGCCGAAGCTGCCCGTCGCATCGGTGATCCGGCCGGCGATCCACGGCAGGATCGCGCCGCCCACGATCGCCACGCACAGCACGCCCGAGGTCGCGGACGGCGGCACCGACGAGCGCTGCATCGTCAGCGAGAACAAGGTCGGGAACATGATCGAGTTGAACAGGCCCATCGACAGCGCACACCAGGCGGCGGTCGGCCCGTGCAGCGTGAAGGCGGCGATCGCCAGCACCACATTGGCGGCGACCATGATGCTCAGCAGCACGCCGGCCGGCACCACGGTCAGCAGCGCGCTGCCGATGAAGCGGCCGACCAGCGCGCCGCCCCAGTAATAATAAGCGGTCATCGATCCGGCGACGGCGAGGCTGACGCCCAGCACCTCCGGCCGGTTGAGATAGTTGATCATCAGCGACCCGATCGTCACCTCGGAACCGACATAGAGGAACACCGCCGCCGCGCCCGACAGCGCCCAGCCCGAACGCAGCGCCGCGAACGGCGACACCGCATCGCCATTGGCGTTGCCGCCATGCGGCACGGCCTGCTCGATCCGGTTGCGCATCACGAAGATCAGCGCCAGCAGCGCCAGCAGGAATACCGCGATCACCAGGAAGGCGTGGTTGACCGCCGCCAGCCCCGCGAGGCGCGATGCCTCGTCGGTGATCGTCGCCCCGCCATGCTTGAACACGTCGCCGGACAGCATCACCCGCGCGCCGAGATCGACGCCGAGCACCACGCCGAGCGAATTGAACGCCTGCGCGAAGGTGAGTCGGAAATGCGCCTTTTCGGGCGCGCCCAATGCCACGGTGAGCGGGTTCGCCGCGACCTGCAGCGCGGTGATGCCGGCGGCCAGGGTGAACAGCGCCACCAGCACCAGCACATAGGTCTGCACCGCCGAGGCGACCAGCACGATCATGCAGCCGGCGATCATCACGCCCAGCGCCGCCATGATGGTGCGGCTCGGGCCGAGCCGGCCGAGCACGGCGGCGGCGGGCAGCGAGAAGACGCCATAGGCCAGGAAGAAGGCGAACTGGGTCAGCATCGCCTCGGCCGTCGTCAGGCTGTAGATGCCGCGCAGCGCCGCGATCAGCGGATCATTGTTGGAGGTGATGAACCCCCAGGCGAAAAACAGGCAGGTCACGGTGATGAAGGAGGGCAAGGTGCCCCTCGCCGAACGGCCACTGGTCATCGAAATCCTCTCCTTCACGCAATCTGGGGCGCGCTCGGGCCGGAATGCGCGAGCGATGACGTCGCTGTCAATCTTCCTCCCCCCATTTCCGCCGCCAAGTTCTGGTCCCGTACCCCTTAAAGAAATCGATTTGCATTTTTCGACGGGGCATGGTTGCTTGGCCGAATGGGGCGCCAGACCCCGATGGAGATGGTCCGATGCGTGCTGCCCCCCTCGCCCTGATCGCGCTCGCCGCTGCCAGCCCCCTTGCCGCCGCGCAGACACCCGCCGAAATCGCCGCCGGCAACGCCGCTGCCGAACAGCGGCTGCATGACGATTGGGCGTGGATGGACCGCTACAAAGCCGAGGACGCTGCGCTGCCGCCCCGATCGGACGCACCGCGCGTGGTGTTCATCGGCGATTCGATCACCCAGATGTGGCGGGATGCGCGACCCGCCTTCTTCGTCGCCGGCCGCATCGGGCGGGGCATTGGTGGCCAGACGACGCCGCAGATGCTGGTCCGTTTCCGGCAGGATGTGATCGCGCTCCACCCCGCCGTGGTCCAGATCATGGCCGGCACCAACGATATCGCCAGCAACACCGGCCCGATGACCGCCGAGGAGACCGAAGCCAATATCCGCACGATGACGGAGCTGGCCCAGGTCCATGGCATCCGGGTGATCCTCGGCTCGATCCCGCCGGCCTCGCATTTCGCCTGGCGCCCCGGGCTGGAAGTGACCCGCAAGATCGAGACGCTCGACGCCTGGCTGAAGGCCTATGCGGCACGGACGGGATCGGTCTATGCCGATTACTGGTCCGCCTTGCAGGATGGCCAGGGCGGGTTCCGCGCCGACTGGACGATCGACGGCGTCCATCCCAACCCGACCGGCTATGACCAGATGATCCCGGTGGCGCAAAGGGCGATCGCGGAGGCGTTGGCCAAGCCCGCCCCCGCCCCGCTGGCCATCGCCGACCAATGATCCCGGCGCTGCTCGGCCTTGCGCTATCGGCGGCGTCCGCGTCGGCGTCGGTCGTTCCCGTTGCGCCAGCCGTGATGACCAGCGAAGGCCCGCTCGTCGGCGCGCGCGAGGCAGATGGCAGCATCGCCTTCCGCGGCATACCCTATGCCCGGCCGCCGGTCGGCCCGCTGCGCTGGAAGCCGCCGCAGCCGATCCGCTGGTCCGCGCCGCGCGCCGCGATCAAGGCCGGATCGGCCTGCCCGCAAAGCGATTATGGAGTATGGAATCGCAAGGATGCGATCGCGGGCCGCGAGGATTGCCTGACGCTCGAACTGCGGACCCCAACGCTCACCCCGGCCCGTCCCCTACCGGTGATGGTGTGGATCCATGGCGGCGGCAATCGCGGCGGATCGGGGATGGGCAATATCGATTCCGATCTGGTCTCGCACGGCGTCGTGCTGGTCGATCTCAACTATCGGCTGGGCGCGCTGGGCTTCCTGTCGCACCCGGCGCTGAGCGCGGAATCGCCGCGCCGTGCCTCCGGCAATTACGGGCTGATGGACCAGCAGGCGGCGCTGCGCTGGGTGAAGGCCAATATCGCCCGCTTCGGCGGCGATCCGGCGCGGATCACGATCTTCGGGGAATCGGCGGGCGGGCAGGATGTCGGCATCCAGCGGCTGCTCCCCGCCAACCGGGGATTGTTCGCCGGCGCGATCGAGCAGAGCGGCTCCCCGGCCTTCGGCGTCCCCACGCGCAGCCTGGCGGAGGCCGAGGCACTGGGTGAGCGGCTCGCCCGCCTGGCCGGCGCGCCCGCCGATGCCGATGCCGCGACGATGCGCAGCCTGCCGGTCGCAGCCCTGCTCCGCGCCGGCGACGCCGTGCATGTCCCCAGCGTCGGCGACGACAGCTTCGTCTGGCTGCAGATGACGGTGGATGGCGTGGTGCTGCCCGATACCCCGTCCCGCCTGCTGGCCAAGGCGGCGAACCCGGCGCCGCTGATCATCGGCACCAACCTGCATGAATTCACCCCGACCGACATCAAGGGCGACGCGCGCGCCGTGATCCGCCAGCGCTTCGGAAAGGATGGCCCCACGGTCTTCGCGCATTACGGCCTGTCCAAGCCCGGCCCGGTGTCCGAGGACAGAGCGCTCGACATCGCGACCGACCTCATCTTCCGCTGTCCGTCCGAGGTGGTGGCGCGGACGCGAAGCGGCGGGCCGGCATGGATGTACCGCTTCGATCATGCCGATGCCGACGGCACGCCTGTCACCCATGGATCGGATATCGGATCGGTCATGCACCGGGGCACGGGGGGCGCCGCGACGATGCAGGATTATTGGCTGGCCTTCGCGCGCACCGGCCGCCCCGAGGCCGCCGGCCTGCCGGCATGGCCGCGCTTCGCCGCCAGCCGCCGCATGGTGCTGCACTTCGGCCAGGACGCCACCGCCGTGAGGGAGGCCACCGATCCGGTCTGCCCCCTGACCCGCACGCCCTGAAAGGCCGCTCAGTCGTGGCCGACCTTCATCAGGATATTGTCCGAGGGGAAGACCGCGTCGTTGAACGGCAGGATCGCCGCGCCCACCGCCGGTGCATCGGCGGCCAGATCGGCGCGGATCACCGGCGCGAGACTGGGCAGGCCCGCTCCTTCGGCCGCGAGCCGTTCGTTCACTGCCACGGCCAGCCGCTCGATCAGGTCGGCCGGCAGGCGTCCGCCGATCAGCACCGCCTCGGGGTTGACCAAGCAGTTCACCGCGGTCAGCGGCGCGACCAGATCGGTGGCGGCGCGATCGATCCAGCGATCGATCACCGTAGCGACGGGGGCGGTCGGCTGCTCCAGTTCGGCCGGCGACGCGATCGACAGCCCGTCCGCCTCCAGCATCGCATAGAGGGCGGAAAGCGACACGCTGTCCTGCAACATGTGTCCGCCGCTGCTCGGCAGGAAGCCGATCTCGCCGCTGCGCCCGGTGGCGCCGCGATAATAGCCGCCGTCGATCACCAGCCCGCCGCCGAGGCCCGCCGTCAGCAGCAGGTAGAAGAAGCTCGAATGGAGCAGACCGGCGCCAAATTGCGCCTCACCGATGGCCGCGGCGGCGGCGTCATTGTCGCAATAGACCGGCCACGGCATCACCGCCGCGAACAGCGCCACCACATCCACCTCGTTCCACAGCTCATAGCCTTCGGGGCGGTGCGGCAGCGCGACGCTGCCCAGCCCGTCCGGCAAAGCGACGCCGATGCCCAGCACGCGATCCGCATCGATCGCGCCGGAGGCGAGGATCGCGTCGACCACCTCGCGGACATGCGCCACTACCTGATCGGGCATCGGGAAGGCGATCTCGCGCGTCTCGCGGGCGCGGACATTGCCGGCGAGATCGAGCGCGACGACGCTGACATGATCGCGATCGATGTTCACGCCGATGCCGAAGCAGCCATCGGGGTTGATGGCGAAGCGCAATGCCGGCTGCCCGCGCCCGCCCACCCGCTTGCCGGCGTTCAGGATCAGGCCGCGATCGAGCAGGCGCTTGGTGATGTTGGCGATCGTCGGCACGGTCAGCCCGGTCTGCTCGACGATCTCGGCGCGGGTGATATGCTCGGAGATGCGAACCGCCTGCAACACGATACGCTGGTTATAGTCGCCCGCCCGCGCCAGATTGGTGCCGGACAGGCTGGTGGCCAGCCTCGCGCCGCGCTCTTCGCCCCGTTCGGCGCCATTCGAACCGGCGGCGCGATTGTTGCGATAATCGATCTTCATGCCGGAACGTCACTCCTTCGCCGGCCCCCATGTCGTCGCGGCCGGATGGCGCTGGCCACGTGGGGCGGCGGCGCCTGTGTCGCGCAAGCATCGCCTTTCCGCAATGGCACGCGCTCTTCGGATCGCCGCGAACCCCACGCCCCGCCATGCAGGCGCAACCGATATCATAAGACAGGGAGAGAGAAATCATGCCGCACGCCCGCCTGATCGCCGCGCTGATGCTGGGTGCCGCCTGCCCGGCGACGGCCGCGCCGCCGGTCCACTACGCCGCCGACGCCCGCCCCTGGATGAACGCCGCGCTCGCCACGCCCGACCGGGTCCGCCTGCTGCTCGCCGCGATGACCCAGGCGGAGAAGCTGACCCTCGTCACGGGCTGGTTCGGCACCGATCAGCCGGGCGACCATTTCAAGGCCGATCCGCTCGCCCGCTACGGATCGGCGGGCTTCGTCGCCGGTGTGCCGCGCCTCGGCATCCCGCCCCAGTGGCAGAGCGACGCGGGCGTCGGCGTCGCCACCCAGAATGTCGATCGCGAACATCCGCTCGAGCGCACCTCGCTCCCCTCCGGCATCGCGCTCGCCGCCAGCTGGAACCCGCGCCTCGCCTTCACCGGCGGCGCGATGATCGGATCGGAGGCGCGCGCCTCGGGCTTCGACGTGATGCTCACCGGCGGCGTCGATCTGGTCCGCGATCCGCGCGGCGGGCGGACCTTCGAATATGGCGGCGAAGACCCGCTGCTCGCCGGCACGATGGTCGGCGCCGCGGTGCAGGGCATCGAATCCAATCATATCGTCGCGACGATCAAGCATTATGCGTTTAACGATCAGGAGACCGGCCGCACCATCCTCGATGCGATCGTCGACAAGGATCAGGCGCGCATGTCCGATCTGCTCGCCTTCCAGATCGCGCTGGAGCGGTCGCAGGCGGGATCGGTGATGTGCTCCTACCAGCATCTCAACGGGGATTATGCCTGCGAGCATGACTGGCTGCTCACCGACGTGCTGAAGCGGGACTGGGGCTGGCAGGGCTTCGTCATGTCCGATTGGGGCGCCACCCACTCCACCGTGAAGGCCGCCAATGCCGGGCTCGATCAGGAGACCGGCTATACCGATCCCGCCAAGCCCTATTTCGGCGCCAAGCTCGCCGCCGCGATCAAGGCCGGCCAGGTGCCGCAGGCCCGGCTGGACGACATGGCCGGGCGCATCCTGTGGTCGCTGTTCGCCAAGGGGGTGATCGACGATCCGGTCGCGATATCGCCGATCGACTTCGCCGCCGATGCCGCCGTCAGCCGCGCCGCCGCCACCGAGGGCGCGGTGCTGCTCCGCAACGAGGGCGATGTGCTGCCGATCGCGGCGACGGCCAGGCGCATCGCGGTGATCGGCGGCCATGCCGATGCGGGCGTGCTATCCGGCGGCGGATCGGCGCAGGTCTATCCGCAGGGTGGCAATGCGGTGCCGGGGATCGCACCGACCTCGTGGCCGGGGCCGATCGTCTATCTCCCTTTCTCGCCGATGACGGCGATCCAGCGCAACGCCCCCAAGGCCGCGGTGAATTTCTCGGCCGGCACCGATCCGGCGGCCGCCGCGAAGCTGGCCAAGGACAGTGACGTCGCGGTCGTGTTCGTGACCCAGTGGATGGCGGAATCGCAGGATTTCCCCGTCGCCCTGTCGGATGAGCAGAATGCGCTGGTCGAGGCCGTCGCCGCCGCCAATCCGCGCACCGTCGTGGTGCTCGAAACCGGCGGCCCGGTGCTGATGCCGTGGGCGAACAAGGTCGCCGGGATATTGGAGGCCTGGTATCCCGGCACTAGCGGCGGCGAGGCGATCGCCGACCTGCTGTTCGGCCGCGCCAATCCGTCCGGCCGCCTGCCCGTCACCTTCATGGCCGGGACGGACCAGTTGCCGCGCCCGGTGCTGGACGGCATCGGCCTGCCCGAGACCCAGCCCTTCACCGTCGATTATGCCGAAGGCGCGGCGGTCGGCTATAAATGGTTCGACAAGAAGGGGCTGGCGCCGGCCTATCCGTTCGGCTTCGGCCTGTCCTACACCCACTTCACGATGACGCCCCCCAAGGCGACGCTGGACCGGGGCGAGCTGACGATCGGCTTCACCGTCACCAACAGCGGCGCGCGCGCCGGCATGGCGGTGCCGCAGCTCTATGTCGGCCCGGCGGATGGCGGCTGGGAAGCGCCGCGCCGGCTGGGCGGCTTCGCCAAGGTGGCGTTGCAACCGGGGCAAACCAGAAGCCTGACGCTCACCGTCGATCCGCGCCTGCTCGCCCGCTTCGATACGGCGAAGGGTGGCTGGACGCGGCCGGCCGGCACCTATCGCGTGTGGCTCGGCACCTCGTCGCGCGATCTGACGACACCGATCGACGTGCAGCTTCCCGCGCGGCTGCTGCCCGTCACCTATAAGCCCGACCATGCCGGCACCAGCCTGCCGGTCATGGGATCGCCCGGCACATCGGCCACGCCGGACAATCCCGCGCGCTAGGGCATGATGCCATAAGTTGAAATCGCCCCCCGTTCGTCCTGAGCTTGTCGAAGGACATGCCGCAAACATGGCGCTTGATGCACGCACTTCGACAGGCTCAGTGCGAACGGATCAGATTGAAGGCTTGGTGCCCCAAGCGGCCCGCTAAGCCTTCGCGCCTGCCGCGCCACGGGCATGGGGCGGCAGGTGATCGGCGGCGTGGGGGGCGCCGTCATCGAACACATAATGATCGAACCATGCCTTCCACGCGGCACGATGCGCGGGCTCGAGATCGCGCATCGCCCGGATCGCCTGGGTGAGCGTGGCGAGGGGCGAGGTCGCGTCCGGCTCCTCCCACCAATAGTTCATCATCACGTTGAACGGCCCCGGCGCCTGCACATTATGCCACCAGATTGGCGGGATGTAGAGCGCATCGCCCGGCCCGAGATCGGCGACCAGCGCGTGCCGCATCGCCTCGGCGAAGCGCGGATAGCGATCGAGATCGGGCGCGTTGAGATCGACCATGCTGACCGGCGGCCCCGCGATCGTCAGGTGGAACGGCCCGACATAGAGGTTCGGGAATTGCTCGGGCGGGAACAGGGTGAAGCGCCGCCGCCCGCCGATCACCACCGCGACATTGCTCGCCTCGTCGAAATGGGTGGAGACGTGGGAGGCGTTGCCGATCCAGATCCGCGCCTTCGCCGTTGGGAGATCGAAGCCCAGCGGATTCTCCCCGGTCCAGCCCGGCAGATGATCGCCCGCCGCCGCCGCGCCGGCATAGAGCGTGTCCGGCGCAGCCGTGCCGCGCAGATGCAGCAGCCGATCGAGCAGCGCGCTGATCGTGCCGCCGCGCTTCTGGAAATTGCAGCCGGTCAGCGCCTCGTTGTAGAAATAATGGCCGCCAATCTCGGGCGGGCCGACCAGCACCTCGACCGGGCGGCCGCTGTCGAAGCGCGCGACATAGGCGGCCAGCGCCTCGTCCGATCGCTGTGCCGCCTGCACCGCGGGCCATGCCGCGGCCTGCCCGCGCAGCACCACCGGCCGGTAGTGCGCGGTGATCTCGGCATGGAAGCGCGCCGGATCGACCGGGCCTCGCTCCTCCATCCGCGCTCCCGCCACGAGAGTGTCGCCCGTCGCCCCCATCCCATCGCTCTCCACCGCGTTGATCCGGTTGGTGATAGCATCGCGCCCGCCGCCCCCCAACAGCATTGGGCCTCGCCGTGGCGCGGGCGACGCTGCCATGGAATGTCCGTACAATTTGTGCGAGGGACGGCCATGACCTCCCATCGTCTCCGGGTCGCGATGCTCGCCGCCGGCCTCGCCACCTTCGCCTTGCTCTACGCTACCCAGCCGATCCTGCCGCAGCTGGCGCAGGATTTCCGGCTGAACGAGGCGCAGGCCAGCCTCGCCATCTCGCTCACCACCGGGCCGCTCGCCTTCGGGCTGGTCGCCGCCGGGCTGCTGTCGGATCGGCTCGGGCGGCGCGGCGTGATGATCGCCTCGCTGTTCGCCGCCTCGATCCTCACCTGTGCCTCGGCGATCGTATCGAGCTGGGGCTTTCTGCTGGCGAGCCGGTTGCTGATCGGCCTCGCACTCGCCGGCGTGCCGTCGGTGGCGATGGCCTATGTCGCGGAGGAAGCCGGCGCCGGCGCGATCGCCACGGTGATGGGGCTCTATGTCTCGGGCACGACGATCGGCGGCATGGCGGGCCGCGTCGGGGTCAGCGTGGTGGCGGACCATTTCGGCTGGCAGGCCGGGCTGGCGGCGATCGGCGGCGCCGGCCTGCTCGCCGCGCTGATCTTCTGCTGGGCGGCGCCGCCATCGCGCGGCTTCACCGCCCGTCACCATGACTGGCAATCGGTCGCCGCCGCGATCGGCCGGCTTCGCCGCGATGCCGCGATGCGCTGGCTCTATGCCGAAGCCTTCCTGCTGATGGGCGGCTTCGTCACCCTCTATAATTATGCCGGTTTCCACCTGCAGGAAGCCCCCTATGATCTCAGCCCGTCGGCGGTCGGCGCGCTGTTCCTGATCTATCTGGTCGGCACCGCCAGTTCCGCATGGTTCGGCCGGCTGGCCAGCCGGCGCGGCACCGCCACGATCTTCCCGATCCCGACCCTGCTCTTCCTCGCCGGCATCCTGCTCACCCTCGTGCCCGGCCTCGTCGCCTTCGTGATCGGGCTGGCGCTGGCGACCGGCGGCTTCTTCGGCGCCCATTCGATCGCATCGAGCTGGGTCAGCCACCGCGCCGGCGCCGATCGCGCCACCGCCGCCTCCTTCTACCTGTTCTTCTATTATATGGGATCGAGCGTGCTGGGATCGGTCGGCGGCCTCGCCTGGGGCCAGGCCGGCTGGCACGGGATCGTCGCTTATGCCGGACTGCTGGTGATCCTCGGCCTGCTGATCTCCGGCTATCTGCGGCACGTCGAACGGCCGACCGTCGCCGAAAGGGCTTGATCGACGCGCAAATTCGGTTAGCCAGAAGCCATGTCGACTTTGTCCGGACAATTTCATGAGGATCGCGTCGCCGACCTCGTCAACCTGCTCGATCTCGAACGGCTCGATCGCGATCTCTATCGCGGGCCGGTGAAGCCGGGCGCCAGCGGCCGCATCTTCGGCGGCCAGGTGGTGGCGCAGGCGTTCATGGCGGCGGAGCGATCGATCGGCGACGGCGACAAGATCGCGCACAGCCTCCACGCCTATTTCCTGCGCCCCGGCGACGAGACGCTGCCGGTGATCCTGCGCGTCGAACGCGATTTCGATGGCGGCAGCTTCGCCAGCCGGCGGGTGATCGCGATCCAGAATGGCGCCCCGCTGCTCAGCCTCACCGCCTCCTTCCAGCGGCTGGAAGAGGGCCTCAGCCACAGCGCGGCGATGCCCGCCGCGCCGCCGCCGGACAGCCTGCCGACGCTCGGCGACCTGGCCGATCATTATGGCGCGGACTGGCCGGAGACGGTGCAGCGCTATCTGCGCCACCCGTCCGCCTTCGAGATGCGGCCTGTCGGCGCGCCCTCCTTCCTCCAGCGCGACAAGGCCGAACCGCAGGCGATGATCTGGTTCCGGCTGCGCGCGCCGATCCCGGAAGACGCCGCGCTGCGCCGCGCGATCCTGGCCTATGTATCGGATTATGCGCTGCTCAGTTCGGCGCTGATCCCGCACGGCATCAGCATGTTCCGCACCAGTATGCAGACCGCGAGCCTCGATCATGCGGTGTGGTTCCACGACGATGCCCCGCTCGACCAGTGGCTGCTCTACGTCACCCGTAGCGACTGGGCCGGGCGCGGGCGCGGCCATGCGACGGGCACCATCTACAGCCAGGATGGCCGGATGATCGCGCGCACCGCGCAGGAGGGGCTGATGCGGCTGCGGCCCGATCGCCCCGCCGGGGGCACGATCCCGCACACGCCCTGATCCCTCTTATTCCCGATAGAATGACCCGCTAAGACGGGCCGATAAAGATGGAGAGCCCGATGCCTGTGACCGCGCCTGCCGAAGAGCAATTGTTCGCCCTTCAGACGAGCGGGATGCTCGATCGCCTCGCCCGCCTGCCCGGCTTCGAGGACGCGCAGGAGGAGATGGTCACGGCGATACTCGATGGCGCGAACGCGCTCGCCAACGACCGCTTCGCCGCGCTCCACGCCATCGGTGACACCGAGGGCGCGCGCTGGTCGACCGAGGGCGTGACGCTGCCCAAGGGCTTCGCCGCCGCCTACCAGGCCTATGTCGAAGGCGGCTGGGGCAGCCTGTCAGCCGCACCCGAAGCGGGCGGACAGGGCCTGCCGGCGGTGCTGGGCGTGGCGGTGCAGGAGCAGCTGGCGTCCGCCAACATGGCCTTCCAGCTCTGCATGATGCTGACGCTCGGCGGGATCGAGGCGCTGTCTGTGCATGGCAGCGACGACCAGAAGGCGCTCTACCTGCCGCGCATCGTCTCCGGCGAATGGACCGCGACGATGAACCTCACCGAGCCGCAGGCGGGATCGGACGTCGGCGCGGTCCGTACCAGCGCGACGCCGGCGGACGGCGATGCCTGGCACATCAAGGGCAGCAAGATCTTCATCACCTGGGGCGAGCATGATCTGGCGGCCAACATCGTCCATCTCGTCCTCGCCCGCACGCCGGACGCGCCGGCCGGCACCAAGGGGCTGAGCCTGTTCCTCGTGCCCAAATTCCTGCCCGACACCGACGGGACGCCCGGCGCGCGCAACGGCGTCGATTGCGCCGCGATCGAGCATAAGCTCGGCATCCATGCCTCGCCCACCTGCACGATGATCTTCGGCGAGGCGCAGCCCGCGATCGGCTGGCTGGTCGGCCCGCGCCACGGCGGCATCGCGGCGATGTTCACGATGATGAACCACGCCCGGCTCAATGTCGGGCTGGAAGGCGTCGCCATCGCCGAGCGCGCCTATCGCGATGCCCTCGCCTTCGCGCGCGAGCGGGTGCAGTCGGCCGGGTTCGATGCCAGCCGCGAGCCCCAGCCGATCCTCGCCCATGCCGATGTCCGCCGGATGTTGATGACGATGCGCGCCCGTGCCGAGGGTTGCCGCGCGCTGGTCTATCATGCCGTCGCCGCGCTCGACATCGCCCATGCCGATCCCGATCCGGCCGCGCGCGCCGACGCCAAGACGCTGGCCGATCTGCTCACCCCCATTGCCAAGGCCTTCGCCACCGACAGCGGCGTCGAGGCGGCCAGCCTCGGCATCCAGATCGGCGGCGGCATGGGCTATATCGAGGAGACCGGCCTCGCCCGCCATCTGCGCGACGCGCGGATCGCGCCGATCTATGAGGGCACCAACGGCATCCAGGCGCTCGATCTGGTCGGCCGCAAGCTGCGCATGGATGGCGGCGTCGGCTGGCGCGCCTTCATCGAGGAGATGGCGGCCGGGGCGATCGCCGACGGCGAACTGACCGCCGGCGCCAAGACGCTGGCCCGCGCCGTCGCGACGCTGCGCGAGACCGCCGGCAAACTCTACGCGATGGCGCCCGCCGAGGCCGCCGGTGGCGCCACGCCGTTCCTGCGCATGTTCGGCCTGACCGTCACCGCGCATCTGCTGCTCCAGCAGGCCAAGGTCGCCGCCACGCGGATCGGCGGCGGCGACGACACGCCGTTCCTGCGCGCCAAGATCGCCACCGCGCGCTTCGCCTGCGAGCAGTTGCTGCCCGAGATGTTCGGCCTCGTCCCCGCTGCGACGGGCGGCACCGCCTTGCTCTATCCGGAAGGCGATCCGCTGTTCGCCGGCTGAGGCGGGGCTGACCGGCCTTCCCACCACCCACACCAGAATGCGCGCGACGATGGCGATCAAGGACATCGCATAGACCATGCCGAATCTCCGGATAGTCTGGAACAGGGCGATCTTGTGAACCATTTTGGTTCAAATGTCAAGATTGTCTTTTCAGATACGGTTCCCGGACGATCAGCTTTTTAAGCAATCGGGGCCGGGTCCAGCCTCCGCCAAGATGCCGTCATCCTGAACTTGTTTCAGGATCCCAGCACCTCTTGGCCCTTCACGCCCAGAGGAAACGGGATGCTGAACCAAGTTCAGCATGACGAGCGAGGCTACCGTTCCTCCGCTAAGCCGCGATGCCGTAGCTTTCGTGGGCCGCCAGTACGAGGCGGGCACGGTCAACGATCGGCTTGTCGATCAGCTTGCCGTCGACCGCCACCGCGCCATGTCCGCCGGACAGCGCAACCATCACCCGCTCCGCCCATTCGACATCGGCGCGGCTCGGCGCGAACGCCGCGTTGACCACCGCCACCTGCCGCGGATGCACGCACAGCTTGCCGCCGAAGCCGAAGCGCCGCGAACGGCACGCATCGCGGGCGAGTGCTTCGTCATCGGAGAGATCGACCGAGACGCCATCGACCGGCGCCTCCAGCCCGGCCGCCTTCGAGTGCAGCACCATCATCGTGCGCACCGCATCCAGCTCCTCGCCATCGCCGTCGATCCCGGCCTCGACCTGAAAATCGACCGTGCCGAAGGACAGCCGCACCAGCCGCTCGGTCGCGCAGAGCGCCGACAGGCCGAGCACGCCACGCACCGTCTCGACCAGCGCGTGCAGCGGCACGCCCGCCCCCTGCATCGCTGCGAAATCCTCGGCCGCCTCGGCCTTGGGCAGCATCAGCCCGGCCAGTCCCGGCAGCCCCGCCAGCGCGCGGACATCCTCGCCATGCCAGTCGGTGCCCACGCTGTTGACCCGCACCACGAAGCGCGGCGCATCCAGCGCCGCCAGTGCCTCGTGGACGAGCGTGCGCGCCGCCGCCTTGCGGTCGATCAGCACCGCATCCTCCAGGTCGATCACCACCATGTCGGCCCCGCTCGCCGCCGCCTTGTCGAAGCGCTCGGGCCGGTCGCCGGGAACGAACAGGATGGAGCGGGCGGGAAGCGACATGGTGATCCTCTCAGGTGAGCGCGCCGCGATCGTCGCGACGGAAGGTCTGCGAATAGGAATAGCGATCGGCCGGGTGGATATTGATCGCCATCTCGACGATCTCGCCCCGGCGGTTGAGATAGAGGCGGGTGACGAGCAAGGCGGGCGATCCGCGCTTCACGCCCAGCAAGGGCGCCGATCGGGTGTCGATCGCCATGCCTTCGAGATGCTGGCGGACCTCGACGATCTGCTCGCCGAACTGCTGCTCGATGCGGGTGTAGATCGGGGTGTGATCGTCCGCGCCGCCGAACTCCAGCCCCCGGAAGGCCGGGTGGATGTAGATGCTGGACAGTGCGAGCGGCGTCTCGGTGCCCGTCCGCCGCAGCGCCTCGATCAGCAACCAGGCCTCGCCCGGCCGCGCGTGGAGGGCCTCGGCGACGTCGCCCGACACCTCCACCACCTCGCGCCGGAGGATGTCGAGCCGGGTCTCCGACGTGTAGCGATGAAGATCCGACAGACCCTCGATCACCTGGGTGTAGCCGGTCTCCTGCCGCGGCCCGATGACGCGGGTGCCGACGCCGGCCTGCCGCGTCACCATGCCGAGCTGGACCAGCCGCTTGATCGCCTCGCGCACCGTGAAGCGGCTCGCGCCGAACTGGTCGCACAGTTCATACTCCGTCGGGATCAGCCCGCCGACCGGATAGCGGCCGGATTCGATCTCCGCGATCAGCGTCTGGGCAAGCTGGAGATATCTCGGTTGCTGCTGGAGCGGCGGCGTCATCACTAGTCCCCTGGGCACGATCAAGATGTCCGGTTGTCCGGACATCCCCTCGTAGCCCAAGGGACAGCACAAAGTCAGCGGACGATCGCCTGTTCGCGCAGTGCCGCGATCTCGTGCGCGCCGAAGCCGAGCGAGGTCAGGATATCGGTGGTATCCTGCCCCAGCGTGGGCGCCGCCTTGGCCGGATGGGCCGCGCCGCCGGCGCGCACCGCCGAGGCGACACCGGGCAACGCACCATGCTCGGGATGGGCGAAATCGATGATCCGCCCCTGTTCGCGCACGAACGGATTGTCCAGCGCCTCGCCGACATCGAGCACGGGTGCTGCCGGCACCTTGCCCGCGAACAGCGCCATCCACTCGGCGGTGGTGCGCTTCGCGAGCACGGCATCGAGATCGGCGTTGAAGGCGCCGCGATTGGCGAACCGCGCCTGGAAGGTCGCGTAGCGCGGATCGCTCGCCCATTCGGGCTTGCCGATCAGCGGCGCCATCACCTGCCAGAACTTCTCCTTGTTGCACATGATGAAGATCCAGCCGTCAGCGGTGGTGTAGAGCTGGCTGGGGGTCAGCGAGGGATGGCCCGAGCGCGGCGTGCGGCCGATCGTGACCCCGCTGTTGAGATACCATTCCGCCACATAGTTGAGGTTGGACAATGCGACGTCGAACAGGCTGACGTCGTAATCGCGGCCGACGCCCTGCGCCCGCGCCGCGACCACGCCGGCCAGGATCGCCATCGCGGCGGTGGTGCCGGTCATGAAATCGATGATCGACAGGCCGAAGCGCGACGGTGGCGAGTCCGGCTCGCCGGTGAGCGACAGATAGCCGGCCTCGGCCTGCATCAGATAATCATAGCCCGGCCAGTTGGCGCGGCTGCCGGTGCGGCCATAGGCCGAGAGATGCGCGCAGACGATGCGCGGGTTGACCGCACCGAGCGTCGCATAATCGAGACCGAGCTTGGCCGGCAGATCGCCGCGCAGATTGTTGAACACCACGTCGGCCGAAGCGACCAGCTTTTCGAGGATGCCGCGCCCCTCCTCGCTCTTGAGATCGAGGCCGAGGCTCTTCTTGTTGCGGTTGAACGCCTCGTAGAAGTGGCTGTCTTCCGGCCCGAAGAAATGCGGGCCGACATGGCGGCCGACATCGCCGCCATCCTTGTGGTTCTCGATCTTGATGACCTCGGCGCCGAGATCGGCGAGCTGCTGGGTGCCGAACGGGCCAGCGCCATATTGCTCGACCGCGACGATCCGCAGCCCGGCGAGCGGCTGGATGGCAGCCTGTCCCGCTGCCGGAACAGGAGCGGCGGCAATGTCGGGGGTAAGTGCGTTCACGCCGGATTCCTCGCGATGATCTGCTTGGCGATGATGATGCGCTGGAGCTCGTTGGTGCCCTCGCCGATCGTCAGCAGCGGCGCGTCGCGGTAGAGCCGCTCGATCGGATATTCCTTCGAATAGCCGTAGCCGCCGAAGATGCGCATCGCCTCGGTGGCGTTTTCGAGCCCGGCCTCGGTGGCGTAATATTTCGCCATGCCGGCTTCCATGTCGCAGCGCTCGCCGCGGTCATAGGCCATCGCCGCGCTCTCGGTGAGCAGCCGCGCGGCGGCGACGCGCGTCGCCATCTCGCCCAATTTGAGCTGGATCGCCTGATGCTCGCAGATCGGCTTGCCGAACGTCTTGCGGGTCTGGGCGTAAGCGACCGACTCGTTGAGCGCCGCCTGCGCGATGCCGAGGCCGCGCGCCGCAACATTGATGCGGCCAAGCTCGAGCCCGCCGAGCACCTGCTTGAGGCCGATCCCCTCGACGCCACCGACCAGCCGGTCGACCGGCACGCGATAATCCTCGAACGCCAGCGCGCAGCTGTCGATGCCCTTGTAGCCGAGCTTTTCGAGCTTCTTCGAGACGACGAAGCCCGGGCCCTTCTCGGCGATCAGCAGGCTCATGCCCTTGTGGCGCGGCTCGGCGGTGGGGTCGGTCTTGACCAGCAGCAGGATGGTGTTGCCGCTGCCCGAATTGGTGATCCACATCTTGGTGCCGTTGACGACATACTCGTCGCCCTCGCGCTTCGCGGTGGTGCGGATCGCTTGCAGGTCGGTGCCTGCGTCGGGTTCGGTCAGGCCGATGCCGCCGCGCAGCTCGCCGGTGGCGAATTTGGGGAGGTAATGCGCCTTCTGCTCGGGCGTGCCGCAG
The DNA here is from genome assembly GCF_027625475.1 of Sphingomonas abietis. Classification (NCBI taxonomy): domain Bacteria; kingdom Pseudomonadati; phylum Pseudomonadota; class Alphaproteobacteria; order Sphingomonadales; family Sphingomonadaceae; genus Sphingomonas; species Sphingomonas abietis. The sequence continues at coordinate 2,945,967 of NZ_CP115174.1, forward strand.
CGCTGCACCGTCATCGCCATGATCATGTGGCTGTTGATGATGCCGCCGACCGACATCCACACCGCCGAGATCTTCTCGATGATCCGCGCATAGGTCAGCGTCGAGATGCCGAAGCCGCCATATTCGGGCGAAATCATCAGGCCGAAGAAGCCGAGCTCCTTCATCTTGTCGACGATCTCCTGCGGATAGATATCGTCATGTTCGAGATGCGCGACGTGCGGCTTGACGTCGGCTTCGAGGAACTTCTCGACGGTGTCGAGGATCATCTGTTCCTCTTCGTTGACCGCACCATTGGCGCTGATCGGGCTTTCCATGTTCACGCGGGAACTCCTTCCAGAATGGGGGCCGGCACAACGGCGGCGAGCAGGTCCGCAAGATCGGCGGCCGGCCGATCGGCGATGGTCAGCACGGCGTCGGCGATCGCATCGGCCTGCGCGCGGGGCAGGTGGCGTGCGGCATTGTCATCGAACTTGGCGCGGATCTCGTCATTGGTGATCGGCCGATCCGGCGCGCCGCGGTTGATCGCCTCGCGTCTGGCGATATGGCGGCCGTCGATCGTCTCGACGATCACCTCGCCGGTGAAGTGCGTGGGATAGTCGGTGGCCGGATCGATCGCGTAATCGACCTTCTGGGCGAGCGCGAGCACCTGCGCGTCGGCCAGCGCCGCCCCATCCAGCTCGTCGAGCGTGAAGCGCCCTTTCAGCAGCCCGGTGGCGACCACATAGGGGATCGAGAACTGCGCGTCATAGGCGGTCGCCGGCGCCTTCTTGGGCGCCGAGGGCTCGCAGACGATCGGCACCACGCCCTCCGGCACCAGCACCGTCACTTTGGCGATCTGATCGCCCGACAGGCCATGTTCGGCGCAGATCGCGGCCGCGGCATCGCCCGCAGCATGGGTCATGTGGCAGGCCGGCAGCGGCTTCACCGAGACCTCGGCAATCTCCCAGACCTCACCCAATCCTCGGGTCGCCTCCGCCAGCAGGGCGGGCGCGGCGTCGCGCAGATAGAGCGCGTAGAGGCCGAAGCGCCCCTCATAAGCGGCACGCGGGCCGACGAAGCCGTGCTTGGCCAGCGTCGCCGCCGTGAAGGCAGAACTCGCCGCCCAGCCGGGATGGATGCGCTTGGTCCAGGCGCCGTCCTCCAGAAATTCCAGGCTGCCGGCCGCCATCGACAGGACGATGCCCTGCGCCATCACCAGCTGCGTCTCGTCGAGGCCGAGCAGCAGCCCCGCCCCCACCGTCGCGCCGAACGCGCCGACCAGGCCGGTCGGGTGGAAGCCGTGACGGTGGAAGCCACCGGCGGCGACGCTCCCCACCCGCGTCGAGATTTCCATCGCGGCGATATAGGCGGTCAGCATGTCGGCGCCGCTCGCCGCCTTGTGATCGGCAGCGGCCAGTGCCGCCGGCAGGCTGGTGACGGTCGCATGGATCACGCCGCGCGAATGGGTGTCGTCATAATCGAGGCCGTGCATCAGCACGCCATTGACCAGCGCCGCCTCGCGCGGGCCGAGCGCCCGGCCGTGGCCGAGCGTGGCGGCCCGCCCCTGCCCCAGCTCCTGCGCGGCAGCGAAGGCGCGCTCGCCCCAGGTCTCGCCGAGCGCGGCGAGGCCGGTGCCGATCGCATCGAGCATCAGGTGGCAGGCGCGGGAGCGGATCGTATCGGGCACCGCATCGAGCGTCAGGCCGCACGCGAACGCGGCATAGTTGCGAGAAATCATCATCCCTCTCCCACCAGGCCGAGCGTCACCGTCTCGGGCAGCGCCTCGGCATTGTGCGCAATCTCGTCGAGCGAGGCGCCGCGTGTCTCGATCCGCACCGTGAGGATCGCGATCATCATCATCGCCAGCACCACGCCGACCATCGCCAGCACGCCCTCCAGCCCGAAGCGCTGGAACAGCGCGACCGTCAGGAACGGCGTCACCATCGAGGCGGCACGGGCGCACATGCCGGCGAAGCCGGTGCCGCGCAGGCGATAGGCGGTCGGGAACAGCTCCGGCACGTAGAGGAACAGCCCGATCGCGGTCAGCACATAGATGCTGGTGACGAGCAGGAAGCCGGTCACGGCCAGCGCCACCGCGCCCTCCGCATTGGGGTAGAGCGCGCCGAACAACAGGATCAGCACGCCGCTGCCGATCAGCGAGGTCCGCCGCGACACCTTGTCCGCGATGGCGACCGCGATCAGCGAGCCGACGATGCTGCCGAACGACATCATCGTGGTGAAGCCCAGCGACTGCACCATGGTCTGCCCCTTGCTGACCAGGAAGGTCGGCAGCCAAGCGACGAAGCCATAGACCGAGACGTTGATGCTGACCGCGGTCAGCGTCGCCGCGATCAGGCGCCCGCGCATACCGGCGGCGAACAGCCCAGACAGCGGCGCGCTGGTGAGCGGCGCCATCGGCGCGTCCACCGGGGCTGGCAGTGGCCCTTTCTCGGCCTCGACCTCCCGCTCGATCTCGCGCAGCAGCGCCTCCGCCTCGTCCAGCCGCCCGACCGATTCCAGCCAGCGCGGCGATTCCGGCATCTTCTTGCGGAGAACCCAGATCAGCAGCGCGCCGGCACCGGCGATCGCGAACATCACCCGCCAGCCGAGATTGGGGATCACCACGAAGCCGATCATCGTCGCCACCAGCAGGCCGGAGCCGATGATCGTGCCCATGATCGAGCCCCAGCGGCCGCGGTGACTGGGCGGGATGAACTCGCCGAGCGTGCCCGCCGCGACCACCAGTTCGGCACCGAGACCGACGCCCATCACGAAACGGCACAGGATCAGGAAGGGCATGGATGGCGCGAACACTGCCGCCACCGAGGCGAAGCCGAACAGCGCGAGGTTGAACTGATAGGAATAGCGCCGGCCCAGCCGATCGCCGAGATAGCCCGCGATCGCGGCACCGATCAGCATCCCGAGGAAGGTGGCGGACAGGAAGGTGGCGCATTGCGCCAAAGTCGCGAAGTGCGCGGCCTTCAGCGCCGCGATCACGCCGCCGGCCAGATAGACGTCGAACGCATCCAGAAACGCGCCGGCGCTGATCAGGCCGAGGATCCGCCAATGGAAGCGGGCGATCGGCAGGCGATCCAGCCGGGGTCCGGCGTTGACGCCGGGGGGCGCGCCGGAACGCGCACCGGACGGAATGGGGGTGACACTGGCCATCACGGGCATCTCTCCTCATCGCGGACGGCGGCGCCCCTTGCTGGGGTCTCGTGCGCCGCCCGCATCATTGATTACGGGTCACACGGTCTTGGCGTCGCCCGTCGGGGGCACGTCACCCGGCGCATGGCCACGCTTGTAGACCAGCGAGTTGCGGGTGAACTCCATGATCTGCTTGCCATGCTGGTTGAAGGCACGGGTGCGGGTGGTGACGATGCCCTGCGTCGGCCGCGATGCGGAGTCGCGCAGGTTCAGCACCTCGGATTCGGCATAGAGCGTGTCGCCGGCGAACACCGGATGGGTCAGCTTGATGCCGGTCCAGCCGAGATTGGCAGGCGACTTGCCGCTGACGTCGTTCACCGTCATGCCCAGCACGATCGCCAGCGTGAGGCCGCTGTTGACGAGCAGCCGGCCGAACTCGCTCTGCGCGGCGAAATGCGCGTCGCAGTGCATCGGGTGCGCGTTCATCGTCATCAGCGAGAACTGGATATTGTCCGCATCCGTGATCGTCCGGCCCGGGCGATGCTCGTAGATGTCGCCGACGTGGAATTCTTCGAGATAGCGGCCGTAACTGGCGCGATAGCGGTTCTCGCCGACCTTGATGGCGGATTGGGTCACCGACGACTCTCCATGTTTCTTTGTCCGTACAATACGCCAAGGCAAGGAAAGAGCAAGCCTTTCCGCACATCAGATGAAGAAGGTCAGGGTCAGATAGCCGTTCACCGCGGTGTCGAAGCGCGGGCTGTAGATGGGATGCACCACCGCGCCGATGCCGGGCTGGAAATAGAGGCCGGGAGTCAGGCGATAGGCATAGCTGGCAATCACCGAATAGGTCTGCTTGAAGTTGCCCTGCCCGGCGGCGGTGCGCGCGACGAGCCCTTGCTTGCTGTAGATATTGGCGTTGGCGACGATCGAGGCGAGATCGAAGGGCCGGCTCTTCACCAGGCCGACGCCGTAGATGCGGCCTTCATAATATTGCGAAATGAAATTCTGCTGCGGCGGCGCGTAGTTGACGGTGCCGCCGACATAGAGGCCGCGATTGGCCTTGCTGTCGTCGATCTGGAACAGCTGGTGATCGACCGCAATGTAGGTCGCCCAGTTATCCTTGCTCTGCCCACCTTGGAAGCGATTGAAATTGGTGCTGTTGTAGATGCCGCCAGCGCGCACCCAGGTGGCCAGCGTGCCCGGCTTGGCCGGCTGATCCCAGCCCACCTCGCCGATCGTCAGCAGGCCGGTGCCCGGTATGTGGAAGCGCAGGCCGGACGAATTGGCCGCCACTTCCGGCGTGGCGCCGCCCGGCGGCAGGCTGCGCTGGATGCCGAGCTTGGTATAGACATGATTCTTGAAGTTGATCCGGATATTGGCGGTCGGCGTCGAGAAGCCGGAATAGGACAGGCCGACCTCGTTGGGCACGCTCGCCTGCGGCCCCAGGGTGCCGCCGGCCAGGCTGCCGCCGGTCTGGGTGCCGAGAAATTCGAAGCCATTGTCGAAATAGCCGATCTTGAACTCGACCTTCTTGTTGAACAGCGACTGGTAATAGGCCAGCCGCCCGATGCGGGTGGCGTTCGGCCCGTCGACGCGGTTGAAGCTGTTCGACGTATAGAGCGCCGAGAAGATGAACTGGCCGTTGGTGATGCCGATCCGGCCGAGATCATAGGTCGCGAAGATCGCCGCATTGCTGACGTTGCGGGTCAATTTCTGGGCGTTGTAGAGCTGCCTGCCCTTATAGCCGCCATCATTTTGCAGGAAATTATACTGGATCGCGTTGCTGGCAAAACCGATGAAGCCGATCCCGGCATCCGCCAGCGCATCGCGAACGCCCAGCTTGTCGCCGAGCAGCGTGTCGCCGGATTTGGGCAGCGGCCGCTCCCACCCGCGCATCGCGAGCGCATCATAGGTCTGATAGGGGCCGGGCGTGGCATTGGCCGACTGGACCGGCAGCACCGGCGACGGGGTCGGCTGCACCGCGGCGGGTGCCTCGCTGGCCGACTGGTCGCGCTGGGATTGGGCGACGGCCGGCGCCGCCACGCATGACAGGGCAAGCATGGCGAGCCCGCTTGAGGCACATAAACGGCCCCTGTGGCGACGCGCGTGAAAGCTGATACCGGCGTGCGGCATGTCTGATTTCCTCTCCGGTTTTATGTTTTCGAAATGGCATGCGCGATCCGGCATCCACGATGCCGGACGTCTCCAAAGCGTTGTTGGCCCAAAGCGTTGTTGGCCCAAAGCCCTGTCGGCCCGATGCTCTATTGGCTTGGTCTTGGCCGCCATACGTCAACAAGGGTGGCGTGGCTGGCCCGCATCCCATCTCCTATCTGATTGCGGTCACCGTCTGATGCGGGGAGCCGTCGCCTCGTGATGGCCGATTCGGGATGATCCGTCAATTGTACGGACAAACATTATTTTATGCCCGGATGCCCCGATAGCGACGTCTGCGACCATGGGCGCCACCACCCCCGCCCCCTGCTTTCCACATTGACGCGATGCAGCATCGCTTCTAGACGCCCGCGCTTATCAACCGCTAAGCCCGATCAGGCGCAGCCTTGCTCAGCGCTGGAGGCGCCGCGTGATGACGAACACGACTTTCGCCAATCTTTCTCTGGCGCCGTTTTTGCTGCAGGCGCTCAGCGAAGAGGGCTATGTCAGCCCGACGCCGATCCAGGCCCAGTCGATCCCGATGCTGCTCGAGGGGCGCGACATGCTGGGCATGGCGCAGACCGGCACCGGCAAGACCGCGGCCTTCGCGCTGCCGCTGCTGCATCGCCTTGCTGCCGATCCCCGCCCCGCCCCCAAGGGCGGCGCCCGCGTGCTGGTCCTTGCCCCGACCCGCGAGCTGGTCTCCCAGATCGCCGCCGGCTTCGAGAGCTTCGGCCGCCATCTCAAGCCCAGCGTGACCACGATCTTCGGCGGCGTCAGCCAGTTCCACCAGGTCAATGCGCTCAAGGAGGGCGTGGACATCATCGTGGCGGCGCCGGGGCGCCTGCTCGACCTGATCGAGCAGGGTCTGTGCGACCTGTCCGCGCTCGAGGCGCTGGTGCTGGACGAGGCCGACCAGATGCTCGACATGGGCTTCGCCAAGCCGATCGAGCGCATCGTCGCGACGCTGCCTGCGGATCGCCACACCCTGCTGTTCTCGGCGACCATGCCGAAGTCGATCACCGCGCTCGCCGACAGCCTGCTGCGCGATCCCGCCAAGGTCGAGATCGCCCCGCCGTCGACCACGGTCGATCGCATCGACCAGTCGGTGATGTTCCTCAATGCGGCGAACAAGAAGGCGGCGCTGCTCGAACTGCTGCGGACGCCGGACATGGGCCAGGCGGTCGTCTTCACCCTGCAGAAGAACATCGCCAACGAGGTCTGCGCCTTCATCAGCGAGGCCGGGATCACCGCCGAGGCGCTGCACGGCAACAAGTCGCAGGGCCAGCGCGAGCGCGCGCTCGACGCCTTCCGCGCGGGTGACGTGCAGGTTCTGGTGGCAACCGACATCGCCGCGCGCGGCATCGACGTCGACACCGTCACCCATGTCTTCAATCACGACCTGCCGAGCCTGCCGGAGGCCTATGTCCACCGGATCGGCCGCACCGGGCGCGCCGGGCGCAGCGGCTATGCCGTGACCCTGTGCGATGCCGAACAGCGCGCCTGGCTGCATGATGTGGAACGGACCATCGGCCGGACGCTGACGGTCCAGCACGATCATCCCTGGCATTGCGAGGTGGCGCGGCACTCCACCCAACGCGCGCCGGTGCTGGGGGGCGGCCCGGCGAAGCAGATCAAACCGCAGAAAGTGCGGGAGCGCAGGGTCTGGACCGAGGAAGAGAAGCTCGCCGCGCGGATGGCGGCAAGCGCCGCCTGAAACAAACTCGACGAGGCCCGGCGGGATGGTGGATGCCTCCCGCCGCGGCGCCTCGCCCACGCCGGGCGATGGGAGTGCGGGTTTGCGGCGTGAACAACGTCCAGATACCGATGTCCCGCGCCATCTCCCCTTCCCTGACCGATCAGCCTGAGGCCGCGCCCGCGCGATCGCGCGCCGTGGCGAGAACAGGGCGAGCGCCATTGCCGTCGGAGACGGCGCTTCCCCGCTTTACCCACCTGCTTCATCCTGCTTATCGTCCGCCCGCCGAGTGCCGAGGACGGAGAATAGAAATGGCGGCTCCGCCGCTCGCCGAAACATTCATGACCGCCCGTCCGGCCCTGCTTCGTTATCTTCGAGCGCGCGGCGCAGGCGAAGCCGCGCAAGACCTCGTGCAGGAATTGTGGCTGAAACTCGGCTCCGTCTCGCTGTCCCAGGCGGACGATCCGCTCGCCTATCTGTATCGCATGGCCCATAATCTGATGCTGGACCGGCGGCGGAGCGACGTCCGGCGGAGTCATCGCGAGGCCAATTTTCAACAGGATATCGGCCCGATCGACGACACTCCGGATGCCGAGCATGTGCTGATCGCGCGCGAACGGTTGCGCCACGTCGATCGGGCGCTCGCGACGCTCGGCGCGCGATCCGAGCAGATTTTTCGTCGTTACCGGCTGGATGGCGTGAGCCAGCGCGACATCGCCCAGGATCTCGGCATCTCGCTGAGCGCCGTCGAAAAGCATCTGCAAAAGGCTTACCGTGCCGTAGCGAACGCTCAGGCGGCTTATGGTCGCAGCGACTCCACCCTCTACACCGATCCGGAGCCCGATGATGACGTCCGCTAGAGAGGTCGCCTGGTCGGAAGCCCTCGACTGGGTGCGTCGCATCCATGACCCCACCTTCACCGACTGGGAGGCGCATGTCGCGTGGCTCGAAGCCGATCCGCGACATGCCGCGCTGTTCGACGAAGCGTCGCTGCTGATCGAGCAGGGCACCGCCCATCTGGCGCCCCGATCGTCCCCCCAGCGGATCGCATCGCATGGGTCGGCGACGAACGACAATGACAACGAGGAGGATCGTCCACGAGCGACCCGGCGTCGGTGGCGCTGGGGTGCGGGCCTGGGGGGCGCCGTGGCGGCCGGCATCGTCGCGGCGATCGCGCTGCCGGCCCTGATCGGCAGTCACCCGCAATTCTATCGGATCGAGACGGCACCCGGCACGACCCGCGCGATCATGCTCGCGGACGGCAGCCGGATCGCACTCAACGGGGATAGCTCGGTCCAGTTGGATCGCGCCGATTCCCGCACCGCGACGGTCGAGCGGGGCGAGGCCTTCTTCAGCATCGTCCATGACGTCGCCCACCCCTTCGCCCTGCAGGCCGGCGGTGCCCGGTTCCAAGATATCGGCACGGCCTTCGACGTGATACGCTCGCCGCAAGGCACGCAGGTCGCCGTGCGGGAGGGCGCATTGATGTACGATCCGGGTGGGGCGGCCGTTCGGCTCGATCGCGGCGAGGCGATCACCGTCGGCGACGCCGTAAGCGGATCGAAGGCTGTGATCCGGCGGATCGATGCCGAGGCGGTCGGGCTCTGGCAGCAGGGCCGCCTGTCCTACCGCCAGGCCCCGCTGGCGCAGGTGGCGGACGATCTGTCGCGCTGCCTCGGCCAACCGGTGACGATCGATCCCGAACTGGCGCACCGCCAGTTCACGGGTGTCATCATCCTGGCCGCGGATCGGGCATTGATGCTGCGGCGGATCGCCGCCGTGATGAACGTCTCGATACGGCAGGACGGCGCCCGCGTGCGAATTCTTCCGCCCGCCCGGTGAGGCGGATCGGCGCGCTCGCCTTGGCGGGCATGGCTTGGACCGGTGTCGGTGCGATGGGCGTGGCTTCGACGGGCGGCGTGGCCATGGGCGGCGCGACGACGTACAACATCGCCGCTGGCCCGTTACGGACGGCGCTGGTCAATATCGGCGAAACCGCTGGCATCACGATCGGGCTTGCGGATTCCGCGCTGGGCGAGATTCGCGTTCACGCCGTGCATGGCCGGATGAGCACCGCCGCCGCGCTGAGCCATATGCTCGCAGGGACGCCTGCCTGGTTTCGACAGATCGATGCACAGACGTTTCTGGTCGTTCGCCGCTCCCCGCCTGCGCCGCTCCGCCATGCTGTACGCGCCACAATCCCGCCCCCAATCCCCGAGATCGTCGTCACCGGCAGCAAGCGATCGGCCGCGCTGTCGAACTATCCCGGCAGCGTCGCCATGCTCGATCCGTCCGATCTCAGCAGGGCCGAGGCAGCCAGAGGCAGCGACACACTGGTCGCCCTCCTGCCCATATTGTCGTCGACCCACCTCGGGCCGGGTCGCAACAAGCTGTTCATCCGGGGCATTGCCGATTCAAGCTTCAACGGGCCGACCGAAGCCACGGTCGGCCAGTATCTCGGCGACGTCCGGCTCAATTACAGCGCGCCGGATCCCGATCTCGCGCTCTATGACATCGGATCGGTCGAGGTGCTGGAGGGGCCACAAGGCACGCTCTATGGCGCCGGATCGCTCGGCGGCGTCATTCGCCTGCAACCGACCCCGCCCGATCTGACGCACTGGGCCGGGAGCCTGTCTGCCGGCATTGCGAACACCGCCCACGGCACCGCGAGCGGCGATGGCGCGATCATCCTCAACGTCCCGCTGATCGACGATCGGCTGGCGCTGCGGATGGTGGGCTATGGCAGCCTCGACGGCGGCTATATCGATGATCCGTCGCGCGGCAAATCGGCCATCAACCGGACCATCACGCGCGGCGGGCGGATGACGCTGCGCTTCGCCCCGGCCCCGGACTGGACGATCGATCTCGGCGGCGTCCGTCAGGATATCGACAGCCGCGACGGCCAATATGCCACGCGCGGCCTGCCCGCGCTCCAGCGCGCAAGCGTCATCGCCCAGCCGTTCGACAATGATTACTCGCTCGCCAGCCTGGAAATCCACCATCAGATGGGCACGGTATCGCTGATCTCCGCGACATCGGTCGTGGATCATGATGTCGGATCGACCTATGATGCCAGCCCCGCGATCGCCACGCCGACGCGCTATCACGAACAGCATGACATCATGCTCGTCACCAACGAGACCCGGCTGTCGCACAGGGCCGCGACCGGCGGCGGCTGGACGATCGGCATCGAATTGCTGCGCAGCGCCGATCGATTGCGCCGCACGCTCGGCCCGGCCGGCGCGGAGGCCAGCCTAGCCGGCACCAGCAACACGGTGGAAGAGGCATCGCTCTATGGCGAAGCGACCCTCGCACTGGGCTCGCGCTGGTTCGCGACCGCCGGAGGGCGGTTGAGTGTGACCCGCCAGGTCGGCGACGTGCTCGATCTGGCGAGCGGTGACGACGATCACGACCGCCATGCCCTTGCGGCCCTCCCGTCGATCGGCCTGACCTGGAAAGCGGCGCCGCGCCTGGCCTTCTATGCGCGGTATCAGGAGGGATTCCGGCCCGGCGGGATCGCCGTCCAGGCCGGCGCCGTCCAGCATTTCGAAGGAGACAGCGTCGCGACCTGGGAGGCGGGCCTGCGTTATGGTGCGGCCGGCGATCGGTTCAGTGCGGTAGCCGCCCTCTCCTATGCGCATTGGGAGGATATCCAGGCCGATCTCGTCGATGCGCAGGGCCTGCCCTACACCGCCAATATCGGATCGGGCCGGATCGCCGGCATCGAACTCAAATCGAGCTGGCGACCGACCGACACCCTCACGGTCGACGGCGCCCTCTTCGCCAATGAGAGCGACCTGTCGAAACCCGACCCCGCCTTCGCCGGCGAGAAGGACGCGTCGCTACCCAACATCGCCGATCTGACGCTCCGGCTGGGCTTCACCTATCATATGCAGTTCGCCGGCCGCCCGATCAGCCTGACAGGCTCGGCCGACTACGTCGGCCATTCACGGCTGGGCGTCGGCCCGTTGCTCGACCTGCACCAAGGTGGCTATGTCGAAACCCGGCTCGGGATGAGCGTGCCGGTCGGTCGCGTGACGCTGTCGCTGGCCGCCAACAATCTGCTCAACGCCCGGGGCAACATCTTTGCACTGGGCGATCCGTTCGGCGTCACCAACGCCGATCAGATTACGCCGATGCGGCCGCGTACCGTCCGCCTCGGCGCGACGGTCCCTTTCTAAACGCCGGGAGACGACGGTAGGAAGGCCGACGACGGCCCCCTTTTTTCTGCACGGCTGTCAGCCCGTCGTCGCCGGATTGACGACGAGGACATGGAAGGTGCCCGGCATGATCGGCGGACGCGCCTGCCCGGAGGCGGCCACGCCGAACGCCGCGGTCGGCAGATAGACGTGCCCGGTTCGCGGATCGAGGGCGCCGGTGCGCGCGCCGACCTCCGTCTTCAGCATGGCGACGACCCTGGGGCCGGCCGCGCCATCCAGCGCGATCCGGTCGATTTCACCGCTCTTGCCGCAGGGAATCCAGGCCAGGCGGCGCGCAGCATCCAGGATCACCGCATCCGGCCCCTGGCCGATATCGAGAAGCGCGACGAGCTTTCGCGCACGCGCGTCGATGATGGCGGCCTTGCCATTGTCGCAGGCCGAAATCAGCCGGCCGGTCTTCGCATCGTAAGCGAGCCCGCTCGGCGCCTCGCATCCCGGCAGCGCGATCGGGGCGCCCGCCTTCATCGTCCGGGTGTCGACGGTTTCGATCTCATTCTCATCCTCGTTGTTGACGAACAGCGTGCCCCTGTTGTCGAGCGCGGGGAATTCGAGGCCGGGCTTCAGCGCGACGGTGCCGATCATCTTGGCGGTCCTGGTGTCGATCACGTCGACGACGCCATCCTTTGCGGCCATGACATAGGCCTTGCCGGAAGCCGCATCGAACACGGCACCGTCCGGTTTCTGGCCGACGGCGATATGCGCCAGCTCCGTGCCGTCGGCCGCCCGCAAGATCCGCACGCTGTTATCGTCGCCACTGGTGAGGAGCAGGCGGTCGCCCGGCAGCGGCAAGACGGCATGGCCGTGCGCGATCGCGCCGATCGACCGCGCCTTGCCACCATCGGCCAGATCGAACGCCGTCACCGACGTGGCCCGCGCCACATAGAGCATGGCGTGCGCGGCATCGACACCGGCATAGTCCCATCCGCCATCGGGCCCCGGCAAAGTGGTCGTCACGGTCGATGCGGGTGCGGCGGCCAGCGTGGCACTGCTGAGCAGCAAGGGAACGAGAGCGGAAAGGCGCATGGTCATCTCCATCAGACGATAGGATTATCAGCCCGCCGTTGCGGGCACCGGATGTGCGGGGCGATGGCGATCGGCCCACTGGACCAGGATCGGCATCGCCAGCAGGACGAGCGGATATTGCAGCAGCAGCCCGGCGATGATCGCGATCGCGAGCGGCTGCTGGATGCCGGACCCCTGGCCGATGGCGAGCGCCAACGGCAGCAGCGTCAGGATCGCCGCCAGCGTCGTCATCGTGATCGGCCGCAACCGGTTGCCGCTCGCGGCGCGGGCGGCGGCGCGCGGCGGCATCCGCTCCGCCAGCTCGGCATATTCGGACATATAGAAGATCGCCATCTCGGTGCCGATGCCGATGATCATCGTCATCCCCATCAGCGCCGTGATGTTGAGTTCCACGCCGGTCAGCCACAGCGCCACGAAGACGGCGGTGGTCGAGAGCAGGGAGCAGCCGATGATGATCGCCGGGATCGCGAAGCGACGGTACAGCACCAGCAGCAGCACGAACTCCGCCACCAGCGCCGCGGCGAACACCTTGGCGAGCCCGGAAAAGGCGATCTGCTGCTGCTGATAGAGTCCGCCCAGTTCGTAGCGGATACCGGGCGGCAGCACGCCGGGCTTGTCGAGCGCGGTCTTCACGTCGCCGACCGCCGCGCCGATGCCACGGCCGACGATGCGCCCGGTGACGGCGACCATCGGCTCCAGATTCTCGCGTGCGATCTGCGGCTGGCCGGTGAGCACCGTGACGGTGGCGACGCGCGAAAGCGGGAAGATGTGACCGTCAGGCGCGCGGATCGGCAGCTGCGCGAGCTGCGCCTGGGTCAGGGTGAGCGCATCGGGCAGGCGGACGCGGACGTCGATCACCTTGTCGGTCTGCGGCAGCGAGGTCGCCACCGCGCCGGTCAGCGCGTCGCTCACCGCCGTCTCGATGTCGGCAGGCGCGGTCCCCTCGAAGCCGGCACGAACCGGATCGACCTTGACGTCGAGCGCGTCGCCGGCGAGCTGGAGCCCGCTCTTGACCTCCTCGACGCCGTCGATCTTGCCGATCAGCGCCGCGACCTTCTCCGCCACCGGCGCGATGCTGTTGGGATCGGACGAGAAGAGCTTGATCTCGATCGGCTGCGGCACCGCCGTCAGATCGCCGATCAGATCCTCCATCAGCTGCGCGACCTCGATATCGAGACCGGGCACCTGGGCGGTGATCGCGGCGGTGACGTCGGCCATCACCTCTTCGGTCGGCTTGGCATGGTTCGCCTTCAGCCGAACGAAATAGTCGCCATGATAGCTTTGGCCGAGATCGCCACCGAGCCCGGTGCCGAGCCGCCGCGAGAAGGTCTCGACGTCGGGATTGGCCTTCAGCAGCGCATCGACCTCAGCCATCTCGCGGCTCGTCTCGATCAGCGAGGTGCCTGGCCTGGAATAATAATCCATCACGAAGCCGCTCTCGTCGACCTGCGGCATGAAGCCGGTCGGCACCTGCGAATAGGCGAAATAGCCGACCGCCAGCAGCGGCACGAGCAGCACCGCCAGCACCCAGGGGCGACGCCCCAGGCCACCGAGCGCACGACCATGCACACGATCGAGCCGGCCTTCGCCGCCATGGCCCGGATCCTGCCACCGGCCGAAATCGACCAGCCGGCGGGCGAGCAAGGGCACCACGAACGCGGTCATCGCCCAGGAGATGGCCAGCGCCGCCGCCATCGTCACCGACAGCGCCTTGGAGAAGGCACCGGTCACGCCCGAGAGGAAGGACAGCGGCAGGAACACGATCAGCGTCGCGAGGCTGGAGCCGGTCAGCGGCGTCATAAACTCGCGCGCCGCGGGCAGCACCGCGGCATTGCCGACCGGCCCCGCGCCATCCTCGCGCAAGACGCCGGCGCGCCGCGCGATATGCTCGACCATCACGATCACGTCGTCGATCAGCAGGCCGACCGCGGCGGCGATGCCGCCCAGCGTCATGATGTTGAAGCTCATGCCGAGGATGCTGAGCACCAGCACCGTGGCCGCCAGCGTCGCCGGCACCACCATCACCGCGATCAGCGTCACCCGCCAGCTGCGCAGGAACAGCAGCAGCACCAGCGCCGCCAGCACCAGCCCGATCAGCACCGCGTCACGCACGCTCGCCACCGACTGGGTGACGAGCTGGCTCTGATCGTACCAGCAGACCAGCTTCACCCCGGGCGGCAGCTTGAACCGGGCCAGCTCTGCCGAGACGCTGTGCGCGATCTGCACGGCGTTGCCGTCGGGCTGTTCGTAGATGTTGAGCAAAACGGCGGGCTTGCCGTCCTCGACGATGCGCTGCCACACCGGCACCACCCCCGGCTGGACGGTGGCGACGTCGCGGACATGGATGACGCCCTGCGGCGTCGCTTTGATCACGATATCGCCGACCTGTGCCGGGGTGGCGATGCTGCGATCGGCGAGCACCAGCGAGAGCCGGCCGCGATCCTGCACCTGGCCGACCGCACTCAGCACATTGCCGTTGCGGATCGCGGTGGCGACGTCCGCCATCGCCAGGCCATAGCCGGCGAGCCGGTTGGGATCGGCCAGCACCTCGACCTCCGCGGTGTCGCCGCCCTGCACGTCGACCCGCGACAGGCCGGGGATGCCGGACAGCAGGGGCGTGATCTGGTAGGTGCCGAGATCCTTCAACGAGACCGCGTCGGCCTCGGGATGCTCCGAAACCAGCGCATAGGAGATGATCGGGAAGACCGTGGGGTCCATCCGGCGAACATTATAGGCGGTGCCGGCCGGCAGCGTCGGCAGCGCGCGGGCAATGGCGGCATCGACCAGCAGCGTGCTCGCCACCATGTCGCGGCCCCAGCCGAAGTCGATCGACACCTGCGCCGAGCCGCGCGTCGTCTCCGAACGCACGTCCTGCACGCCGGGGACGGTGCGCAGCACCTCCTCGACCGGACGGGTGACGAGGATCGCGGTCTGGTCCGCCGGGCGGCTGCCGGCGTCGAGATCGACGACCACGCGCGGGAAGGAGACCTGCGGGAACAGCCCGATCGGCAGAGTCAGCGCCGCCACGATGCCGGCCAGCGCCAAAGCGAAGGCGACGGCGAGAATCGCGCGCGACTGGCGCTCGATGAAGTCTGCGACCCCCATCAGCGGGTGCTGCGGACGGCATCGCCATCCGCCACCTGATAGGCACCGCCGACGATCAGCGGCCGGCGCGCATCGATCGCGCCGGAGACGACGTCCTGCCGGGCATCGGTCTGGATCAGCTGCACGGGCACCGCGTGCGCCTTGCCGGCGACGATCTGAAAAACGTTGGCGGAATCCTGTCCGCCGGTCACGACCGCGTCGTGGGGCACCACCCAGCCGCTATCCTGCCCGGCCGCGATATCGGCGCGCACCGCCTGGCCCGCGAGGATCGCACCGGCCGGGAAACGAAGATCGACATCGACCAGGCGGGTGGTCGGGTTGAGCTGACCATCGATCCGCAGGATACTGCCGGCGATCGGTGCGGCTGTGTCGGCCTGGTCGGCCAGCCCCGCCAGCCGTGCCGCCTGCCCGACCCGCAACGATGGCCGCAGCGCCGGATCGATGCCGACGGTGACGATGATCGCGCCCTTGCGCGCCACCGTGACCAGCGCCGCGCCGGCCAGCGTGCGATCGCCCTGCGCCACCGGAATGGCGGTGACGATGCCGTCGAACGGCGCGCGCAGGATATGAATACCCTGGCCGGCGCCTTCGCGACGCAGCGCGGTCAATGCGGCCTGGGCATCCGCCACCGCTTTCTCGGCCTGAGTGAGTTGATCGCGGGTGGCGAGCTGCTGGGCCAGCAATTGCGCGGTGGTGTCGCGCTGTTTGCTGGCGCTGGCCAATGTCGTGGCGGCGGCCTCGTAGCTTGCCAGCGTCGAGGGTGCGACCGCGAAGTGGAGCAGCTCCTGCCCGGCGGAGACCGACGCGCCCGGCGTCACCGCAAGGCTCGCCACCTGTCCGGGCTGGGCGACGCTCAGCGTCTGCGACCCGTCGAGCGAGGGCGTGGCGCTGCCATAGGCGGTCAGCCAGCGCGTGACCTGTCCCTGCCGCGGCGCAACCGTCGTCACCATCACGGTCGGTGCCGGCGCGGCGGCCTGATCACCCGAGCCGCAACCGGCGAGCAGCAACAGGCTCGCGCATGTGAAGGCGGCGGATGCCCCGGCCCCGATCGTCCGCCTTGTCCGCGGCGGGTTCATGGCGCAGGCTCCGTCATCGTCAGAAGATCGACCGTGGGCAGCCCCGCGCCGATCAAAGTCTGCAGCGCGACCTGCCGGTCCATGATCGCCAGCTCGAGCGTCATCACATCCTGTTCCTTGGTGAAGCGGGCGGTCAGCAGGCTGACATAGGCAGCCTCGTCGATCGCCGAGGCGCCGCGCGCGGCGACGGCACGGTCGGCGGCCCGCCGCACCGCCGGCAGGTCGGCCCGCTGCGCGGCGAGCTGGCGGCCCAGCTGCTCGATCTCGGTGAGCGCCGCCGCGACCTCGCCCGTGGCGGTCGCGAGACGCGCCGCATAATCGGCCCGGAGCTGCGCCCGCGTCGCCCGCGCGATCGCGATATTGCCCTGGCCGCGATCGAACACCGGCAGGCCGATCGTCGCCTGAGGACCAAGATTGACGACCTTGCTGGAGTCGCTGGATCCTGTCGCCCCCAGCACGAGATCGGGGAATTGGGAGAGGATCGCCTGTCGCACCGACTCCTCCTGCGCGGCATAGCCCAGACGCAACGCCAGCAGATCCGGGCGGCGCTGCGGCAATGTGACTAGGCTGGCTCGGATCGCGGCGGGATCGATCGGCGGCAGCTCCGCCGCCGGGGCCAGAAGGAGCGGCGCATCGGGCTCGAGACCGAGCAACGCGGCAAGCTGGTGGCGAAGCTGCAGTTCGCGCTGCTCGACCGCATCCCGGCTGGCTCGCGCCGCCTGCACCGCCGCGAGTGTGGGCGCGGCCAGCACCAGCGTCGTGTTGCCCGCCCGCAGCGCCGCGTCCATCGCGGCGTTGCGGGCGGACAGGATCGCGAAGGCCTGCTCCACGATCGGCAATTGCCGGCGCGTGCCGATCAGATCGACCGCCAGTTGCCGCGCCTGCCCCGCGACCTGCCATTCCTGCCACAGCAGATCGGCGGCGGCACGGCCCTGCACGTCCCGCCCGGCACGCCGCTTGGAACGGTAGGTGATCAGCGCCTTCACGTCCTGGGTCAGCCCGACATTCCACGCCGGTACGATACCGACGCCGGAGATCAGCGGCAGGATCGCGCCGGACAGCGACGGATTGGGCAGGATGCCGCTCTGGATCAGCTCGGCATCGGCGATCCCGCGCGCCGCGCGCGCCGTCTTGAGATCGGGATTGTCGCGCAACGCCAGCCGCACGACCGCATCGACCGTCAGCGGGGCCGTCTGCGCCGCCGGATCGACGGCGGGTGCCAAGAGGGCTGCCTCGGGAAGCGGCGCCGGGGCATAATGCTGGCACGCCGCCAACGGCAGCAGCGCGCCGAACGCGGCGGCACGAAACCGTCTCATGCGGTAAATTCCAGACTGATCGAAAGGCCGGGTCCGGCGTCGGTGAGGACCAGGGCAGCGCCGTGGATATGCGCGACCGCCGCGACGAGGCTCAGCCCTAGCCCGTGGCCCGGCGTGTTGCGACTGGCTTCCAGCCGGGCGAAACGGCGCGTCACCCGCCCGCGATCGGCAGCGGCGATCCCCGGACCATCATCGATGACGCCGAGCCGGCAGCCACCTGCGATCGGTTCCAACACCAACCGGATGCGCGTGCCGGGCGGCGTATGCGCCTGGGCATTGTCGAGCAGGTTGATCAACGCCTGCGCGATCAGCTCGCGATCGCCGCGGATCGGCGCGACGGCCGTGATCGCGCAATCCAGCGTGCGGCCGCGATCCTCGATCGCCGGGGCGTAGCTGTCGCAGATCTCGGCCGCCAGCCCCGAGAGATCGACCGGCCGGAAGGTCTCGCGCAGACGCCCCGCCTCGATTTCAGACAAACGCAGGATCGCGCCGAACAATGCCAGCACGTCGTCGCTCTGCTCGATCGCTCGCGCGATCGTGGCATTGCCCGGCGCCTCGGCGAGGCCATCCTCCAGATGATTGCGCAGCCGGGTCAGCGGCGTCCGCAGGTCATGCGCGATATCGCTCGAGACCTGGCGCAGCGTCTCGATCAGTGCGCCGATCCTGTCGAGCATCGCATTGAGCGCGCGCGACATCCGATCGAATTCGTCATCGCGCGGCCCGATCGGGATGCGCGTGTGCAGGTCGCCCGCGATGATGCCTTCGGCGGCGACGCTGATCGTCGACAACCGCCGACGCAGATAGGCGCCCAGCAACAACGCCCCCGCCGCGCCGATGCCGATCACCACCAGCAGCGCGATCAACAGCGAGCCCACAATGGCATGATCGATACCGTCGATCGCATCCCGGTCGGCCGCCACCACCAGCCGTTCGCGATTGGCCAGCACGATAGTCAGGGCGCGCGCCTTGTCCGCCCTGTCGTCGCCATCCTGAAACAGGATGGTCTGCCAGCCCGGTTGCGGCATCCCGGCGTTCAGCGTCCCGACGATCCGCCGGCCATCGGGCGCGTAAAGCGCGTAGCCGAGCGAGCGCGTCGCCTGTGCCGTGCCGCGCAGCAGGATCAGGCCGCGCAGGCTGCCCTCGCCCTCGCGATGATATTCGCTGAGCAGCGAACTGGTTTCCGCCGAGATGCGATCGTCCAGCTGGCCGCGCAGCGCGACATGGGCGGACAGATAGACGGCGCCGCCGAGCGCGACCATCGCCAGCGAAAAGGCCAGCGAATAGATGATCGAGATCCGATAGGCGGCGCTGCGCATCATGCCGGCTCGTCGCTCCGCAGCCGGTAGCCCGCGCCACGCACGGTCTCGATCGCATCGCGGACGCCGGCGAGGCCGAGCTTGGTGCGGAGCCGGCTCATATGGCTCTCGACGATATTGGTCTGCGGCTCGAAATGGAAATTCCACACCGCCTCGAGCAGCATCGAACGGGAGACGATGCGGCCGGCATTGCGCACCAACTCCTCCAGCAGGCGAAACTCGCGCGGTTGAAGCGGCACGAGGTCGCCATCGATCCGCAATTCCCGCCGCAGCAGATGGAGCATCATCCGGCCGCTCTGCACGGTCGCCACGTCGGGGCTGAGCCCGCGCCGCCGCACGATGGCGTGCAGCCGGGCAATCAGCTCGGACATCGCGAACGGCTTGGTCAGATAATCGTCGGCCCCGGCATCCAGCCCCTGGACGCGATCCTCAATGCTGCCGAGCGCGGTGAGCATCAGCATCGGCGTAGTGACGCCCGCGGCCCGCGCGCCCGCCAGCACGGAGACGCCGTCCATCCCGGGGATCATCCGATCGAGCACGACGACATCGAAGGCATCGCGCGTCAGCCGGTCCAGCGCCTCATGCCCCGTCGCGACGTGCGCGACGATATTGCGGCCATCGTCCAGACCCCGCACGATGAAGGCGGCCGCCACGGCGTCATCCTCGACAACCAGTATCTTCATGCGTCGCCCAGCCCGATCATCAGGGATGGTTCTAAGCCAAATCCCGCGAGCCGAACTTTAAAATGCCCCAATGTTCACAAAAATCCGAACAGGAGCGCTCGCATCGCCGTCGCCCCGTCTGGTGAAAGCCCTTCTCCACCCGTCGACATCTTGTCGATGCACAGCATCTCGAGCGCAGTCCCACGAGGCGGACGGGGATCGAGATTTTCCCTGTTCGCCGATCCGCCTCGGATCCGGCCATGCCGCTGAGTCGCCGGCCTTGATAATGAACCCGTAAACCTCATCGCCTGCCGCCCAATCATTTCGGTTCCCACGGCCAATCATCTATGAGCAATGGCGCAACCCGTTTGCTGCTTCCACTGGAGTTCATCATGCTGATCATGATCGCCGTGCTGATTGCGTTTTTGCTCATCGCTGCGATTTTGTGGACGGTGGACCTGTTGAAGGCCAGGCGAATACGTGCCGCCAAACGGTGGAGCCGCGAGAAGCAGATCGAGCGGCGGCAGCGCCAGGAAGATATCCAGCGCCGGGTCGACGAGTGACGGATCGGCGCGCCTGCCGCGCCATGAACATGTCGGGCACCCAGCAATGATTGGGTTTCCTCATCAGGATGATATCGATCACCGGCATCGCCGGGGCGGAATTGAGGCTGGTTTCACTGGCCTTCCTCCAGCGCTGAACTCCGGCAAAGGCGGCATGGCCTTCCCGCCGGCCGAGAGGCATCATCGCTACAACCTCATTCTCACCGTTCCGACAGATCCCGCCTTTCTCCGCCGCGCGGCGAGCGCCTGCACAGCCATCGGCGGGATCGGAGCGAAGGGGCGATCTCACAGGATCACGCGATCGGGCACCGGCCCAGATCGATGCCGAGTGGCGCCGCCCTACGGCGGAGCGGCCGGCGAATGGCGAGCGTCAGGCGGTTCGCCCATCCACCGCGTCGCCCAATAGGATCCCGCCAACTTCACGGGGTAGCGGCATGGACAGAACCAACCATGGCGCTCGTGTCGAATCCCGGCCGCCGGCGTTGGCGGCGATATTCTCCAGCTGTGCCGCCGGCACCAGCAGCCGTCGGTTCGAATCGATGAAGATGGCATCAGGACTGACGAGCCGATCGTCTTCGACCAGCGTCGCGCGCACGCCGCGCGGAGAAAGCACGGTGATCCGCCGGCGCTCGCCCTCGGACAAATAGATATTGCCCAGCGAGTCGATCGCGGTGCCGCCCACCGTCGGAATAAGCGCGACCGTCTGGATGGCAGCGGCGAGAGCCGCATCGTCTTTCGTGTCATCGCGCAGCAGGCGGGTCGGGATCCGGCGGATCGGCCCGGTCGGGGCGCACCAATAGAGCCATTGTCCCGCGGCATCGACCTCGATCACATCGCTGTGGGTCTCGGGCCGCTTGCCCGCGCCGTCCGCCAGCGGCCGGCCGTCTGTTCCCCTCTGCACCGCATCGCGCGGCTTGCGCAGGAGCGGCTGCTTCGACAGCCGACGCCATGTTCGCCCGGATACGAGATCATGGACGATGATCGCGCCGAGCCCGGAATCGGTAACATAGAGCGTCGAGCCGTGAATGCGCAGGTCGTTCATCGTCGCGCCGTCGGGCAGGATGGTCGCATCGAAGCGCAGCACCTTCAGCACCGCTCCCGTCCGGGCATCGAGCCGGACGATCTTCGGCTGCGGCAACGCGGGATCATGCTCTACGCTGCCTTGGTCGACCACCCACAGGCTGCCGTCTGCGAACACATGCACGGCGTTGACCATGACGAAGCGGTCGCGACCATCCTCACCCGGCTTCCAGCCGTTCCATGTGCCGCCCGGAAAGGCCCGCAACTGGCCATCGGCCTCGACCCTGGCGAGCGACGGCGTATCGATATGGCCGGCGAACCGCGGCAACCCCAGAAACATCCCGCCGTCGGCCGTCACCGCGACGCCGTTGCAAAGCCAGGGCGATCGCGCCGCCACGGCGAGGGCGGCGCTGCGCGAAGCGGCGGATCGGGCGACGGCAAGGCCAGGCCGGCAACATGCGGCAGCACCGGCGAGCGTCGCCAGGCTGGCACGACGGGAGAGAAGCGGTATCGGCATGGCCCTGCAACGCCGCGCGCGCCGTTTGGACGCTTCGTTTTTTCGGCAAGGTAGCGTGATGATTTGGGCAAGGATGGCGGCACGGAAGGCCCGAAGACTGGCGGACAATGCGATATAAGGGACGCCGACGCCCCTTCCCACCGGCGCCGGAGATACGATAAGCGGCACCGACACACGGGAACAGGTCCGGCCGATACTGGTTGCGCAGGTTCCACAGGAGAGCCGTCGACGCCCAGGCATAAGAACGCCGGGCCTACGGATTCGCATTTTCCGAGCCGTTATCGCTTTAAAGGGAGGCCGTCCTTGGCCACGAAAGACGGGACCGCGCGCGTCCACCATACCGGCCTGATCCTCTTCGCCCTGGCGATGGGCGGGTTCGCGATCGGCACGACCGAATTCGCCACGATGAGCCTGCTGCCGTTCATGGCGAAGGGATTGGGGATCGACGAACCGACCGCCGGCCATGTCGTTTCCGCTTATGCATTGGGGGTCGTCGTCGGCGCCCCGCTGCTCGCCGTGCTGTCGGCGAGGATACGCCGCGGCACGTTGCTGATCGCGCTGATGGTGCTGTTCGCGATCGGCAACGCCCTGTCCGCGCTCGCGCCGAGCTATGGCTGGATGCTGGCCTTCCGGTTCCTCAGCGGACTGCCGCACGGCGCCTATTTCGGGATCGCGGCGTTGGTCGCGGCCAGGCTGCTCGGCCCTGCACGCCGCACCACCGCCGTCGGCCTGGTCATGCTCGGCCTGACCATCGCCACCATCCTCGGGGTTCCCGCGGCCAATGAGCTCGGCCAGATCATCGGCTGGCGCTGGGGCTTCGGCGTGGTCGCCATCCTCGCGTTGATCACGGTCGCGCTGGTCGCCACGCTCGCCCCCAATGATGCTCCCCAAGAGGGCGCGAGCCCGCTGCGCGAACTCGGCGCGCTGCGCCGCCGCCAGGTCTGGCTTACCGTCGGCATCGGCGCGATCGGCTTCGGCGGCTTCTTCGCGGTCTATGCCTATCTCGCGTCGACGCTGGTGGCGGTCACCGGCATGGCCCCCAAGATGACTCCGATCGTCTTCGCCTGTTTCGGCGTAGGCATGACGCTGGGCACGATCATCGCCCCGCGCCTCGCCGACCGCCGGTTGATGCCGACGGTCGCCGGCCTGCTCATGCTGGAAGCGGCCGCGCTCGCGGTCTATCCGCTGGCCGCGCACAGTGCCTGGACGATCATGCTCGACGTCGCCCTGATCGGCATCGGCGGCTCGTTCGGAACGGCCTTGCAGACGCGGCTGATGGACGTGGCCGAAGACGCCCAGTCGCTTGCCGCCGCCCTCAACCAGTCGGCATTCAACGTCGCCAACGCCATCGGTCCATGGTTGGGAGGCCTTGCGATATCCGCCGGCTTTGGCTGGGCCTCGACGGGTCTGGTGGGGGCTGGGCTGGCGTTAGCCGGGCTGGTCGTCTGGTGTCTGGCCATGCTCGACGCACGCGCGCCGCTGCGCGAAATTCCCGCCGCCTGACCCGAACCGAGACGGCATTCTCACCCCATCAAGGCGTGGCAATGTCGCGCGATCATGCCTTCCTCGTCGGTGGGAATGACGTTGACGACGACCCTGCTCGTGGATGTCGAGATGGTCTCGCCATGTCGATCGTTGCAGGACGGCTCCAGGATCACGCCTTGCCATGCCAGTCTCTGTGCGATCGCCATTCGAACCGGCGCGGCATGCTCGCCAATCCCTCCGGTAAAGACGAGCCGATCGAGGCCGCCCAGGGTCGTGGCCAGCGCCATCGTTTCGCGCGCGATCGAGAAGGCGAACTGGTCCAGCGCCTCGCGCGCCTCCGGCCTGTCCGAAGCGAGCAGTTCCTCGACGTCGCTCGACAGGCCCGACACCCCCAGCAGCCCGCTCTCGTGATAGAGCAGCTGCTCCAGCCGATCGGCGTCATAGCCTTTCGCCTGCAGCAGATAGAGCAGGATGCCGGGATCGAGCGCGCCCGGTCGGGTGCCCATCATGATGCCGTCGAGCGCGGTGAAGCCCATTGTCGTATCCACGCTCTTGAGGTCGCGCATCGCGCAGAGGCTCGCCCCGCTACCGAGATGGGCGACGAGCACGCGCTGTCCGGCGGCGCCATCGTCGCGACGATGCAGGGCATGGGCGATCGCCTCGTAAGACAGGCCGTGAAAGCCGTAGCGCCGGATGCCGTCGGCCTCGAGCGCACGAGGCAGCGCGTAGCGACTGACGGGCGGCTGGAGGCGATGGTGAAAGGCGGTGTCGAAGCACGCAATCTGGAGAATGGCGGGACGTTCCCGGGCGATGCGGCGCATCGGCGCCAGGCTCGCGGGCTGGTGAAGCGGGGCGAGCGGAGTCAACGCGTCCAGTCGATCGATCACCTCAGCATCGACGCGCACGGGATCGGTAAAATCGCGTCCGCCATGGACGACGCGGTGGCCGATCGCGTCGATATCCGTGTCGCCGATCTGCGGCCCGATCCAGTCGAGCAGCTTAAGCGTCAGCGCTTCGGCCGTGTCGTCCGGCCATTCCTCCTCGACGTCGCCCGCTTTCAGCCTGGGTGCCTCGCCGATGCCGGAGACATGGCCCGCCAGACGCCGCGCCTCGCCCTCGAACACCGCGAATTTCAGGCTGGACGAGCCAGCATTGAGGGCGAGCACCGCCATCGTCAGTCGCGCCCCTCCTCGGTCGCGCCCGCATAGGGCCAGCTCCAGCCGGCGATGTCCGGCAGATCCTCGCCATGGGTGGTGACGTAGCGATGATGCTCGATCAGGCCGTTGCGGAAATGCTGCTTCGCCTCGACGGCGCGCACAGCGAGGCCCGGCACACGGTCGATCGCATCGATGGCGAGATGGAAGCGATCGAGCTCGTTGCGCACGACCATGTCGAACGGCGTGGTCGTCGTGCCCTCCTCCATGAATCCGTGGACATGCAGGTTGCGGTGGTTGGTGCGATTGTAGGTGAGCCGGTGGATCAGATGCGGATAGCCATGATAGGCGAAGATCACGGGCTTGTCGGTGGTGAACAGCGCGTCGAAATCGGCATCGGCGATGCCATGGGGATGGTCGCTCCGGGGCTGGAGCGTCATCAGGTCGACGACGTTGACGACCCTGACCTTCAGCTCCGGCAGATGCTGGCGCAACAGATCGACCGCCGCCATCGTCTCCATCGTCGGCACGTCGCCCGCGCAGGCCATGACGACATCGGGTTCTCCGCCGGCCTCTTGATTGCCCGCCCAGGTCCACACGCCGAGCCCTGCCGCACAATGATATTCCGCGGCATCGGCCGACAGCCACTGCGGCGCCGGCTGCTTGCCGGCGACGATCACGTTGATGCGGTCATAGGTGCCCAGGCAGTGATCGAGCGTGCGCAGCAGCGTGTTGGCGTCGGGCGGCAGATAGACGCGCACGATGTCGGCCTTCTTGTTCACGACATGGTCGATGAAACCCGGATCCTGATGGCTGAAGCCATTATGATCCTGCCGCCAGACATGGCTGGAAAGCAGATAGTTGAACGAGGAGACCGGCCGCCGCCAATCGAGATCGCGGCTGACCTTCAGCCATTTGGCATGTTGGTTGAACATCGAATCGACGATGTGGACGAAGGCCTCGTAGCAGTTGAACAGGCCGTGCCGCCCGGTCAGCGTATAGCCCTCGAGCCAGCCTTGGCAGAGATGCTCGGAGAGCACTTCCATCACCCGGCCATCGGTGGCCAAATCCTCGTCATAGCTTTCGATGGGCTCCTGCCAAACGCGATCGGTCTGTTCGAAGACGGCCTGGAGCCGGTTCGAATTGGTCTCGTCCGGTCCCATGATGCGGAAGTTGCGGCGGTCGGCGTTGAGCCGGATCAGTTCGGCGAGATAGCGACCGGCGGCCTTGGTCGCCTCGCCCTGCTCCTGGCCGTGAACCTTGGCGGTAGGCGCGAAATCGCGCCAGTCCGGACGGCGCAGCTCGGCACGCAGCCGCCCGCCATTGGCAAAGGGCGTCGATCCCATCCGCTTGTCGCCCTGGGGCGCCAGCGCGCGCAATTCGGGCACCAGCGCGCCATCCTCGTCGAACAGCTCTTCGGGCTTGTAGCCACGCATCCACTGTTCGAGCAGTGCGCGGTGCCCTTCGTCGGTACGCGCCGCGTCGATCGGAACCTGGTGGGCACGCCAGAATCCCTCGACCCTCTTCCCGTCGACCTCCTTGGGCCCGGTCCACCCCTTCGGGCTGCGCATCACGATCATCGGCCAGCGGGGCATACCGGCATGCCCCGCCTCGCGCGCGTCGCGCTGGATCGCGCGGATCTCGTCGAAGGCGGCATCGCAGGCGGCGGCCATGGCCTTATGCGCGGCGATCCGGTCATCGCTGGCGTCGATCACCACGAATATAGGCCGATAACCGAAGCCTTCGAACAGCTTGGCGAGATCGGCATCGTCCATCCGGCCAAAGATCGTGGGATTGGCGATCTTATAGCCGTTGAGATGCAGGATCGGCAGCACCGCACCGTCATGGACCGGGTTGAGAAACACGTTGCCGTGCCACGACGCCGCGAGCGGGCCGGTTTCAGACTCGCCGTCGCCGACGACGCAGGCCACGACGAGATCGGGATTGTCGAACGCCGCGCCATAAGCGTGAACCAGCGCATAGCCGAGTTCGCCGCCCTCATGGATCGAGCCCGGCGTCTCAGGCGCCGCATGGCTCGGTATGCCACCCGGAAAAGAGAATTGCCGGAAGAGTTTCCCCATCCCTTCGGCATCTTGCGGGATGGACGGGTAGATTTCCGAATAACTGCCCTCGAGCCAGGTGTTGGCGACCATGCCAGGGCCGCCATGCCCCGGACCACAGACATACAGGACGTCGGCATCGCGTTCGCGGATGATCCGGTTCAGGTGCGCGTAAATGAAATTCAGCCCAGGGGTCGTGCCCCAATGCCCGAGCAGGCGCGGCTTGACCTGCTCAGCGGCCAGAGGTTCGCGCAACAGCGGATTGGCCATGAGATAGATCTGCCCGACGGACAGATAGTTGGCCGCCAGGAAGTAGCGATCGATGAGCGCGGCATCCTCGTCCGTCAGCACGGCGGCATGGTCGGCGATCGGCATATCCATATGCACTCCAATGGCTCGATTCGGTGGCAGCGATGACAGGCCGAAGCGATCGCTTCGATGACGCAGGTCAAAACGCTTCGATCGCCCGGCGGCCCCGCGCCGGATCGCGGCAATCCACCGGGATGCGACGACATGCCTCCCGCCCCGGACGGGCCGGAATCGCTTGGCGACAGGTCGCGCCGTCGGCTCCCGGCCAAGATCGGCCCGATGAGCGACCCGTCAGCCCATGTCGGGAAGGCCCGGCAAAAGCTTGTCGAGAGTTACCGGGAAATCCCGCACCCGGACGGCGCACGCATTGTAGATTGCGTTCGCCACCGCCGCGCCGGCGCCCGATATGCCGAGTTCGCCGATGCCCTTGGCATGGATCGGATTGGCATGGATGTCGCGCTCGGGCAGGAAGTGGACTTCGAGTTGCGGTACGTCCGCATTCACCGGCACATGATATTCGGCGAGGTCGCGGTTCACGAGCTTGCCGTTGCGTGCGTCGTGATACAGTTCCTCGGTCAGCGCCGTGCCGATACCGAAGGTCATGCCGCCTAGGCATTGCGAGCGGGCGGTCTTCGCATTGAGAACCCGCCCGGCGGCGAAAACGCCCAGCATACGCCGAACGCGGACTTCGCCGGTGACTGCATTGACGCCGACCTCGGCGAAGTGCGCGCCGAAAGACGCCTGGCTGGTCTCCTTTTCCTGCTTGCCGGGCTTGATATGACCGATCGCCTCGAATCCCTGGCCGACGAGCTCGCCGATCGGGATCGAGCGGTTGGCGGCGATCGCCATGCCGTCCTTGAGGGTTAGCGCCTCTTCGTCGACGCCCATGGCCTTCGCCAGTTTGCGTTGCAGCATTTCGCAGGCGAGATAGACCGCCGAACCCGCCGAACCCGCCCCCCAGGATCCGCCGGAGCCGGCGGCGGGCGGATCATGGGTGTCGCCCAGCGCCATGCCGATACGATCGACGGGAATGCCGAGGATCTCGGACGCGATCTGCGCCAGAATAGTATAGCTGCCCGTGCCGATGTCGGTCATCGCCGACGAGACCGTCGCCGAGCCATCGGCATGAAGCTCCACCTTGGCCGACGATTCCATGAGCATGTTTCCGCGAACGGCCGAGGCCATCCCCATGCCGATCAGCCATTCGCCCTCGCGACGGGCGCCGGGCAGGCCGCGCTTCGCCCATCCGAAGCGCTCCGCGCCCTCGTCGAGCGCTGCCGTCAGGCTACGCGAGGAGAAGGGGACATTCTTCTCCGGATCCAGCGACGTGTCATTGATCTTGCGAAGTTCGATGGGATCGAGGCCGAGCGTCTCGGCAAGCTCATCCATCGCGCATTCCAGTCCAATCATGCCGACCGCCTCGCCCGGCGCGCGCATCGAGCCGGATAGGACGAGATTGAGCGGGATTTGCCGATGGCTGATCAACCGGTTCTCGCCGGCATAGAGCATGTGCGTCCCGATCCCGACCGGCTCGAAGAAATCTTCGCCCGGCTGATTGGAGACCAGGCTCTCCTGCCCGATCGCGGTCAGTCTACCGTCGCGCGTTGCGGCCAGCCGCATATGCTGTTCGGTGTTGGAACGGCGCACGGTCGCCTCGAAGACCTGCTGGCGGGCCATGACCGCCTTGACCGGCCGCCCCACCTGTTTGGCGGCGATTGCCGCGGCGACGCTTTCGGGCGCGACGCCCAGCTTCGACCCGAAGCCGCCGCCGATGTAGCGCGATATGATCCGGACCTTTTTGGCCGACAGCCCCAGGGATTTGGCGAGCTGCGACGCATCGGACGTCGGCATCTGGTAGGCGCCGTACAGGGTGAGGGAGCCATCCTCTTCCCACACGGCGGTCGAGGCGTGCGGTTCCATCGCCGCCGAATTCTGGCTGGGCGTGATATAGGTCACATCGACGGTGACGGGCGCCTCCGCCATCGCCCTATCGACATCACCTTGCGCGAAATGGCTGGGCGTAACCCCGTCGGGGGGCGAATACGCCTCGGCTCTGTGGGCCTCGAACCCATAGGCGCCCTCGCCGGCTTCATACGCGACCGGAAGCTGCAGCGCCGCGTCACGGGCGGCTTCATAGCTTTCGGCGACCACGATCGCGACGATCTCGCCCATGAAGGCGATGTCCTTCACGCCCTGCGTCGGCGCCTTAGTCTCGCCGCCCTGGCCCGAGACGCGGACGAAGCGATCGAAGTCGGTGACGACGTCGATAACGCCCGGCAACGACCGGACCGCCTCGGCATCGATCGACACGACCTTGCCGGCCCCGATCCGCGCGCTGACGAGGAAACCGTAGGCCAGATGGTCGAAGGCATATTCGGCCGCGTAGGTCGCCGCGCCGGAAACCTTCTTGGGACCATCGACACGATCGAAGGGCCGGCTGATCGAGCCCTGCACGCCGGTATCGAGAAGGCTGTGCGGATGGGGCTTGTCCATCGTCAGGCTGTTGGTGGTGCCGAAACCGAACATCGTCATGCTCCCGTCAGGTCGCGCAGCGTCGCGATCAGCGTGCGGCGGGCCAAAGCTATCTTGAAATCGTTGGAACCGGAGCCCTTGGCCTCGGCGACGAGCGCGTCGGCCGCTGCCGCGAACACGTCCGGGGCCGGGGCCTGGCCGACGAGGGCGGCTTCCACCGTGGCGTCTTTCCAGGGCATCGGCCCCAGCCCGCCAAATGCCAACGACGCGCTGGCGATCTTGCCATCCTCGATGGCGACGACCGCTGCGACCGACACGAGCGCGAAGGCATAGGACGCCCGATCCCTGACCTTGCGATAGGCCTGCTTGCCGACCGGCGGCTTGGGCAGTTCGACGTGGGTGATCAGTTCGCCCTGCCGGAGCACCGTTTCGATATGAGGCGTGCTGCCCGGCAGCCGGTAGAAATCGTGGATCGAGATTCGACGCCGATCCCCGTCGCGATTGAGCGTGACGATCGTCGCGTCGAGCGCCCGCATCGCCACCGCCATGTCGCTCGGATGGGTCGCGATACATTGATCGCTGGTGCCCAGGACGGCGAGGATTCGATTGACGCCGCCGATCGCATCGCAGCCGCTGCCGGGTGAGCGCTTGTTGCAGCGGGAGGCGGTGTCATAGAAATAATAGCAGCGCGTCCGCTGGAGCAGATTGCCACCGGTCGAGGCCTTGTTGCGCAACTGGCCCGATGCGCCTGCCAGCAAAGCCCGGCTGAGCACCTCGTACCCGTCGATGATGCGCGGGTCGGCGGCGAGATCGCTGTTCGGCACCATCGCGCCGATCGTGAGGCCGCCATCGTCCCGCGTCTCGATCGACGCCAGATCGAGCCGGCTGATGTCGATCAGCTTGGCCGGGGTTTCGACCTGCAGCTTCATCAGATCGAGCAGGTTGGTGCCGCCGGCGATGAAGCGGGCATCCTCGCCATCGATATCGCGCACCGCCGCCTCGGGGCTATCCGCTTTTTCATAGACGAAGGTCTTCATGCCACGACCTCCCCGACCATCGCAGCGTCCTTTTCATCGGCGGTACGGCCATCCGGTTCGGCGTCGCCGACCTCGCGGATCGCATCGACGATGTTGGGATAGGCCGCACACCGGCAAAGATTGCCGCTCATGCGTTCCGAAATTTCGCCGTCGTCGAACGCCGGCTTCCGCAAGTCGGCGGTCACATGGCTCGGCCAACCTTGGCGAACCTCATCCAACATGGCGACGGCCGAGCAGATCTGGCCCGGCGTGCAGTAGCCGCACTGATATCCGTCGTGGCGAACGAATGCCTGCTGGAGCGGGTGCAGGGCACCGACCTGGCCCAGCCCCTCGATCGTGGTGATCTCATCGTCCTGATGCATGACCGCGAGCGTCAGACAGCCGTTCACGCGCCGGCCGTTGATGAGCAGGGTGCATGCCCCGCATTGTCCGTGGTCGCAGCCTTTCTTGGCGCCCGTCAGGCCGAGATGCTCGCGACAAAGGTCCAGTATCGAGGTGCGGACATCGATATCGGCTTCGTAAGCGCGACCGTTGATGGTGAAATGCATTGGCCTGTCCCCATGGTTCGTACTGCCAGAACGCAAGGCTTTCCAATGGTGTCCAGGTGCGAATCATCCGCATCTTGCTCACGGGGCGAAATTGCGAACTGCCGGGACGAGCGGCTTTGGAAACAGCCGCGATCGCTGACCGGCAGCGGCGTCGGCGCCCCGTTCAAAAATCGAGAATTGGCGACTTCAACGAGCGCGCGCATGACGAAATGGGGAGATCGATCGCAAATTTTGAGAAGGCATGACGGCATTCGGAAGGAGCGATATGGCGATGCCGGTCAATAACGCGACAACAGACGGTCGACACTGTTCGTCACCGTCGCGCGCTTGCCTTCATATTTTTCCGGCTCCTTCTTGCAGTCCGCCTCAAGGGCCGCCCGGATTTCTGCAATCTGCCGGTCTGTCAGATGTTCTATCCCGATGAACGTGCCACGCGCATTGTCCAGCGCCCGGATAAGCTCATCGAGCTTGGCCTGCATCGCGGCGCCGTCCCGATTCTGGCTGTTCTGAATGAGGAACACCATCAGAAAGGTGACGATCGTCGTCGCGGTGTTCACGACCAACTGCCATGTATCGGAATAATGGAATATCGGCCCGGTCACGGCCCAAATCATGATGAGCGCGAGAGCGATGACGAAGGCCAGAGGCTGCCCCGCGAAGGCCGCCATACCACCGGCCATTTTCGTAAAGAACCGATCCATTGCGATGCTTTCTTACGGAACCTCAACGACTGGACCCTGGCGGGCAGAACGACAGGCGACCGAAATCGGGCCCAGGAAAGTTTTCCGAAGCGCGGTGATCGCCGCGACGAGGCGAACGATGGCGGACAGCGCGAAAAAGGCATTGGTCGTCGGCGTACCGGGAAGCGTCATTGAAGCAGCGCCCAAGGGGCGGCCCATTCTCTTGTGACAGGTCGCACGGGCAAGCTGTCGACGGCCAAAAGCCTCATACTTGCATCGCGATGCAACCTCTGAAAACATGCCGCGTTACCGGAACCAGGACAGCGATGCGGCGTGCGCGGCGATCGCCCCATTCAGAGCCGGCCAGCATAACCCCCTTCCCGTGAGGTGCGTATCGTGAAAGCCCTTTTTGCCATTGCCCTGCTCGGCGTAGCGCCCGCCACGGCAGCCCCCACCGCGCTCACCCACGTCAGGCTGATCGACGGCAGCGGGTCGCCGCCGATCGAGGATGCCACAATCCTGTTCGACGGCGATCGGATCATCGCGGCCGGTCGTAACGTCACGATCCCGGCCGGAGCGCATATCCTCGATCGGACGGGGACGAGCATACTCCCCGGCCTGATCTCCGACCATGTCCATGTCGGCCAGGTCGGCGGCACGACCAGCGGTGCGCAAAATTATACGCGGGGCAACATCACCGCGGCGCTCGCCCAATATCGCCGCTACGGCATCACCACCGTCACCGCGCTCGGCAACAATGGCCCGCTGTTCGATCCGATGCGGCTGGACGCCCATGCCGGCCGGCTGCCGGCCGACCTGTTCGGGGTCGATCAGGGCATCGGCGTTCCCAATGGCGCGCCGCCCGCCAAGATGATCAACGTCGCGCCCGACCAGCTTTTCCGGCCATCGACGCCCGCCGCAGCGCGCAAGGCCGTCGATACGATGGCGGACGAGCATACCGATCTCGTCAAGATTTGGGTGGACGACTTCGCCGGCACCATGCCCGTCAAGATGGACCCCGCGATCGTCCGCGCGGTCGTGGCGGAAAGCCATGCCCGGGGCTTGCGCGTCGCGGCGCATATCCATGATCTGGCGGACGCCGAGATGGTGATCGCGGCCGGCGCCGACATTCTCGCGCACGGCGTTCGCGACAAGCCCGTCCCCGCCGCCTTCGTCGCGACGCTGAAAAGCCGGGGCATCTGGTATATCGCGACGCTCGAACTCGACGAGGCGACGGTCGCCTGGGCCGATCATGCCCCGTGGACGCAAACCCCCTTCGCACAGGCAGCGCTCTCGCCCGCGCTCAAGATGGAGGTCGACGATCCGGCATGGGACGCCAAGACCCGCAGCGGCAAGCAGGCCGACGAGGCCCGCGCGTCGCTGGCGATGAACCTGCGCAACCTCAAGACGCTCTATGATGCCGGCGTGAAGATCGGATTCGGCACCGATAGCGGCGCGACCGCGCTTCGCGTGCCCGGCATCGCCGAGCATCGCGAGCTGGCGCTCAGCGTACAGGCCGGGCTCAGCCCGTTGCAGGCGATCACGCTGGCGACGCGCAATGCGGCGGCATTGCTGGAGCTTCGGGATCGTGGCGTCATCGCGCCGGGCAAGCGCGCGGATCTGCTGGTGGTCGACGGCGATCCCGCGCGCGACATCGCGGCCGCCGACCATATCGTCGAAACCTGGTCGAACGGCGAGGCTGTCGCAGGGCCGCGCTAGGCGCTCCGCCCTGGCCGAGCCGTCGTCCACCCGGACTCTCTTCTGAAATCCCCGCAACTCGAAAGGACAGCAACGTCATGCGATTTGCAGCGACCCTCCTGGCATTGGGCCTCGCCGGCAGCGCGAGCGCGCAGACACCCACAATCTCCGACAATCATGATCCCGCCTTCGGTGCCACGGGCGAAGTGCGGATCGTCGCCAGCATTCCCGGTCCCGATCCGTCGGGCATCGTCGTGATCGGCGGCCGCATGTTTCTGAGCTTCCCCAAGCATGACGGCGACCATGCCGGGCCGACGCTCGGCGAATGGAAGGATGGCCGGCTCGTCCCCTTCCCCTCCGCGGCGATGGCAGGGGCAGTGGCGTCCGATCGGCCGCCGGGCGAGCGGCTCGTCTCGGTCCACGGCATCACCACGGATACCCAAGGGCGCCTATGGGTGATCGACGACGGCAAGGTGAAGGGCCAGCCGATCGCGCCGGGCGGCGCCAAGATCGTCGGCTTCGATCCGGCAACCGGCCAGATCGTCGCTAAGATACTGCTCGCCGACGCACTGCTGCCCGGCAGCCACATGAACGATCTGCGTGTCGACCTGACCCATGGGCGCGCGGGTACGGCCTATGTCAGCGACAGTTCGTTCGACGGCCACCCCGCGCTGGTGGTGGTCGACCTCGCGACCGGCGCGCAGCGCCGGGTGTTGGCGGACGACAAATCGATCAAGGCCGATCCGGGCTTCATGACCATGCTCGACGGCCGCGTCCTGAAAGCCGATCCGCAACATCCGACCTTCCCCGGTGGCGGCGTCGATGGGTTGGCGCTCAACAAGGATGCGAGCCGCCTCTATTATGCGCCGCTATCCAGCCACCGGCTCTACAGCCTGCCCACCGCTCTCCTCGCGGACCCGTCCAAGGACGACGCCCAATTGGCCTCGGCTGTCGTGGACGAGGGCGAAAAAGGGGCAGCGGATGGCTTGGCCAGCGATGCCTGGGGGCGGCTTTATACCACCGCCTCCGATCATGATGCGGTGTTTCGCCGCAATCTCGACGGCGGATTCGATCTGATCGCACGCGATCCGCGCTTCGTCTGGCCGGACGGCATCTTCGCCGATGATCGGTTCGTCTATGTCGTTCTCGGCCAATGGACGCGGCTGCCGCGTTTCCATGGCGGCCAGGATCTGCGCAAGCCGCCGTTCCTGATCGCCAGGATGCCGATCTCGCCGCCGAGACCTGACGCCACGCGCCCGTCGCCGGCTCCGTCTCCGCCCTCCCGTGGCCATGCGATATGACCAATCCCATGCCGGGTGACAGGATCTGCCTTGGGGATAGGAATGGGCACCCCTATTCCGTCACCCTGGCCGCGCCGGTCGGGAGTGCTGAGACGGATATGCCCACACGCCTTCCGGGCAGGGCAGCATGATCTTCGACGGCGCCGAACGGCCGGTGACATCGCATGACGTCGCGCGCGCCGCAGGCGTATCGCAATCGGCCGTATCGCGTGCCTTTACGGCGGGCGCCAGCATCTCGCCGGTGATGCGCGACAAGGTTCGCTCGGCTGCGGCCCTGCTCGGTTATCAGCCCAACCTCTTGCCGCGCATGATGCTGCACGGCCGATCGGGCTTCATCGCCTTGGTCGTCGGCGGAGCCTATAACCCGTTCCATGCCGCCACGCTCGAGGCGTTCAGCCGCGCGCTGCAGGAGGCGGGCAAGAAGATCTTGCTCCTTCAGGTGGACGACGACCGTGCGCTCGATGCCGTCGTGAATGATCTCGCCGGCTACCGTGTCGACGGCGTGGTGAGCGCGCTCTCCATTCTCGGTGAGGAAGCCGCGGCGGCGATCTCCGCCCATCGCATCCCGGTGGTCCTGCTCAATTCCGGGCTGAGTTCCGAGTGGATCCGCGTGGTCGAGACCGACAATCATGGAGCCGGCCGTGCGGCGGCGCGGCTGATGGCGCGCGGTGGCGGCACCCGCTTTGCCTATGTCGGGGCACCGAGTGTCGCGTCCGCAGCGCGTAAGGCCGGATTTCAGCACGAGCTCGCGAAGATCGGCATGGCACCGCCATTGTGCCTCGAAGGCAATCTCGATCATGATGGCGGCTATGCGGCGGCCCGCGCGATGCTGGCCGCCCCGATGCGGCCCGATGCGATCTTCTGCGTCAACGACCTGACCGCAATCGGCGTCGCCGATGCCTGGCGGATCGAGGGCGGCCTCGACGTACCACGCGATGCCCAGTTGGTGGGCTTCGACAACATCGCCGCATCGGCGTGGCCGGCGTATCGGCTGACGACCTTCGATCAGAATGTCGATCGCATGGCTGCGGAAGCGGTTCGGCTCCTCGTGTCGCCCGCCCCTGCCACCGAACGCTCCTGTGTCGGGTTCACGCTCATCGAGCGGCACAGCACCGCACGCTGACAGATCGCCATTCGGCCTGATGGCTCGGGCGCCGGCCGCCATGGGGCCATCATCGGCAGGTCGCGCGCCCATGCACCGCGTCGGCGCCCTACGATGGCCGGGTCGTGCGGCTTCACCGCTTCGATCCGGCCTATCTGCATTTCGTCGCAGGCCGAGGCGGTACGCAACATGGCGGATGGCTGCCATGTGCGCGGAGCGAGCGGCGGCGACATCGCCGTGTCGATCACCGCCCTTCCGATTTAGGCAAGACAGTATCGCATCACCGGCGAGCCCGAATGTCGATGTCACGGGTTCTCGAACCAGATCAGCCTGGAGACGCACCATGATGTTCGACCCACGCGGCATCGTCGCCGTCGACAAACGCGGCGACCGCGTCCTGTTCCTCGATGCGGACACCCTCGCCATAGTCGGCGAGCTTCGCGACATGCCGGCACTCCCGCACGAACTCGCCATCTCGCCCGATCGCGCCTTCGCCTATGTGCCCGCTTATGGCGATGGCGCGCATGGCGACAATCCGCACCCCAATCATCGTCTGTCGGTCATCGATCTCGCACGACGCACACGCTTGTGCGACATCGATCTCCATCCGCTCGAGGCACCGCATACGCTGCGTTTCGGGCCTGACGGCAATCTGTATGTCGCCTGCGAGAATAGCGCGGCGATCGCCGTGATCGATGGCCGCGACCATCGGCTGATCGACAAGATCGACACCGGCTCCGCCAACAGCCATCGCCTCGCCATCCTCGACGATCCGGCGCTGATCTGCACGGACAATGAGGAGGATGCCAGCATCTCGATCCTCGACCTCGCCGAGCGCCGACGGATCGCGACGATAAGCCTCGCGACGCCGATCGCGGGCATAGAGATCGTGCCGGCGGAAGCTCGGCTCTATTGCAGCGACGCCGCGGCGCCCCGCCTGCTGCCGATCTCGCTCGCCTCGCTGCAGGCCGAGCCGGCGATCCCGCTCGAAGGGCATCGCAAGCCCTGCCAGGTGGTGCGGCTGAGCCCGGATGGCCGCCAGTTGATCGTGATCGGCGATCATGAACCGGTGGTGTCGTTGATCGACCTCGAGAGCCGGGCGCAACGCGCGATCGGCGTCGGAGCCAAGCCGATGGACGGCGGGTTCCACCCGGACGGCCGCACCTTCCTGCTCGCCAATGAGGAAGACGGCACGGTGTCGGAGATCGATCTCGCAGCCGGCCTCGTCCGGCGGACGGTGCGCGTCGGCGAAGGCTGCGAGACGCTCGCCTATTTCTAGGCGGGATCGGCATCCGGCCATGTCCGGTGGCCAGACCATCGATTGTCAGGCCATAGGCTGATGAGCGCGAAGTCACAGTGGGACTGAAGCGAAATCGGGCCATGGCGAGGACGTTCGCGGCGACCTCGTCCTAACGGGTCGCGATGACGGAAGTATATCGGCCGGGCGAGAGACTCGCATCATCTTCTCGTTGCATATGTATGCACCTCAATATACCAAGGCTTCGATTCGGCGCATGGGTCAATCATTCCAACGTGCTTGCGGCCCTGAGCGTGCGGCCGTGAGGAAATCACGAAAGCGCGAGATGGCAGCGATGGATAGTGCGAAGGGTCCGGTCAGTGGCGCGGGACGGTAAGGCTCCCCGCGCTCTGCATCGGGGCGTGCGTCCGCCATCCTCGACCGATGTCGCGCGCCTGGCGGGTGTTTCGCAGTCCGCGGTTTCCCGCACCTTCACGCCCGGCGCCAGCGTGTCCCCCGAGACGAAGACCAGGATCCTCGCCGCCGCCGAAGAGCTCGGCTATACGCCGACCGCGCTGCCCCGGATCATGCAGACCGGCCGTTCCTCGATCGTCGCGATCGTCGTCGGTGGCCTGTACAATCCCTATTTCATGATGGCGCTCGATGCGTTTTCGACATCGTTTCAGGCGGCCGGCAACCATGTCATGATCGTGCGCGCCGAAAGCGATTCGGCGCTCGACGACATCGTCGGCGATCTCGCCCGCTACCGGGTCGATGCCGTGGTCAGCGCCTTGTCGATCCGCTCGCAGGCGGTGGCCGACACGCTGACGAACTTCAAGATCCCCGTGGTCACGCTGAATTCGGGCATCACCAGCGAGACGATCAGCACGGTCTCCTCCGACAATCATGGGGCGGGCGAACTGGCCGCGCGCCTGTTCACCGAGCGGGGCCGCCGCCGCCTCGGCTATCTCGCCGGCCATGACAGCCGGCCGCAGACGGATCGCGAGGCCGGGTTCTTCGCCGGCGCCGAAGCGCTGGGACAGCCCGCGCCGCTGCGCGCCGTCGCCGGTTTCGATTATGCCGATGGCCGGGCCGGTGCCCTGGCTCTGTTCGGCGGCCCCGACCGGCCGGACGCGCTGTTCTGCGTCAACGATCTCGTCGCCTGCGGCGCCATCGATGCGCTGCGGGACGAGCTGGGATTGCGCGTGCCCGAGGACGTCTGCGTCATCGGATATGACGATATCGCGATGGCGTCCTGGGGGGCGTACCGGCTGACCTCGTTCAATCAGGACATCCCGGCGCTGCTGCGCGGCGTCGAAGCGATCCTGGCGGGAACGGTCAGCGAGCGCGCCATTCTGGTGCCGCCGCGCCTGATCGAACGCGCGACGGCCGGATGGCCGCCACCGCCGTCCTGAATATCCTCGCGCCGAGGCTCGGGCCGCGCGATCCGTCGCGCGGGCTTCAGTCCCGGCAGCGAAACCAACAAGCAATGCATGGGAGATCGCTCTTGGAAACAGCATCTCCGTCGATGTGACAAGGGGTCAAAACCAGCATGACAGTCTCAAGCGATTTATCACGACGTGGGGAAAGGCCGGGATTCTGGCTCCGCCTGACCGCGCTGATCTTCCTGCTCGTCGGCATCGCCGCCTTCGCCGGTGGCGGCTGGCTGGCGGTGCTGGGCGGCTCCCCTTATTATGTCGTCCTCGGCGTGGCGATGCTCGTCGAAGCCTGGCTGCTCTGGCGCGGCCACCGTCTCGCCTACCCGCTCTACGCCGCGGTGATCGTCGCGACGCTGCTTTGGGCGATCTGGGAAGTCGGCGTCGACTTCTGGCTGCTCGTCCCGCGCGGCGACATCTTGGCCCCGCTGGGCCTCTGGCTGCTGATGCCCTGGGTGGTTCGTTCCCACCCGAACGGCGTCAAGCCCCGCCGGCTGCCCGTGGCGGTTGCGGTCGTGGCGGCGCTCGCCGTGCTCGCCGTGTCCTTCACGCGTGATCCGAGCACGATCGACGGCATTCTCCCCGGCACCTCCGGCCAGACCGTCGCCAGCGACGTGCCGGACGACGAATGGCAGGCCTATGGCCGCACGAACGCCGGCCTCCATTTCTCGCCGCTGAAGCAGATCACGCCGGCCAATGTCGACAAGCTCCAGGTCGCCTGGACCTTCCGCACCGGCGACAATCCCGACATCCACGGCAAGGATCCGCTCGAGAGCACCTTCGAGGTGACGCCGCTCAAGATCGGGCACATGGTCTATCTGTGTTCGCCGCACCAGCGCGTGTTCGCGCTCGATGCCACGACCGGCAAGAAGGTCTGGATGTTCGATCCCCAGGTCCAGGACGACCCGACCTATCAGCATCTGACCTGCCGCGGCGTGTCCTACCATGCGACGCCGGCCGGCGCGCTGACCAGCGACGGCAAGCCGGCCCCGGCCGATTGCCCGCAGCGCCTGCTCCTGCCGACCAATGACGGCCGGATGATCGCGATCGACGCCGCCACCGGCAAGCTCTGCCCGAGCTTCGGCGTCCACGGTCAGATCGACCTCAAGGACGGCATGACGATGAAGCGCAAGGGCTTCTACGAGGGTACGTCGCCCCCGGTCGTGACCAAGCAGATGATCATCATGGCCGGTGCCGTCACCGACAATTACTCGACCAACGAGCCGTCGGGCGTGGTGCGCGGCTTCGACGTCTATACGGGCAAGCTCGTCTGGGCGTGGGATGCCGGTGCGATCGACGAGAATGCGCTGCCGTTGGCCACCCACCATTATACGCCGAACTCGCCCAACTCCTGGACGTTGTCGGCCGCCGACGAGAAGCTCGGCCTCGTCTATGTGCCGGTCGGCATGTCGACGCCCGACATCTGGGGCGGCAACCGCACCAAGCTCGGCGAGCGTTATACGAGCTCGCTGGTCGCGCTCGACATCGCGACGGGCAAGCGCGTCTGGTCCTATCAGACCGTCCATCACGATCTGTGGGACATGGATCTGCCGTCGCAGCCCAGCCTCGTCGATCTCCACACCAAGAACGGCATCGTCCCGGCCATCTATGCGCCGGCCAAGACCGGCAACATCTTTGTGCTCGATCGCCGCACCGGCAAGCTGATCGTCCCGGCGCCGGAAACCCCCGTGCCCCAGGGCGCGATGGCCGGGGACTGGACGTCGCCCACCCAGCCTTATTCGCAGCTGTCCTTCCAGCCGCGCGCGAAGCTGACCGACGCCAGCATGTGGGGGGCGACGATGTTCGATCAGCTCGCCTGCCGCATCATGTTCAAGCAGATGAAGTATGACGGCCCGTTCACGCCGCCG
This sequence comes from Sphingomonas abietis, assembly GCF_027625475.1. Classification (NCBI taxonomy): domain Bacteria; kingdom Pseudomonadati; phylum Pseudomonadota; class Alphaproteobacteria; order Sphingomonadales; family Sphingomonadaceae; genus Sphingomonas; species Sphingomonas abietis. The sequence continues at coordinate 2,986,148 of NZ_CP115174.1, forward strand.
ACGACCAAGGGGACGGTGGTCTTCCCCGGCGATGTCGGCATGTTCGAATGGGGCGGTATCGCCATCGATCCCGCGCGCCAGATCGCGATCGCCAATCCGATGGCCTTCCCGTTCGTCTCGAAGCTGATCCCGCGCGGGCCGAACAACCCGGCCCAACCCAATGCCCAGCATCCGTCGGGCAGCGAGATCGGCGTGCAGCCGATGTACGGCACGCCCTATGGCGTCGATCTCCATCCCTTCCTGTCGCCGATCGGCCTGCCCTGCCCGTCGCCGCCCTGGGGCTATATGGCCGGCATCGACCTGAAGACCCACAAAGTGCTGTGGAAGCACAAGGTCGGCACGACGCGGGATTCCTCGCCCGTCCCGATCGGCCTCAAGATCGGCGTGCCGATGCTCGGCGGCCCGATGGTGACCGCAGGCGGCGTCGCCTTCCTGACCGCCACGATCGACGACTATATCCGGGCGTTCGACGTGACCACCGGCAAGATGATCTGGCAGGCCCGCCTGCCGGCAGGCGGCCAGTCCACGCCGATGAGCTATGCCGAGGGCGGCCGGCAATATGTCGTGACCGCAGCCGGCGGGCATGGCTCGTTCGGAACCAAGATGGGCGATTATGTCATCGCCTACACGCTCCCGAACGGGGCCTGATCGAAGCCCCCGACCGACCGTCGAAGGCCGTTCCGCCCGGCCCATGCCCTTCGGCATGGGCCGGGCACCGGAATGGCCTGACAGCCACATCCGAGATTTCCGCGACGTCTCCCCTCGTGCGGCCACGCTTCCATCGAGCGCGGCCGCATCGAGGCGTCGCTCCGTGCGCGCGCCCCAATGCCAGGAAAGGCCATCGCGATGCCCCACACGCTCCACGCCCCCCGCGCCCGCGCCGCCGCCATGGCGAAGCGCATGACCGATGCCGCGCGCGCGTTCCCCCTCGCCTGCCGGATGCCCGCGGCGGTGCGGTGGCGGCCTTTCCTCGTCGGCGGCTCGGTGCTGGTATCATGGTCCGCCACCGCCTCCGCGTCCGTCGCGGAGACGGTCGCGACCAACCCGCCGGGCATCGATGACGCCACTCCGCCCGCGGCCGTGCCCCCGGCCGACCGCCAGCCGGCCCGGTTCGACATCCGCTCGGCGCGCAAGCGGCTGGAGGACGACGGCTTCAAGTTCCAGCTCAACTATACCAGCGAGGTTGCCGGCAACCTCACGGGCGGCGCGCACCGCGACACGACCGAGGCGGGCCAGTTCGTCTTCGGCGCCACCGTCGACACCGACAAGGCGTTCGGCTGGAAGGGCGGCACGTTCCAGTTCACGATCTCGCGCCGGCGCGGCGTCAATCTGAGCGACAAGGCCGGCCTGGACACGCTGTTCGCACCCCAAGAGGTCTATGGACGCGGCAGCACCTTCCGGCTGACCGAATTCTACCTGCGCCAGAATTTCGGCATCGTCGACGTCGAAGCGGGCCGCCTCACGATGAGCGAGCTGTTCGGCACATTGCCCTGCGAGTTCGAGAACCTGTCCTTTTGCGGCAATCAGCCGGGCGATATGGTCGGCGACTATTGGTATAATTATCCGATCGGCCAATGGGGTGCCTGGGCCAAGATCCATCCCGGATCGGTGTATCTGGCCGTCGGCGCCTATGCCTATAATCCGAACGACCTGAAGCGGGGCATCGCGCTCAGCCACGGCGGCACACAGGGCGTCACCACGCCCGTCGAGTTCGGATGGACGCCCCGGCTCGGGCCGAGCGGCCTGCCGGGTCTCTACCGGATCGGCGCCTGGTACAGCACCGCCCATGGCGACGACGTTCTGGACGGCGAGGACGGTCGGCCGATCGGGATCAGCGGCCTGCCTGCCGAGCGCCGGTCGGGCCGCTACGGGGGATATGTGCTGCTGACCCAGCAGTTGACCGGCCGTTTCACCATAGATGCGAACGGCACGGCGCACACCACGCAGGGCCTCAAGATCCAGGCGAACTTCACGCAGATGGATCGGCGGACGGCGCGGCTCAACAGCCAGCTCGCATTATGGACGACCTTCGTCGGCCCCATCAAGGCGCGACCGCTGGACGAGATCGGCTTCGCCATCGGCCGCAACGGGCTCAACCGCCGCGCGACCGAGGAGACCGCGCTGGAGACCCCGGGGACGAAGCGGCCCAGGGCCGAATATCCGATGGAGCTCTTCTATGCGGTGCGGCTCGCGCCCTGGCTCTCGGTCAGCCCCAACGTCCAGTATATCGTCGATCCCGGTGGCTATGAGCAGGCCAGGAACGTCGCCGTCCTCGGCCTCAAGACCGGCCTGAGCCTCTAAGGCGCCCCCTTGCGGGGCAGCGTGCGCGGATCGGTGGTCGATCCGCTCACGATCCCGACGCGGCAGGCGCGATCGACGCGCGGCCGAACCACGTCAGCAGCAGGCCGATCAGCGCCAGCACGCCCCCGGCGACCGGTATCGCCGCATAGCCCATGCCGAGGCTGAGCGTGACGCCGCCCACCGCCGCGCCCAGCGCATTGCCGAGATTGAAGGCGCCGATGTTGAGCGACGAGGCGAGGCCCGGCGCGCCGGACGCCGCCTGCATGACGCGCGTCTGCACGGACGGCACGAAGGCGAAGGCGACGACGCCCCAGAGCAGCAGGCCGATCGCCGCGCCGATCGTCGATGCGAGCAGCAGCGGCAGCACGAACATCACGATCGCCAGCGCGGCGAGGACGATCTTGGTCGCGCCATCCAGCGACCAGTCGGACAGCCGGCCGCCGAGGCTGGCGCCGATGGTGAAGCCGATCCCGATCAGCGCGAGGGCCAGCGTCTCGAACCCGTCCGACGCCTTGGTGATGGCGCTGAGCGCGGGGGCGACATAGGTGTAGACGGTGAACATCGCGCCGGCGCCCATCACGGTCGTCCCCATGGCGAGCAGGACGGCGGGCTGGGTCATCACCTTGAGTTCGGCGCGGACGTCGGGTGCCCCGGCCGGGGCGATGGGCGGCAACGCCCGCCACAAGGCGGCGATGGCGACGAGGCCGATCGCCGCCGTCCCGGCGAAGGCGGCGCGCCAGCCGACATGCTGACCGAGCCAGGTCGCGGCGGGAACGCCGCCGATATTGGCGATCGTCAGCCCCATGAACATCGTCGCCACCGCGCGCGAGCGCTTCTCCTTCGACACCACGCTTGCGGCGACGAGAGAGCCGAGCCCGAAAAACGCCCCGTGGCTGAGACTGGTGACGAGACGCGCCAGCAGCAGCGTGACATAATCGGGCGAGAGCGCCGACAGCAGGTTTCCCAGCGCGAAGATGGCCATCAGCAGCATCAGCGCCGTGCGCCGGCCGAAGCGGGCGAAGGCCAGCGTCATCACCGGCGCGCCGACCATGACGCCCACCGCATAGACGCTGACCAGCGCCCCCGCGGACGGGATCGACACGTCGACGCCCTTGGCGATGACCGGCAGCAGGCCCATCGGCGCGAATTCGGTCGTGCCGATGCCGAAGGCGCCGATCGCCAGCGCCAGCAATGGCCCCTTGGAGCGACCATCCGATCGCTCGTCCGTTTTCTCCGGCGAGGTGGTGCTCATGCGTGTCCCTTGTCGTGTCCGTGGTGTCCGTGGCGTCGCATCATTCCCCCTTCGCTTTCCTGAAATCGGCAAGGCGGCCCGCCAAGGACGAGCCTCGGCGGGCCGTCCGTCACGTGCGCGCTTTCATCACGCGCGCGCTCTCGACGAGGAACGGCGCCTCCGCCGGATCGATGCGGTCCATCGCCGCGGTGATGCGGTGCCAGTAGGGATAGCGCGGCGCCTGCGCCGAGACGGTCTCGATCCGGTGCTTCTGCGTGTTGGTCAGCACGAGGTCGAGCGCGGCGAGATTGTCGCGGACATGATCCTCGCTCTTGACGCCGACGATGAGCGAGGTGACGCCGGGGCGGTCCTTGAGCCAGGCCAGGCAGACCTGCGCCGCCGACACGCCATGCTCCTGACCGATCGCGACCAGAACGTCGATGATGTCATAGGCGCGTTCCATGTCGTGGACATAGGGCTCGGGCCAGGAGTCCTCGGACTGGCGGGAGTCGCTCGGGATCGGCTGGCCGCGCCGGACGTCGCCGGCGAGGAGCCCCTCGCCGAGCGGCCCCCACACCAGCGTCCCGACATTCTGGTCGATCGCGACGGGGAGGATCTCATATTCCGCGTCGCGGTTTTCGGGCGTGTAGTTGATCTGTTGCGCGATCGGCCGCGCCAGCCCCAGAGCGTCCGCCGCGCCGAGCGTCTTCATCATCTGCCAGCCGGTATAATTGGAGGTGCCGGCATAACAGATCTTGCCCGAGCGGATGAGTTCGGTGAGCGCCTCGAGCGTTTCCTCGATCGGGGTCACGCCGTCCCAATTATGCATCTGGTAGAGGTCGATATAGTCGGTTCCGAGCCGCTTCAGGCTCGCCTCGCAGGCGCGGATGAGATTGTAGCGCGACGCGCCGCTCTCATTGGGGCCGTCCGCCGACGGGCTGCGCGCTTTCGAGGCGAGGATGATATCCTTGCGCTTGACGCCCAGCGCCTTGCCCAGCACGATCTCGGCTTCGCCGTCGGCATAGATGTTGGCGGTGTCGACGATGTTGACGCCTGCCTCGAAAGCGATGTCGAGCAACCGGCGGGCATCGTCCGGCTACAGATCGCCCAGGAATTTCTTGTCGGCGCCATTGCCGAAGGTGATGGTGCCCACCGTGAGTTCGGAGACGAGCAATCCGGAATGGCCTAGAGGGCGGTAACGCATAATCGTCCTTTCGTCTGATCCGTCTGTCGGTTCCCGATCCTTGAAAGGCCGGGCGGTGGCGGGCGACACGGGTCGCCACGCCCGACCGGCGCAGATCGCTTCGCCGGTCGACCGATCAGTCCGGTCGATCGAGCGCCTGCCCGGTCCTGCGACAGTCAATGCCTCGATCGTCCATTCGTTGCATATATATGCAAAAACAGTCCGATCAGGGCAAGTCCCGGACAGGGGGCATCCGATTCCGGCGCGGAAGCCCTTTCGATCAGCCTGTAGAGACGTGACGCCGGGCCGACCGGCGACGGATCATCCGACGCACGGCCAGAAACAGAAGCACGGCGATCAGCGCGATGGCGATATAGGCCAGCAGCGCCGCCCTGGCGAAGAGCCAGTTGGTCGGCGTCTTGCCGGCGATCACCTGGGCGACGTCGGCTTCGGTGACGTCGCTCCGGTCGATATTGCCGAAATGGCTCCTCACATAATTGGCGACCGCCGCGATCTGGGCCGGCGTCATCGATGCGGCGAAACCGGGCATCGCGGCATGGCCCGAGGGCGTCTGGATCTGGATGCCATGATAGATCGTCAGGATCAGGTTGTTGGGCTTGTAGGAGCGCGCGGTGTCGCTTTGGACCAGCGACGGGAAGGCCCCGTCCGAAGAGCCGCCGCCATCCTGGCCGTGACAACTCGCGCAGCCGCCCTGATACAGCACCGCGCCGTCGGTTACGGCCGCGAAATCGGGCTTCTTGACACCAGCCAGCGCCGCCGCCTCGATCTGCGCGACATCGGTCGGCTTGGCGGCGCCGACCGGACTACGCGCCGGCTTGCCATCCACCGGCGGCAGCTTGCGCAGATAGGCGATCATCGCATCCAGATCGGAATCGGGGAGCTGGCTGAAGCTGCGCTCGACCGCCAGCCCCATATCGCCGCCCGCGACATGATTGCGGACATGGCCGGTCTTGAGGAACGTCCTGAGATCCGCGTCGCTCCAATCGCCGATGCCCTCCGGCGACGGGGTGATATTCGGCGCGATCCACGTGCCGACGAAACCGCCCGCCATGTGCTGGCTTCCGATCTCCCCCATCAGCAGCCCGCGTGGCGTGTGGCAGGTCGAACAATGCGCCAGCGTTTCGACCAGATAGCGGCCTCGCTTCTCCGCGTCGGTTTGCACCGGCACCGCGCCCGCGACCTTGCCGACATGGAGGTTGAACAGGTTCCAGGCGACCATCGCCGGGCGCCAGAAGGGAAACGGCAGGTGGGTGGCCGGCACCGTCTTGGGCTGCGGCGCGACCGCGAGATGATAATAAGCGTAGAGCGCCTTCACGTCGTCGTCGCTCAGCCCCGTGAACGACGGATAGGGCATTGCCGGGTAGAGCCAGCCCTTGTCCGGCGACCGGCCCTTGCGCAGCGCATCGGCGAACTGCGGCTCGGTCCATCGGCCGATCCCGTTCGTCGTGTCGGGGGTGATGTTGCTGGCGTAGATCGCGCCCATCGGGCTCTGAATGGCGAGGCCGCCCGCCCCGGACGGCCCGTGGCAGGCGGAGCAGTCACCGGCGACCGCGAGGGCATGACCGCGCTCGATGAGGCTCCGGTCCGCTGCGCTGCGGTCCTGCGCGCCGGCAAGCGTCGGCACCCCCGACAGCAAGACGGCCGAGACGACGGCCAGCATGGCTTTGAGGCGTGTCATCATCAGACCTCCCCGGCGATATGACGGCCCGCCCGGATCGCCAGGGCGATACCCGTCAGGGTTGGATTGACGCAGGAGGCCGACGGGAAGACACCCGTGGTGACGAGGAAGAGATTGTCATGATCGTGGCTGCGCAGATCGGCATCGACGATCGACGTGTCCGGATCGTCCCCCATGATCGTCGTCCCCATGATGTGATGCTGCACCGTCCACTGGCCGGGAACCTGCCTGGGCGTACCGCCCATCGCCTGGACCCAATTGGCATAGTCCGCGATCGTCCGCGGCAGGGCGGCCTTCGCATAATCCGGAATCCGGTAGCGAAGCCTGAGGCCGGGCAGCCCCAGCCGGTCCTTCCAGCCCGGATTGAGCGCGATCCCATTGTCGGGAACGGGAAGATCCTCGAGCAGGATCTGGATATTGATCACCTGCGACGCGCGACGACGCAGCTCCTCGTCGAATGCCGCGCCGACGAGCCTGCCCTCCTTGAGAATGTCGGCGGCGACGTCGGCGACCGGGCTGCTGTTGACGAACTGGTAGAAACCGCCGGCGGTCTCGCCGCGATCTTTCATCAGCCGGCGTTGCACCATCGCGCCATGGACGGCCTGACCGCGACCGGTCCAGACCGGCTCGTCGGCGAAGAAGCTCATGTTCAGGCTGGGATGGATCATCATGTTGCGCCCGAGCAGGCCGGTGCGGCCGGCGAGGCCGTTCATCATCAGCAGCTTGGGTGTTTCGAAGCCATGGCCGGCGATCACATAGCGGCGGGCGGTCAGCGTCGACCGAACCCCCGTCGGGCTTTGATAGGAGATGGAGGTGATCCGGCCTCGGCCATCGACGGCGATTGTGTCGACGATCGCATCGTGGCGCAGCTGCGCGCCCGCCTTGACCGCCCGCTCCACCGCCTTCTGCCCGGAATATTTGGCGCCGATCGGGCAGTTCGGATTGCAGATATTGTTGCCGATGCAGGCCGGCCGCCCGTCATACGGCTCGGTCACGCGGGCGCCCGGCATCTGCTGCGTGATGTAGCCGCGCGCCGCCGTGCGCATCTGGAACCGCTGGATGAAATAGGGCTTGGCCTCGGGCGGCAGCGGATAGGGTTTCGAGCGCGGCGGATAGGTATGGCCGAGATTGCGCCCGGAATCGTCATTCTCGGTCAGGCCCGCGACGCCGATCTGATAGTCGGCAGCGGTGTAGAAGGGTTCGAGCACGTCGTAGCCGAACGGCCAGTCGCGCCCCACCCCGAAGGTGCTGCGCATCTTCATCTCTTCGGGCAACAGCCGCCAGGCCACGCCGGTCCAGTGGCGTGCGGTGCCGCCGACCGAGCGGATCGTGCCCGGTATCGTATCGGCGTCGATGTCGGCACTGACATAGCCCGGCGTCCACGAATTCGGCGCATAGTCCAGGCTGCCGAACGGGTCGCTCAGATTGTCCTTGCGCGGGCTGACCCGGAAATTTTCGGTCAGCCGCCAATCGGGCGTGTTGGGGCCTGCCTCCAGGATGATCACGGATTTGCCCGCATGGGCGATCTCATAGGCCACCTGCGCACCCAGCGCACCCGAGCCGACCACCACGACGTCGGCGTCAAAGTCCGGCATGACGATATCCCCTCGAACGCCCTGAATCGGGCTGGTCGTTCTCCTGCCGCGCGGCACCGCTCCGCTCAGGCCGCATCGGGGCGCGCCTTTCGGGCAGCGTCGACGTCGACATGGCTGGCCTTTACATAGGACAGCCAGGCGGGAGCGGGATCGAGGATCTCGGCCGCTCGGCCGGGCGGATGGAACGACCATTCGGCGACCCCGGTCGGCATTTCGGGCGCGGTCACGCCGTCGGGGACCGCGCTCCACCAACCGGCCGATCCCGGCGGAAAGCTCGGCCTCGGGACTTCACGCAGCAGTTTCTGGTAGCTCTGCGCCTCGAGATAGGTCGCAAATTCGGCGTCGTCCTCGAGAAAGCTGTTGGACGGCGTGCCGAGGTAGCCGACATACCATGGCTTCGCGATCTCGATCGCGAACCGCAGATTGTCGGGATCGAGACGGCCGAGCGCGCTCGCCCGATCCTCGCCCTGCAACAGCAGGGCGGACAGTTTCTGGAGGCGGCCGGCGAATTGGTGGTCGCGCTTGGCCATGAGGGACTCGACCCTGTCGGCCACGCCCTGGGTCAGCGCGTCCGTCGCGGTGATGATGCGGCTGACCTGGAGGAAGCTGGTCGCCGCATTCGTCTCCTGCGCCAGAATCGCAGGGGGCAGGAAGGCGGTGAGCGGCGGCGCGGCCAGAAGGGCGATCAGCGTGCGCCTGTCGACTATCATGTTCATCAATGTCTCCCGAGAGCGAGCCCGCAGCGCCGCGCGCGGCTGGGCCGTGGCCGGATGGCCGGTCGTCGACGCTTCTGTTACGGTCGACGGCTATCGAGAGGGATTGTTAGGGAGACGAGATGGCGAAGGCGGGAGGCCCCGCAAGTCGCAAAGCCTGTCGCGCGGCCACGAAGAGACTGGCAACGCCATTGAATCGCAACGCCGACATTCGTGGGATCAACCCTGAACCGTTCTCATCGTCCTCGTCATGTTTCACGATCATCTCCGCTATTATTATATAATTTTTCGACGCATCTGCCCCTGTCGAGAGGCGGCCGCGCGCGGATCTTGGAGCGGGCATCGGGCGCGATATCGTGATCGAGCGAACGACGCCTCTGCTCCAAGTCCGACTAACTGACTGTGTTTGATGGGATAGGTAAGGGAATGCCGATCCGGTAGGGGCGGCGGGCACAACCCTTAAATGTTCAACATCGATGAACTCGTCGCGCCTATCGCAACCCGGCGACACCGGCCTGGGCGACGATCGTGTCCTGCGAACCGTCTCCCCCGCTGACGCCGATCGCGCCGATCACCCTGCCCGCCTCGATGAGCGGGAAACCGCCTTCGGCCGGGGTCACGCCGAGCGCCAGCGGGATGGAGTGGCCCCCTTCCAGCAGATCCTGGAATGCCTTGGTCGGCCGGCGGAAATTCGCGGCGGTGACGGCCTTGCCCTCGGCGACCTTGGAGGCCCCCAGCATCGTCCCGTCCATCTTCTCGATCAGAACGGGTTCGCCCGCCGGGCCGACGACGACGATGGTGTCCTTCCAGCCGCGCCTCTTCGCTTCGGCCTCCGCGGCCGTGGCCACCGCCTTTGCGGCGTCCAGCGAAATGGATGCGCCATAAGGGATGTCGAACGGAATGGCCGCGGGGACAGACGGCGCCTGCGCGAAAGCCGCCCCGCCCATCGTCATGGCGAGAGCGGTGATCGTGAGAGACGCGACACGTTTCGACATGCGGTATTCCTTAGATGATTGATGAGCCGCGGATCGATCCGGAAGCATGGACGATCCGCCGGCTACGACGCTCGACAGTCTATGGCGTCGAGGGCGAGGTCGGTAGCGCCTTGGAAACAAACCCTAAAAAGTTCAACATCGCTGGACGATACGCTTCGTGCGGTCTCAGGGATGCCGAGACGGTAATGCCCGATCGCCGACGGGTGGCGGACAAGAGGAGCGGCACTTCCGAAAGCGCAGATTCTCCGGGGCTTGCCGGGCCTATCGTGGGTGGCGTGATCCGACGCCGTTTCGGTCTGGATGAAATCCCCCGCCCGATCTATCGCCGGATCCTATCACCCTTCAGGGCCTGCCATGTCCGCAAAGCACATTCAGTCGATCGAGCGCGCCATGGCGATCCTGGAGACCGTCGCGCGCGATGGGGGATCTGCGAAGCTGTCGAGAATCGCGGAGGAGACCGGGCTCGGCAAGACGACCGCGCACAACATCCTCACCACGCTCGGCGCGCTCGGCTATGTGCGCCGCCGGGTCGGCGACACCCGCTATCATCTGGGCGGCCGCATCATGAACCTGGCGCGCATCACGGGAGACGATAGCAGCCTGCGTCATCGGCTGAGGCCGGCGCTCGAAGCCATTGCCGCGCGATCGGGCGAGACCGTCTATCTCGGCGTACCGAGCGGCGACGAGGTCTATTATCTCGACATGGCCGGCACGCCGCCAGTGCCGGAGGCCTATAACGCCCCGGGCGCGCGCGACCATCTCGAGGGATCTGCGATCGGCCTCGTCTTTCTCGCCTTCATGCCCGGATTGAGGGAGCGCGTCCTGCTGTCGCGGGCCGACGCCCTTCCCCCGCTGGTCGAGCGCGACATCGCGGAGGTCGAGCGGCTCGGCTTCGGTCTCGACCTCGAATCGCATCGCTCCGGCCTCCATTGCGTCGCGATTCCCTGGCGCGAGGAGGGGGAAGTTCGCGCCAGCCTCGGCCTGTGCGGGCCAGCGGCCAGATTGCCCAAGGCCAAGCTCGCGGAATTGGCCTGGATGATGGTGAGGGAGATCGAGAAGGTCTGACGCATCGTCGCGTCATCGCTTCCAGCAGAACGGCCTTTCGGCAGCGTTCCCCCGAAACCGTGCTTTGCCGCAGCCGCAACGACCGATTGGCCAATCCTGCGGCCTGGCGTGCTGTTGTCGTGCGTCCATTGCGCAGCACTGTCTCAGGCGCGTCAGGTCATGTTCGCGATCCACGCGCGCGTCCCGGTCAGCACTTCCTCGGCCAGCGCCGCATCGTCGACCGAGCGGGACAGGATGACCGCGCCCACCATCGCCGCCCATGTCCCGATCGCCTCCCGTCGCCGCGCGACCGCGTCGCCCTCGGGCAAGGCGGCCGCGAGCCGGCCGAGCTGCGCCGCGAGCCCGTCCGCCATCGCGGCCCGCGCCTCGCAAGTCTGACCGCGCATCAGCCCGGCGAGGCTCGCGGTCGGGCATCCCTGCGCCGGCGCGTCGCGATGGGGAGGAGACAGATAGGTGTCGATCCACGCCTCGAGCCCCGCCGCGACCGAACCCTCGCCGTGCAGCAGGTGGATCATGGTCTGCGCGACCAGTTCGTCCTTGGAGGCGAAATGCCCGTAGAAGCCGCCATGCGTCTGGCCCGCCGCCTTCATGATATCCGACACCGTCACGGCGTCGAAGCCATGCTGCCGAAACAGCCGGCCCGCCTCGTCGAGGATACGGGCCCGATTGGCCTTCATCTGCTCCCGACTGACCTTCACGCGAAAATCCTGCCCTGCCCGTTGACACATTCATGATGGCCATCACATATAAGCACAATGATGATCATTGTCATGATTATAGTGGCAGGGCCGACGGGATGACGCGATGATCGAGGCCGCCATTCCCGTGACGCTCCACCGCCGACCATCTTTGCATGCGAGGAACGACCGATGACCGACACCAGCCTCTTTTCGTCCTATGCGCTGGGCGACCTCACGCTCGCGAACCGCGTCGTGATGGCGCCCTTGACCCGCAACCGCGCGGGCGCCGGGTTCGTGCCGACGGCGCTGATGGCGGACTATTATGCCCAGCGCGCCTCGGCCGGGCTCATCATCAGCGAAGCGACGCAGATCTCGCAGCAGGGCCAGGGCTATCAGGACACGCCGGGCATCTACACGCCCGAGCAGATCGCCGGCTGGCGTGCGGTGACGGACGCCGTCCACGCCAAGGGTGGGCGCATCATTCTTCAGCTCTGGCATGTCGGCCGCGTCAGCCATGTCGATCTGCAGCCGGGCGGCGCGGCCCCCGTCGCGCCGTCGGCGATCCGCGCGGAGACCAAGACCTTCGTCAACAACGGCTTTGCCGACGTCTCCGAACCGCGTGCGCTCGCGCTGGACGAGCTTCCCGGCATCGTCGAGGATTTCCGCCGCGGGGCCGCCAACGCGATCGCGGCGGGTTTCGACGGCGTCGAGATCCACGGCGCCAACGGCTATCTGCTCGACCAGTTCGCCAAGGACGGCGCCAACCATCGGAGCGACGCCTATGGCGGCTCGGTCGAGAACCGCGCGCGCCTGATGATCGAGGTGGCCGCCGCGGTCGCCAACGAGGTGGGGCCGCAGCGAACGGGCATCCGCCTTTCCCCGGTGTCGCCCGCCAACGGCGTCGCGACGAGCGATCCGCAAGCCCAGTTCGACCATATCGCCCGCGAGTTGAAGAAGCTCGACCTCGCCTTCATCCATGTCGTCGAGGGGGCGACCGGAGGCCCGCGCGATATCGCGCCGTTCGACTATGCCGCGCTGCGCACGGCGTTCGGCAACAGCTATATCGCCAATAACGGCTATGACCGCGATCTCGCGGAGGCGCGTCTGGCCGACGGGAGCGCGGATCTGATCGCGTTCGGCCGCCCGTTCATCGCCAATCCCGATCTGGTCGAGCGGTTGAAGGCGGGCATCCCCCTCGCCCAGATCGACCCGACGACGCTCTATGGCGGCGGGGCCAAGGGCTATACCGATTATCCCGCCGCCCCGACCCCGGACGCCTGAGCGGGGCCGGCCGAGATGCAAGCCCATATCCTCGACCGCTACGGCAAGGGCCAGACACTGCGCCTCGGCGACTGGCCCGATCCCGTGCCCGCCGCCGACGAGGTGCTGGTCGAGGTCCACGCGGCGGGGCTCAACCCGCTCGACGGCAAGATCCGCGACGGCGCTTTCAAGCCGATCCTGCCCTATAAGCCGCCGTTCCTGCTCGGCCACGATCTCGCCGGGATCGTCGTTTCGGTCGGCGCGAATGTCCGACGGTTCCAGCGCGGCGATGCGGTCTATGCGCGGGCACGCGACGGCCATATCGGCAGCTTCGCCGAGCGGATCGCGGTCAACGAATCCGATCTGGCGATGAAGCCCGCCAGCCTGTCGATGGCCGAAGCCGCAGCTATCCCCTTGGCCGGCCTGACCGCGTGGCAGGCCCTGGTCGAACGCGCCGCGCTCAAGCAGGGGCAGAAGATCCTGATCCATGCCGGATCGGGCGGCGTCGGGGTGATGGCGATCCAGCTCGCCAAGCATCTCGGCGCGACCGTCGCGACGACCACGAGCGCCGCCAATGCCGATCTGGTCCGCAGCCTCGGCGCGGATATCGTCATCGACTACAGGTCGCAGGATTTCACCACGCTGCTGTCCGACTACGACGTCGTGCTGAACAGCCTGGATGCGGCGACGCTCGAACGATCCCTCGCGGTCCTCAAGCCCGGTGGCCGGCTGATCTCGATCTCCGGTCCACCCGACCCGGCCTTCGCCAGGACGCAGGGCCTCAACGCCGTGCTGGGGATGCTGCTGCGCCTGATGAGCGCCCGCATCCGTCGCAAGGCGAAACGTGCCGGTGTCGCTTATTCGTTCCTGTTCATGCGGGCCGACGGCGCGCAACTCGCCCGACTGAGCGAGTTGATCGAGGGTGGCTCGCTTCGTCCGGTGGTCGATCGAACCGTCCCGTTCGCGCAATTGAACGACGCGCTGGCCTATGTCGACACCGGTCGCGCCAAGGGCAAGGTCGTCGTCGGCATCCGGTGACGACCGGCGCGCCGATGCCGCCGTTCAGGGCAATCGAACGGCTCGCCGATCGCCGCGGTTGGCCTGGAGCCGATCGACATTCGGATTGGTGGAATATCGGGTGATCGTTTCGTTTCAAACCGTCATGCTGAACTTGTTTCAGCATCCCGCCTCTTCCGGGCGCTCAGCGCCAAGTTTCGCTGGGATCCCGAAACAAGTTCAGGATGACGATTGCTTCGGGTGTAGATCGCCACCCGATCCGCTGAATGTCGATCCGCGCTAGCATTACAGTTGCATATCAAGCGGAACTCTGAATCAATAGGTCTCCATGGTAAGGAGGCCGTGGATGACGGGTGCATCGATAGAAGCGACACTGGAGTTGTGGGCGTCCTCGCTGCGGGACGTGAAGAGCCGTATGCGCGGGTTGTTCACGCAGGAGCGCGTTGCGGCGTCTGCGAACCTGTTTCTGGACGGCTTGCTGAGTGACGAGCGCCGCAAGACGGGTTGGATGCGCGCCGAGGCTGCAGGGGATCCGGGGCCTTGGCGGCAACAGGCTATTTTGGGCCGCGGGCGATGGGAGGCAGACGAGCTTCGCGACATCGTACGAGACTATGTTGTTGAGAGCCTTGCGACCGACGAGGCAGTCCTGGTCATCGACGAGACCGGTTTCCTCAAGCAAGGCAAGGCTTCCTGTGGCGTTGCGCGTCAATATACCGGATCGGCTGGCAAGATCACGAACTGCCAGATCGGTGTATTCGTGGCCTATGTATCGGCTCGCGGGCACGCGTTTATCGATCGCGCTTTGTATCTTCCAAAGAGCTGGACGGGTGATCCCGCACGACTTGCCGCAACCCATGTCCCTGAAGCGTTAGCCTTCGCCACCAAGCCGGCTTTGGCTGTTCAGATGATACAGCGGGCTTTGGCGGCCAAGGTCCCATTTTCATGGGTCGCGGCGGACGCCGTATATGGGGTCGGTGACGTCGAGCAGGCCCTGCGTCGAGCCTGCAAGGGCTACGTTCTCGGCGTGAAGTCGGATCACTATTTTGGCTCTTGGGGCGACAAGCCCCCGGTCGCAGGCAAGGCGGAGGAGATCGCACAAGACCTCGATGCAGACGCATGGAAACGCCTGTCCGCTGGTGAGGGCACAAAGGGCGCCCGTCTTCATGACTGGGCATATTGCGAGCTCGCCGATCTCGATGCCGATGAATATGACGAGACGAAATCAGGCGTGTGGACCCGGGGCCTGCTGATCCGCCGTAACATCAGCGACGGTGACCTGGCCTACTTCACGACCTGGTGCCCGGCCGGCACCAACATCCAGACACTCGTCGCTGTCGAAGGCCGTCGTTGGGCGATTGAAGATAGCTTCGAGACCACCAAAAACGAACTCGGCCTCGATCATAACGAAAGCCGTTCGTGGCATGGCTGGCATCGCCACGTCTCTCTGGTCATGCTCGCCTTCGCCATGATGGCGGTGATCCGATACCGCGCCAATGCCGTGACGCCCCCAAAAAGATCGAGGACGCGGACCGTCAGGATCTGATCCGCTGGTCGATCCAGGAAGTTCGGCGGATCGCCAACAAGCTCGCTCAGCGCCGCATACGGCCCGCGTACATCATCGCCTGGTCATGCTGGCGACGCGCGCACCAAGCCGCTGCCAGACGAGCTCATCTCAAAACTAGAATGCAACTGTAATGCTAAGCGCGGCCGATCGATCCGGCGGGCGCACCATGCGCGGCCCCCGGTGGCTTTTCGTGACGGCCAGCCCCACCGTACCTTGAACGTCGCGGGTATGGCGTCCGTCAATCACGGGAGAACCGTGCCTGTCATCCGACACGCGAGGCGGGTTACTCACCGCCGCGAACATTTTGGAGGTTGCATGCCGAGTAAAGAGATGGAGGCGGTGATCGCATCCCTCACCGATTTCCCGTTGGACGTCGCAGGGCAGCGCGACCATTATCGCAAGGTCTGGAACAGCGTGCCGGTGGATCCGGACATCCATGCCAAGCCGGCGGCGTGCGGACATATCGGCTCCGGGGATTCGGAATGGGTCTGGAGCGACCATGCCGATCCCGAGCGCGTCTTCATCTATTTCCACGGCGGCGGCTATGTCTGCGGCGATCCCTGGATGTGGCGCCAGTTCAACGGCCTGCTGTCGAAGGCGTCGGGCTTTTACGGGCTCGGCTTCGGATATCGCCTGGCGCCCGAACACCCCTTCCCCGCCGCGATCGAAGACTCGCTCCAAGGTTATCAATGGCTGCTCGATACCGGGATCAAGCCGAGCAACATCATTCTCGTCGGCGATTCCGCCGGGGGCGGCCTGGTCCTTTCGGTGATGATGGCGGCGCGCGATCGCGGCGTTCCCCTGCCCGCGGGCGGCATCGCCCTGTCCCCCTGGACCGACCTCGAACTGTCCGGCGAGACGATCACGCTGAAGACCGATCCGCTGACGACGGTGGAATCCGCCACGGGCATGGCGAAGCGGTTTCTCGGCGAGGCCGACGCGAGAAATCCGCTGGCGTCCGTCCTGTACGGGGATTTCAGCGGCCTTCCGCCGCTCCACCTGGAAGCGGGCGAAAACGACCTGCTGTTCAGCGACTCGACGCGCCTGGTGCGGCGGCTCGAGGACTATGCCGTCCCCGTCGACTTCCACGCGACGCCGGGCGCCATTCACTCCTTCCCGGCGCTTGCCAGCGCGACGCCCGAAGGCCAGGCGGCGATCGCCCGCATGGCCGCCTTCATGCGCACCCGCCTGGGATAAGGTCTGCGCGACAGGCGCGGCAGGCGGGCTCCGGCCCGGCCTGCCCCCGCCGCCCTGCCCGTCGCCTGGCGGCAGGACCGGGGTCATCGCGATCGAAGGGAGTCTTCGACGGCCAGTGCCGCGCGCCAGGCGGCCCGCCCGAAGCCCCTTCGGTCCACGACGTCGGATCGCAAGCCCGACGCCGCCCCGAATGCAAAGGACCGGCCTGACGAATCCCGCGATATCGTCAGGCCGATCTTGCCATGCTTCGGGAGCCGCCGATCAGCCGGTGATCGGGAAGATCGCGATGTCGTCGTCCTTGAAGGACGTCACCCAAAGCTCCTTGTTCAGATCGATCGCGCCGGTTCCCGCGCTCATCCCCTGGTAGGTGCCCGCCGGCACGACGACCGACATCGTCATCGTCTTCGGATCGAGCAGGTTGATCTGGAACTTGATCGTCTTGCAGCCGGGGAACGGCGCGGCGTAGCATTTGAACATGGTATCCAGGGATTCGGCCTGGCCACCGACGTAAATCGCCGTGCCCCGGCTGTTCCAGCGGATATTGTCCGCCAGATAGGGGACGCTGGCGAGCCTGACCGTGGCATGGCCCCCCGACAGGTCGACCCGGGCAACCTGCTTGCCGGCATAGAGATTGACGTAGATCGTCTTGCCGTCACGGGTCGCCAGGACGCCGTTCGGCCCCGAGAAGTCTGCCGTGCCGGGCACCGTCGACCAGCCGGCCACGGGCGACCATTTGAACACGCCCCCCAGGGGCGCGGCCGCCTTCATCTTGTCGTTCCGCGTGGGATCGTTCGGATTCCACAGGCTCGTGACGATCATCCCGCCGTCCGCGAGGCCGGCAACCGCGTCCGGATAGGTATTCGCCGGGGCGACGGCACAACCGACCCAGGTGAAATGCGGCTTTCCGCCCGTGAGCGCCACGTCGAACACCTCGACCGATTCACGGCCGCCATGGTTGACCAGGTAGAGCCGCTTCCGCTCGGGGTAATAATCGACTCCGTGCGTCGAAAGCGTCTTGAAGTCGGGCGCGCCCGGGCAGGTCGGGAACGCCTTCCTGTCGAACCGCGACGCTATGCCGCCCTTGATCGTCTCGAACGCCTTCGTCCGGGCATTGAACAGATAGAAGCCGGTCGGCGCGTTCGTCATCGAGTAGCTGCTTCCCACCACCCAATCATCATTGATGGCGACGGCATCCTCGACGCTGACCAGCTTCGAGATGATATGCGGGTGCGCCAGATCGACGGTCTCCGCATGGACGGCAGGCACGGCCAGCGCGGCCAGGAACAGGCCGCAGGTTCGCTTCAACACTTTACATCTCCTTGGGGAAAAATGGGACGCGGCAGCATCGACGCACGGCCGGAACGCAGCCTGTCCATGATGATGTCCGCGATGGATCGGGGAGCAGGACTTCGAAGTGGCCCGAGCAGGCGCGATCCGCCTGCTCCGCCCGCGGTCATCTTGGGCCGGGCGAGATCGCCACGAGCACGATCGACTGCGCCCGCAGACCGCCCTGTTCGCTGCCGGACCCGAAGGACGGGCCGATGCGCGCTATCTGGAACATGGCGGTGCCGCCCCTAACCGGCGGCGGCGCGGCGGCGCCGCGGCGGGAGCAACCCGCGGAACCCGACGGCCGCTGCCGCACCGCGCCGCAACGCGCTGGGCGCGAACATCGCTCGATGCCGCCTTTTCCGTCACGTCCGATCTTCGGCGATAGTCATGCCGTGCCATCCTACTCCTCCTGTCCCGCCCGTGGGAGGGACAATCATCGCCTGATTCCCGAAGGCCGTGCCCCTTGACGGAGAGGTACGCCGCGAAAGTCGCGACCAGAAAGACCGACCTCCCGTCGCCGCCGGTCATCGCGAGCGCCGCCCCGTGCGCGGGCCACGCCGCGCCCCGCACGCGCTCTGTCCATCGCTCCAAAGCGGGCCTACGGTCACCCCCGGGAAAGGCCGCTGGCTCTACGCCGCAGCGGATCGGAATATGGGCTGAAGGAGGCCGTCGATGGGGCGCAATCTGGGTTTCGTGAGGGATGATGCCCTCGAGGCCGCGATGCGCGTTTTTTGGGAAAAGGGCTATGAGGGCGCCAGTCTCGACTGCCTCACCCTGGCGATGGGCATCAACCGGCCCAGCCTCTACCGCACCTTCGGCAATAAGGACCGGCTCTTCCGGCTGGCCATGCGACGCTACGAGATCACGAAGCTCGGCTTCGCCTGGCGCGCGCTGCGCATGCCGACGGCATTGGGCGTCTGCGAAAGCTTCCTGTCCGGCTTCATCGCCCTGATCCTCGATCCCGCCGTGCCCGACGGTCTGCTCGGGATCCATGGCGCGATCGCCTGCTCGTCGGTGGCCGAGCCCATTCGGGATCTGCTGAACCATCGCCGCGAAATCTACATCTACGCCCTGAAACGCAGGCTGCGCGAAGCCCGCCGTGACGGCGACCTCGGTGTCGACGTCGATCCGAGCCATTTCGCCCGTTACATCGTCGCCATCGTCGGCGCGCTGTCGTTGCAGGGCAAAGCCGGCGACGGCCGTGCCCAACTGGATTCGACCGCCTATTTTGCGCTCTACGCGCTTCGGCAGGCGGGCGCGGAAGAAACCGGATGCCACGACGTCCCTCTGTCGAACGCGGTGGGGTGACGCTCTCGTCCCGCGGGCCTTATCGGTCTGCGAACTCCCCGTGAAAATAACTCACGGGATCGCTGCCGCTCTCGCGTTCCCTCCACGTCTCGCGCAACACCCGCATCCCCTCCAGCGCCGCCGGAAAGCCGCAATAGACCGCGGCGTGCAGGATCATCTCGCGCAATTCGTCGATCGACAGGCCATTGTTGAGCGCACCGATCACATGCGCTTTGAGCTCGGCCGATCGATTGAGCGCGAGGAGCATCCCGATCGTCATGATCGAGCGGGATCGGCGGTCCAGCCCCTCGCGCGTCCAGACGTCCCCCCACGCGACCTCCGTGACCAATGTCTGGAGGTCGTGCGCGATGTCTCCGGCAGCGGTGGCGGACGCGGCCACGCGCGCCTCCCCCATCACCTCTCGGCGGATTTGCTGTCCACGCTGAAAGCGATCATCTGCGCGCAATCTCGTCTCCTTTATCAAGGGTGGGCGAATGTCGAGGCGCCCTTTGCGAACGCCGTCACATGATAGATGCTGCACCCCTGTCCCCCTTGGGCGTCGCTCGCGAGGATCAGAAGCTCATTGGTGCCGGGCCGAAAGGCCATGCTCGTCGAGCGGAGATTGTGACCCGTTTCTCGGCCTGGGATCAGAATCTGCCCGATCGGAATGCCCGTCGAATTGAAGACCAGAATTCGGCCCTGCCCGTAGATCGCGACATAGACATTGCCGTCCGAATCCACCCGCATCGAGTCAGGCGCAGGGCCGATGAAGTGGTAGGGAATGGAGGTGCCGAACGGCGCAATGGTCGTTGCATCGCTGAGTTCGACCTTGTGCAGCGCGCCTGCGCTCAATTCATCGGCCCAGAGCGTCTTTCCGTCAGGACCAATTGCCACACCATTGGCAACGGCCAAGTTGGGGAGCACCGGCGTGATCGTCTTGCCGTCAGGTGACACGTACAACACGCCGCCCTTCGGATCACTGGTGTTGCCGCGGAAATCGGTGAAGTAAAATCCACCCTTGGCGTCAAAGTCCAGATCATCGACGAGAAAGCCTGCGCTCGGCGGAATGATCGTTTCGACGTCCGAACCATCGGCTTTGGTCGCGATTATCCCGCCGCTATCCTTGAAGTTGCCAAGGCCCGCGATGAACAGGCGCCCGTCTTTATGCACGGCAAGGCCCGCAGGCGCGAACCCCGGCGGGGTGGCGAAGCTTGTGAGCTTGAGGTCGCGTGTCAGACGATAGACGCGATCGCCGAATACGTCGACGAAGCGCAAATCGCCTTGGAGATCGAACACGGCCCCCTCAAGCTGCAGCCCCTTGTCCGAAACCTTGAAATAAGGCTGGGCCGTGATCGTCTGGAGTGTCCGCTCCGACGGCGGGATGGGAACGGGGCCCTTAGTTTCGGTGGTGTAGGAAAGCGCGGGGAGCGATGCGGAATAGGACGGGGCGACAGACCCCATTCCAGCCGCAAATGCGAGCAGATAAAATACCTTGATCATGGATCCCTCCGAATTTTCGCCGAATTTTTTCATGCGAATAGCTTGAGAATTGCAGGCACTGTCAGGACGGCCGCATAATATCCCATGAATTGCACGCCCGTATTGAACCCGAAGGCACGGTAGAGCAGACCGCCCAAAAGGCCGATCACGACGATCACGAGCAACCCCAGAAGTGCGCCCTCCCAAAGACCGATCACGAGAACCAGCCCGACGAAGGTGGCGATGATCGCCTCATGACTGATATGGCGGGACACGAATACTGCCGCCGAGCGGGCATAATTCATCGCCAAAGGATAAGCGACGATCGCTGCCAGCAGGACCGAAAGCAGCCCGTAGAACAAGAATTGCGACGGGCTCATCATCGTGTGCAGATTCACGATGTGGGATCCCGCCGCATCGACGAAGAAGCGGGGGGGCGCATTGAACAGCGGCGCGGCCGGCCCCGCCGCGACAGGGCTGAGCGGAATTCCCAGCGCAACCAGCGGAATGATCGCTTCGGCGATATAGGTCGATTCCGTCACCCCGTTGCGCACGCTGAGCACGGTCGTGAGGCGGTGATAAGGATGCTTGATCCGGGCCGCGACCGCCTCGCCGAGCACGACGGTCATCGCCACCGGAGAAAAGACAAAGGTCGCGCTGGAGATCGCAGCCGTCGCCGCGACCGCGCGAAGTTGAACCGGGTCGAGGATCTTGAAGGGGTTCGGAAAATAGCCTTTCCAGCCCTTCACGTCTGGCGCGATCGAAACACGCCGCGGCTCGCTGCGCGCCATCCGCGCGCGTTCCGTCGGCGAGGCGACACTGAACAGATCGGCAATCAGGGGGCCGACCGCGATACCGAGAAAATAGCTTACGCTCAGCTTCACGTCGTGGGCGGCGGTAAAGGCCTGAAGCGCCAGAATGACGGCCACGAAAGGAACCAGCAGCATCACCGACGCCCATCGGCCGGGCGAGAAACGCGCGATCAACACCGAGGCTGCGAGAAACAGCCATGGCGACGCCGCAACGATCTTTTGCCCGACGGGCGCGATGATCACCGCGAAAAGCACCGAAAGCGGCACCGCAATGATCGCGGAGATGAGCGCCGCCGAGACCATCTTCCGAAGCGCGATGTGCGGAACCCCCAATCGGCGGAGGTCGGTCGCCTGCTGCATGAGCGGGACGGCCATGGTATCGCCGGGAATGCCCAGCAAGGCGGTGGGGATCGCGTGCGTCATATGCTTGGAGACAGCCGCGGACAGCCAGAAGGTGAAGACCCCCACGGGCGGCACGCCCAACAGGACGACCAATAATGTGATCGGAGCGATCGTCGTTGTTTCGTCCGTACCGGACACCAGCCCCACTGCCGAGAAAACGATGGAACCCAGCAGCCCCATCGCGATGGCAACAAGCAAGTCGTGGAGAAGCCCGTGCATGTCAGGCCTCCCGAACCGTAGGACCGTGCCGCCGGCCATCCGATGATTGCGAACCCTGTTCCTGCTCGTCCAAGGGCAGCATGTCGTAAAGTCCCAATGCCTTCAGCTCTTCGACCACGGCCGGGGGCAGGCTCTCATTCCGATCTTCGGCGCTCTTCATGATGGCTGCGACTGCCTCCTTGCGGGCTTGTTCATCATGGCCGCTCTCGATGAGAATGCGTTTGGGCGGAAATAGCCGTGCGCATACCGCGCAGCTGAGAAGACAACCGCCGAGCCCGACGAGCATCGCATAGGTCTTGCTGACCGACGCATCGCTTCCCAAGATGCTGAAGAGGTGTATCGCACCGAAGTAGGCAAGAAGGCTGATCGTGGCACCGATCGCGATCGAGGCCCGCAGATGCCGTGTATCGACGATATCGCCCCATACCTCGGCAAGGTGATCAGAAGACATAAACGATCCTTCCGCTCAGGCCGGCATCCTGACGGAAGCCCCCCGATGTCCTGGTCTGATGATTGGCTTCAGCGAGCAGCTGGAGCTTCGGGGTGACGCTCTTCGCCACGACGAACCGGATCTCGTCATAATCCGTTTTCACGCCGTTGCGGACGTCATCGAGCCGCTGCACGCCGCCGCGAAAGCCTTGGTAGCCGACCGATGTCGACAGGCCTTTGGCCCATGCATAGTTGAGAAAGGCCTGCCATTGTGTCGAGACCCGCTGGGTCAGGCGCTGGTCGAGCGCATTGGCTTTCCCGTTCACGCCGTAGAAGAAAATGTCGGCCCCGAGATCCATCGACCATTTGCCGGCGATCTTCTGGTCGAGCGACATTCCCGGGTTCGAAACGAACCGATGACCACCGAGATTGACGCTGCGGCTCTTGTCATATTCGCCGGTCGGCAGTGTCAGATAATGGGCAACGGCAAAATAGGTGCCGTGAACGTCATCGCTGATCGGCCAGTAGACACTGCCTATGAGCGTGTCGCCAAACCCCCTGTCATGTCCGAGCGATGTATCGCCGATCCGGGCATGATCCAGGGAGCCGCCGATCTGCACGACGCTGAGCAACGCGCGGTGATCGCCGACATTGAAATAGTCTGCGATCTTCAGCACGCCGGTTTGCGTGCGGAAGTTGGCGTTCTGGGTCACGCCATTCTGCCCCGAAGCCTGGTAATCCGAATGATGCCCGTAATAGCCGTACAAGACCCCGATCAGGGTATTCTCCGGGAGCGTCACATATTCATAGGGCTCAATTTCCACGGCTTCGGCCTTTGTCGTTACGCCGCTCGCCAAAAAGAGAGCAAAACGAAGCAATATCGAACGCCAAGCGACGCGCCGCGTCTTCGGCACTTTCATAGCATCTGTCCCCTTGGTCAGGCCCCGCTGGGGGGCATGTCGGTCGCTGAGGCAGCGATGCCCCGCTCCGATCGTTTTCCCGACAATGAGGCAGCCCGGAATGGACTGCCATGTATCCGTCATGAGGCGAGTTTGATCTCGCTCTTACCGTTACGCCGATCCCGATCGCCGCCCCGATCGGAGCGACGTGCCGCGAACAATTTGGAGCGAGGTGCGATACGCAGATCGTCCGCAATATAGGTCACCGCATCGAGCAGACGTTCAAGGTCCACGCCCGTGGCGATCCCCAGCCCGTCCAGCATGTAGAGAAGATCCTCGGTCGCCAGGTTGCCGCTGGCACCTGCCGCATAGGGACATCCACCCAGCCCGCCGGCCGCGCTGTCGACGACAGCAATCCCGGTTTCCAGGCAGGCAAGCACGTTGGCCAGGGCCTGACCATATGTATCATGGAAGTGGATCGCGAGATTCTTCGTGGGAATCGAGCCGGATACGCATTCGACCATGGCCCGGGCCTTGCCGGGTGTGCCGACGCCGATCGTGTCGCCGAGCGATATCTCGTAGCAACCGAGCTCGATCAGCCGTTCAGCGACCGACACCACCGATGCCAACGCCACTTCGCCCTCATAGGGACAACCCAGGACGCACGAGACATATCCGCGAACCGCAATCCCATTGGCCTTCGCCATCTGGACTACCGGTGCGACGCGCTCGAACGATTCATCGATCGAGCAGTTGATGTTCTTCCGGCTGAAGCTCTCCGATGCCGCCAGGAAAAGCGCTATTTCACGCGCTCCTGCCGCCATCGCATCTTCCAACCCACGCAGATTGGGGACCAGAACGGGGTAGCTAATGCCCGGCCGCGGCGGCAGCCCGCGCAACACGTCGCCTGAGCCCGCCATTTGGGGAACCCATTTCGGCGACACGAAGCTGCCCGCTTCCACTGTCTCGAGGCCACTCGAGACAAGCGCCTCGATCAAGGCGATGCGCTGCGAGGGCGTGACCACGCTGGCTTCGTTTTGGAGGCCGTCCCGCGGCCCGACCTCCACGATCCGGACTGTGCTCGACGCGGCCATCAGGCGCCCCGTATCTCGGCAAGCAGCTTGTCCGCCGTGTCCGTGTTGATCGACTTGCTCTCGATCAGGCGGCGGGCGACCTCGGCCACCTCTTCACCCGTCGCGCCTACGGTTATCGCCACATTCTGCGCATGAAGCGCCATATGGCCCTTTTGAATCCCGTCGGTTGCGAGGGCCTTCATCGCGCCAAAATTCTGCGCCAGGCCGACGGCCGCGATGATCCGCGCGAGATGTTCGGCAGAGTCGACATCGAGGATCGCCAAAGCCGCACGCGCGGTCGGATGAATCTTCGTGGCGCCGCCGATCAGCCCTACCGCCATGGGCATTTCGAGAACGCCCGAGAGATCGCCGTTCTTGGTGACCTCCCAACGGCTGAGGCTGCGATACCAGCCATCCTTGGCAGCGTAGGCATGGGCACCTGCCTCGACGGCCCGCGTGTCGTTTCCGGTCGCCAGCACCACGGCCGATACGCCGTTCATGATGCCCTTATTGTGGGTGGCAGCGCGATAGGGGTCGGTATCGGCGAATTCATATGCCGCGATCATCGCGTCGCGAACCGCTTCGCCGCCGATGTCCTCGCAGCGCCATGTGGCCCGCGCGCGCGCCACGCGGCGATCGGCCAAATTGGAGAGAATGCGCAGCAAAGGGCGGCCGCCAGTCCATTCGGCGAGCTGCGGCGCGAGCCGCTCTGCCATCGTGTTGACGGCATTGGCGCCCATCGCATCCTTCGTATCGATGACAATGTGGGTGATCACCATCGTTCCGGAAGGCGCCTCGATCAACCGCACCTCGAGATCGCGGAAGCCACCACCGAAACGCACCAGAAGCGGGTCGCACTCGTTGCAGATCACCTCGATCTCGGAGCGGCGTTCGAGAATCGCGACGCGAGCCGTCGCAGGGTCCGTCAGATCGAGCAGCTGGATCTGGGCGATCATCTGCGTGCCCGACATCGAGGTGGTGAACCCACCATTCTCATAACATTGACGCGAAGAGTTGCCGACTGCGGCGATCACCGACGACTCTTCGGTCGCCATGGGCACCAGCAAGTCCCGACCATCGATCTTCATGTTGGTTGCGACGCCGACCGGAATGGCGATCGTCGAAATCATGTTTTCGATCATGTGATCGGCGAGATGCGCATCGATATTCGACGACGCCGACAGTTGATCGACATGCACCTGGTCGAGGGTGGCAAATTCGGACACCTTCTTCAGGCGTTCCGCGATCTCGAGTTTATGAAAGCCGGAAATACGTGACGTTTTGGGGCTCGTTTCCTGCAGCACTCTTACTCTCCGAGATGAAATCCGTGACCCTGCAAGAGGTCCGAAGGCGAGAATAAGGGGTCTCTCTCCGGTGCCTCTCTTGGGCCTTTGATCCTGGATAATCCTGCTGATGGGATTTTGGGAGGTACGGATCGGCGCTATCTGAGCGGAACTGTACCGCCTTCGACGAGGTGACGGTGTGGAATACGGTCCAGAATGGTGGTTTAGCCGACTTCCAAGACAGGACACGAAGGAACGCGAATGCGTGGCGTGGACCTGCCATGCAAGCGTGAAGGACCAACCGCGCGGGAAGAGACCGATATCGATGATTGGGTGGCAAGCCCTCACGACCCTGCACATGAGGCCGTCTGTTACGCGACGATTGGCCGGCGAAATCCGATGACGACGCGCGTCGTCATCCGATGCGTTCCCTGAATATTCGGTCGCGACCCATTGTGCATGGCTGCGAGGCGGATCGGCCAAAGAGCAGCTCTTGCGCCTCCTACTGGGGACGGATAACGCTCGGCCGGAGTATTTAGCAGGAACAGTTCCTAACAATCCGACCGGAACCGTGCCCTCGCCAGCAAAGGTACAAAATGCCTTCCGCCCCGCACAAAATCGAGTTCGTGATAGATGGCGTGTTGGGACAGCTGCGCGCCGGCCTCCTGAAGCCGGGTGAGCGCCTGCCGTCCATTCGGCAAGAATCCGAGCGGCTCGGGGTGGGAAAGAATACCGTCGTAGAAGCCTATCTGAGGCTTGTTGGCCAAGGCTTTCTGCAAGCCAAACCGGGATCCGGCTATTTCGTCGTCCGCTCTCCGCCCCGAGCACTGGAGGATAGGCCACCGCCGATCGTGGCGGCAACGGATCGCGCCGCCCTGCTGACAGAGCAGCTCGAAAGGCGGCTGCCGATTCGGCCCGGTGACGGCAGACCACCGCCGGGATGGCTGGATGCCTCCGAACTCAAGCGCTATCTGTCCTTCCAGCGCTTCCAAGATGCCGACGCATATAATTCGGCCTGGGGTTATCTGCCGCTAAGGGAACGACTCTGCGGCGCGTTGGGCGAGCGCGGGATTGCCTGCAGCGCCAATCAGATGCTGATGACGCACGGCGCCAATCACGCGCTGGATTTGATCATCCGCCGCTATGTCCGCGCCGGCGACAGCGTGCTCGTGGACGACCCCGGCTATTATCCTCTCATCGCGAAATTGGCATTGGCCGGTGTCCGGGCGGTCGGGGTCAGGCGCCTTCACGAAGGGCCGGATGCGCAAGATCTCGAATTGAAAGTACGTGAGAGCGGCGCCAGGATGTTCTTCACGCAATCCCTCGCCCATAATCCGACCGGCGGGTCGATCACGCCGGGCAATGCCTACGCCGTCCTCAAAATCGCGACGGCGCATGATCTGACGGTGATCGAGGACGATCCATTCGCCGACGTGCTGCCATATGCGCTGCCGCGCTTGGCGTCGCTCGATCAACTGGATCGAGTCATTTACGTCGGTACATTCTCCAAGACTCTCGCTGCCAGCTTTCGCGTGGGGTATATCGCCGCCAACGCGACCATCGCCTCCGAAATCAATGAATTGAAGGTCGTCACGACCGTCTCGACATCTGCCCATGACGAGCGGCTCATCTTCGAGCTGATCGATAAAGGTCATTATCTCAAACATTTACGGAGGCTCCGCGCGAGGGCCAGTCGCGCGACCGAGGAAACCGTGACAGGACTTGAAGCCGCCGGTTATTCCGTTCGTCGTCCCCTGGGCGGCGGTTTTTATCTTTGGATCGATTTGCCCGAGCACCTTGCCGGCGCGCCGATCGCCGAAAGTGCGGCCGAACGCGGCATCTTTATCGCCCCATCTCCCACATTCAGCACCACCAAGGATCCGAAGCCGGCGATGCGGGTCAATGTTGCCTATGGCGCAGATCCCGTTTTTCTGGACTGGATGCGCGAACTTGCGGCGTCGCCTGCAAAATAGAGTATCGCCCCCGATGGCCCCGGGGCGATTCACCGAACATTCGCCGCCACCCGAAAGATTTTCCTACCGCGGTGCGCCGTTTGCGTGAAACAGCTGCGGGTAGGCCTCGCGGACATCGCCCAGCGCGCCCAGAATTTCCCGCAAATGCGCATCGAGCGCCACGACTGCCGCTTCGGAATTGCGGGCACGCAGCGCAGCAACGAGCGCCGCATGTTCGCTGACCACGATCATCATCCGCCCGGGGATCGGGAGCGTGAGCCGGCGGAAACGGCCGAGGTTGAGTTTGACGCGGTCCAGCAGCG
This sequence comes from Sphingomonas abietis, assembly GCF_027625475.1. Classification (NCBI taxonomy): domain Bacteria; kingdom Pseudomonadati; phylum Pseudomonadota; class Alphaproteobacteria; order Sphingomonadales; family Sphingomonadaceae; genus Sphingomonas; species Sphingomonas abietis. The sequence goes on from NZ_CP115174.1 coordinate 3,014,135, forward strand.
CCCACGACGCCGGCTTCCCGGCGATTTCGCCGAGGCGTCGATGAAAAATCTCGTCCTGGCGGTGAAAATTCGCGCGATCATCATTTTGGGCATAGGTGGTCTGGATCGCCAGCAGCGCATCGAGGCCCGCAATATCCGCCGCGCTGGCACGCTCGACGGCGGCACGCACGATCGCCCCTTCGAGGAGCAGGCGTATCTCCACCATCTCGGGTAATTCCGCCAGCGGGATACGGGCGACGCGCGTGCCCGCCTGGGGCGCGACATCCACCAATCCCTCATCCGCGAGCCGGAGGATCGCTTCTCGTACCGGGGTCCGGCTGACGCCAAAAGCGGCGGCGATCTCCGCTTCGGACAAGGCAGCGCCGGGCATTCGGACGAGCGAGGCGATTTCCTCCCGCAATGCAGCGTAGATCTGCGCCGAGGCGCTCAGCCGGCGCAGCCCCGCCCCGGCAGCGTCCAACGGCGCGAACATCTCGACACCATAGATACTGACGGGCTTCGCATCCTCGGCATCCGACGTTTGCATGGCGGGCTTCATGGCGGAATTCTTCGGCATCTCCCCATCGGCGTAAGCCAGGGCAAGGCCATTGCCAACTTGGGATTGCCCGAATACTAATATATTAGTATGCGTAGCGTGATGAAATATGCGAACCTTCGCCCATCCTGTTTCGGCGTTTCCCGCCTGCTGATCCCCGCCGGCATCGCCATTGCGGCAATGGCCAGCACAGCGGCATCCGCCTCACCGCCGCCCGCGGGCTGGGCGAGCGACCCCGGCGTATCGGCGCCGCTGCGGCATGTTCGTGCGATCATCGCCGATCATCTGACGCACGGCCCCACCGACCCGACGCTGGCCCAGCGCCGCGCCTGGCGCGACGCGCTCTATGATGCGATCGCGCTTCCCCCCGATGTCGTCAGCACGCCGGTGCGGGACGGCGCGGTTCGTGGCCTGTGGCAGAGCTCGCCCGGCGCGCGGCACGACCATGTGCTGCTCTACATCCATGGCGGCGGCTACGAGATCGGCAGCGTCCGGTCGTGGCGCGTGATCAGCGCGGTGCTGGCGCGCCGCATGGGCGTGCGCGCCTTCTCGGTCGATTACCCGCTCGCCCCGGAAGCGCATTTCCCGGCGCCGGTCGACAATGTGGTCGCGGCCTATCGCTGGCTTCTGGCCCAGGGCATCGGCGCGCACGATATCGTGTTCGCCGGCGACTCCTCGGGTGGCGGACTGACCGCCGCGGCCCTGCTGCAGCTGCGGATGCTCGGCCTGCCAGAACCGGCCGGCGCCCTGCTGATCTCGCCATGGCTCGACCTGACCAACAGCGGCAAGAGCATCGACGATCCGCCGGGCTATGACCCGTTCAACCCGCGCGCCGGCCTCGAGAGCTTCGCGCATGACTATCTCGCCGGCCATCCGGCAACCGATCCGCTGGCCTCGCCGCTGTTCGGCGATCTCCACGGTCTGCCGCCGCTGCTGATCCAGGTCGGCGGCGACGAGGCGCTGCTCGACGACAGCGTGCGCTTCGCGCGGCGGGCCGGATCGGAACAGGTGGCCGTGACGATGCAGGTGTGGCCGCACATGTTCCACGAATTCCAGGCGTGGGCGCCCGATCTTCCGGCCGCATCGGCGGCGATGGACGATGCCGCGACCTTCCTCGACCGCGCTCTGGCGGACGCACGGTGAGGCCGCCCCGCCCGGCGCTCCACGGGCGTTCGTCGCCGGGCCACGCGTTCCCCGCCCCTCTGCGCGCTGAAGGCACGATCCATGGCTGATCCTTCCGAAACCACCGCGACCACCCGCCGTGCGGTGCTCACCGGCGCCGCCATCGCGACCGTCGTCGCCGCGATCCCGTCGCTTGCGCGCAGCGACGCCACCGCGCCGGCGACCGACGAGAGCGAGGCCGACTTCGCCCAAATCTCGCGTTTCCTCACCGGCAAGCCGGATCTCGACGGCGACATCCAGCGCCGGCTGCTTGGCGCCTTCCTGAGCCGCGACGCGGCGTTTGCGCAGAAGCTCCGCGCGCTCGCCCCCTTCACCCGGCAAGCCGGCCAGACGCCGCAGACGCTGCCGGCGAGGCTGGTGGCGGAGGCCGCCGACCTCGCCGATCTGCCCGCCCAGATCCTCGGTGGCTGGTATCTCGGTATCGTCGGTGCGGGGAAGGACGCGCTGTGCGTCACCTACACCGGCGCGCTCGCCAACCGGGCCGTCGCCGACGTCCTCGCGCCGCCGAGCTATGCCTATGGCGTCTACGGCAGCTGGCAGGTCCGGCCGGAATGACCGCCCCGCTTCCCGCATCAACCGCCGCCAGTCTTCATCGCTAGGACCATCATGCCGGACACTCTCTCCGCCGACGTCGTCGTCATCGGCTCGGGCATTTGCGGCGCGCTCGCTGCGCGCAAGCTCGCGCAGGCCGGCGCCTCGGTCCTGATGCTGGAGGCCGGGCCGCGCGTATCGCGCGCGCAGCTGGTCCACAATTTCCGCCGATCGGCGCGCAAGTCCGATCTGGTCGCCGCCTATCCCTATTCGCCGCTCGCGCCGCACCCCGATTACCAGCCCGCCGACAATGGCTATCTCGTCCAGGCCGGCCCCTATCCCTACAAGCCCGAATATCTCCGCGTCGTCGGCGGGACGAGCTGGCACTGGGCGGCGCAGGCGTGGCGGCTGATGCCGAACGACTTCCGGCTGGCGAGCCTTTATGGCGTCGGACGCGACTGGCCGATCGGCTATGACGATCTCGAGCCGCATTATTTCGAGGCGGAGACGATCATGGGCGTGTCCGGCCCGATCGACAACGGCTCGCCCCGCACCAGGCCCTTTCCGATGGACCCGGTCGAGCCCTCCTGGCTGGAACAGCGGTTCCGCGATCGGCTCGCACCCGAATTTCACATGATCACCAACACCACGGCGCGCAACAGCCGCAGCTATGACGGGCGCCCGGCCTGCTGCGGCAACAATAATTGCATGCCGATCTGCCCGATCGATGCGCAATATCATGGCGGCCTCGCCGCCGAGAGCGCCGAACGGAGCGGCGTGCGGCTGATCCCGCAGGCAGTCGTCTATCAGCTGGAGCATGATGCGGCGGGGCGGATCGTCGCCGCGCGCTATTATGACTGGGACAAGGTCTCCCACCGCGTGACGGCGAAGAGCTTCGTCCTGGCCGCCAATGCCATCGAGACGCCGAAGCTGCTATTTCTGTCGGCGAGCGGCAAATATCCCGATGGACTGGCCAACCGCTCGGGCACGCTCGGTCGTCATCTGATGGACCATCCGTCGAGCGCGATCACCTTCGAGGTCGACGAGCCGCTCTGGCCGGGGCGCGGCCCGGTCAGCCCCTGCTCGATCCAGCAGTTCCGCGACGGCGATTTCCGCGCCGACCATGCCGGCTTTCGCGTCGATCTCTCGAACGGCTCGCGCGTCGCCTCGATTGCCGCCGATCTGATCAAGGCCGGCGTCTCGGGCACGGATCTCGATGCCCGGATCCGCCACCGTGCCGCCCGCGAGGTCAGCATCAAGAACGTCCTCGAACAATTGCCCGATCCCGACAACCGCGTGACGCTGAGCGACCGGAAGGATGCGCTCGGCCTGCCCACCCCGCGGCTGAGCTATTCGTTCGACGATTATGTCCATCGCGGCATGGCCGCCGCCAAGCAGGTCTATACGCGGATCGCCGAGCGGATGGGCGGCACCAACATCCGCTTCAGCCCGGACGGCCAATATTCGAACAACCAGCACATCACCGGCACGCTCTCGATGGGCCACGATCCGGCCACCAGCGTCACCGACGCGGTCGGCCGCGCCCATGACCATGCCAATCTCTGGATGGTCGGCACCGGCGTGATGCCGACGGTCGCCACCTGCAACTCGACCCTGACCGCAGTCGCCCTCGCGCTCCGCAGCGTCGACGCGATGCTGAAATCCGCGTGAGGAGCGTCGCGATGGCCCGATTTCCCCTGCTCGCCGCCGCGCTCGGCCTGGCCGCCCTGCTCGTCACCGGCCGGGCCAGTGCCGACGATCTCGTCGCCAGAGGCGCCTATCTCGCCACCGCGGCCGACTGCGGCGCATGCCACACCGCGCCCGGCGGCGCGCCCTTTGCCGGCGGCCTGCCGCTCGCGACACCGCTCGGCAAGATCATCGCGACCAACATCACGCCGTCCAAGGACCATGGCATCGGCAACTATACGCTGGCGCAATTCACGCGCGCGCTTCGCGAGGGCGTGCGCGGCGATGGTGCGCGGCTGTATCCGGCGATGCCGTACACGGCCTATTCCGGCCTGAGCGACGACGACGTGCGCGCGCTCTATGCCTATTTCACCCGCGCGGTGAAGCCGGTCGAACGCTCCCCCGCAGCGACCGCCTTGCCCTTCCCCTTCAACATCCGCGCCTCGATGATCGGCTGGAACCTGCTGTTCCTCAACGGCAAACGGTTTCAGCCATCGCCGCACGCGAGCACGAGCTGGAACCGGGGCGCCTATCTCGCGCAGACGCTCGCCCATTGCAGCACCTGCCACACGCCGCGCAACCTGCTGATGGCGGAGGAGAGCGACCACCCCCTCGCCGGCGGATCGCTCGGCGCTTGGTATGCCCCCAACATCACGCCCGACAGGACCGCCGGCATCGGTGCGTGGAGCGACGCCGAACTTGCCCGCTATCTCTCGACCGGGGCGAACGACCATGCCCAGGCCGGCGGCCCGATGCGCGAGGCGATCGACAAGAGCCTGCGCCATCTCGACGCGGCCGATATCGCCGCGCTCGTCACCTATATCCGCAGCGTGCCCCCCTCATCGGCCGGTGCGCCGGCGATGGATCGAGCGCCGTCGCCGATCACGTCCGACATCGACGTACTTAGCGACGACCGGGACGACGGCGCGCAACTCTGTGCGGACAATTGCGCGAGTTGCCATCAGGCCTCCGGCCTCGGCACGCGCGGCCTGCCCTCGCTGGTCGGCAATGCCGCGTTCCGCCTGCCCAGCGCCGACAATGTCGCCTCGGCGATCCTCGCGGGAATCTGGCCGGCGACGGGCCAGGCGATGCCCGCATTCGCCCACGCGCTGACCGACCGGCAGGTCGCCGATCTGACCAGCTTTCTGTTCCGGCAGTTCGGCGGCAGCCGGGTCACGATCACCGCCGCGCGCGTGGCGGCGCTGCGATCCGGTGGTGGCGGATCCTGGCTGCCGGCCGTCGCCCAGACCGCCATCGCCGCCGGCTGCGCGGTGACGGCGGCGGGGATCGCGCTGCTGGCATGGCGCAGGCGTCGGCGTATCCCCGGCCAGGCCGCCGAATCAGGTCGGGAGCGCGGTCGATGACCGATGGCCGCAGCCTCGTCCGTTGCCCCGCATGGGCGTCCGCGGCGATCGCGATCGGCCTGCTCGCCGGACCATCGCGCGCGACGCCCGCACAACCGGCGACGCCTCGTCTTTGCGCCATTCTCGCGGCACCGGCCGATGGCGTGGATGCGACCACGCTCGTCCAGCGCGCGATCGAGTCCTGCGCGAAGCGCCATGGCGGACGGGTGACGCTGGGCGCCGGGCGCTTCGTCGTCGGCCCGCTCCGACTGGCCTCGCGGATCGACCTGCACCTCGATCGGGGCGCACGGCTCGAAGGGTCGACCGACCATGCCCGCTATCGCGCCGCCTATGTGAACTGGGCGTTCCGGCCGAACGAGGCGCTGATTTCGGCTGTCGGCACGCATGATGTGGCAATCACCGGAGATGGCACGATCGACGGCCGGGGCGATACATGGTGGCCCGAGGCGAGCGCCGATCGCGAGGCGGGCAATCCGAAGACGATCGCCGCCGGGATGCCGGCGAGCAACGGCCTGCCCCGGCCATCGCTGATCGAGGCCTATGGCGCGTCCCGGATCACGATCCGCGACGTCCATATCGTGCGCTCGCCGATGTGGACGATCGCGCTGCGCTACACGCAGGGCGCCACGATCGGCCATGTCGACATCGAGAACCCGGCCGACTCCCCCAACACCGACGGCATCGATATCGTCGCCTCGCGCAACGTCACCGTGCGCGGGACGACGATCTCCACCGGAGACGATTGCATCGCCATCAAGTCGGGCCTGACCGGCAGCCATCTGCCGCCGGTCGCGACCGACCTTGTCCGGCTCAGCGACCTGCATCTGCGGAGGGGACATGGCCTGTCGATCGGCAGCGAGACGCTGTTCGGAATCCGCAACGTCACCGCCGACCATATCGATTTCGACGGCACCGATAACGGTCTGCGGATCAAGTCGGGGCGCGATCGCGGCAATCGGCTCGAGCATTTCCACTTCAGCGATATCTCCATGCGCGGCGTCGGAACGACGATCTCGATCAGCGCTTATTATCCGAAACCCGGACCTGAAGACGATCCACGCCAGCCGGTGACCGCCACGACGCCGTTCATCCGGGACGTCACGATCCGTCACCTGCGCGCACGGGAAAGCCACGCCGCCGGCATCATGATCGGCCTGCCCGAATCGCCGCTGCGATCCGTCGTCCTGCGCGACGTGGCGATCCAGGCCGATCGCCCGCTCCAGATCCGCAACGCCGAGGTTGCACTCTGCCATGTCCATATCGTGGGGCGGAACGGCGTCGCCGATGTGGAGCATGGCGGCCATGTGGCGGAAGCCTGCGATCCGACAAGAGACGCCAACAAAGGGTAGAGGAGCCACGGCCAGACGCCCTTGATGTCTCTGCGGTCGCCAAGCTGCGGCAGGGCAAGTCATGAAAGATCATGCGCGGCAAGCGACGGAGCGCGAGGGGAGATGGCGTTTTCTCGCTTCCCCATATCGCAACCCTGAATGTCAGGCAGAACAATCTTCGATTCGAGAGCAAGAGCCGGAGTGCGGGGACGGGGCATAGTGACCAGGTTCGTGGCATAGCGACACCAGAGGGAAGATCGACCATGGACAAGCCCGCGAAGGACAGGACCGCGCCCCACCCGACCGCCACCGATCCGCGTTGGCGGCATGTGCTGGCACGCGACAAGACCGCCGACGGGGCGTTTTGGTATTCGGTCGCCACGACCGGCATCTATTGCCGCCCGTCCTGCCCATCGCGCGCGGCCAATCCGGACCATGTGACCCTCCACGACTCGCTCGACGACGCCAGGGCAACCGGATTTCGCGCCTGCAAGCGTTGCAACCCCGAGGGTCTGTCGGCCGACGCCAGCCATGCCGCGATCATCGCGAAGGCCTGCCGCCTGATCGAACACAGCGAAACATCGCTCTCGCTGGCCGATCTGGCAGACGCCGTCGAACTGAGTCCCAGCTATTTCCACCGCCTGTTCAAAAGCACGACCGGCGTCACACCCAAGGCCTATGCGGCAGCTCATCGCGTCGCTCGGCTTCGCGATGGCCTGGATAAGGCGGGCAGCGTCACCCAGGCGATCTACGCGGCCGGCTTCAACTCGAACGGCCGCTTCTACGAGCAGGCGAGCGATATCCTCGGCATGACCCCGACGCGATACAAAGCGGGCGGCCGCGATGAGGAGATATGCTTCGCGATCGCGCAATGCTCGCTCGGGGCGATCCTCGTCGCCTCCAGTGCGAAGGGCGTCGTCTCGATCCTCCTTGGCGACGACGCGAACGCGCTGGCGGAGGATTTGCAGGATCGCTTCCCACAGGCGCACCTGGTGGGCGGCGATGCGGACTATGACCGGCTCGTCGCACGTGTCGTCGGCTTGGTCGAGGCGCCGAAGCTCGGCCTGGACCTGCCACTCGACGTTCGGGGCACGGCGTTCCAGCAGCGCGTCTGGCAGGCGCTCCGCGACATCCCGGCCGGACGCACCCTGTCTTACCGGGATATCGCCGAGCGGATCGGCGCGCCCAAAGCGGTGCGTGCGGTCGCGGGTGCCTGCGCGGCGAACCACATCGCGATCGCGATCCCCTGCCATCGGGTCGTCCGCAACGATGGCGCGCTGTCAGGCTATGCGTGGGGTGTCGAACGCAAGCGCGAACTGCTCCGGCGAGAGGATGCGGCGTGAGCGGGCGAACGGAATGAACGACCCCATCCGGCCGGACTTCAGTCCGTTTAGGAAGGCCCGTGGATTTCCGCGATATACCCGCCGGGGAACCGGACCATCGCCGAGCGCCGGTCCCCGTCCGCATGGTCGGCTACCAGCACCTCGGCGCCCGCCGCCCGCGCTTTGGCCAGTGTCGCCGCGAGATCCGGCACGGCATAACCGGTCAGTTCCCGGCCATAGGGCCACGGCAAAGCGCCATCGCTGACCAGCAGCAACATCTCGCCATAACCCGAGTGGAGGTGGAGACGGCGATAGGCCGTTCCCGGTTTACCAATCTCGTCGCCCGATGCCGCCCTGTCGTCCGACACGATCTTGCCATGCGAGAAAGCCAACCAGGCCGCCACGAACCTGTCGGCGGCATCGGCGGTGAGATAGATCCGGTTCTCGGGCACGGTCGTGAGCGGCGCGTAATGCGGCGTGATCCCATGCCAATAAAGTTGCATGTTCACACCGCCCGGCCACTGGATCAGCACATCGCGGCCGATCGGATCGGGGAAGGTTTCCACCAGCCCGATCGCCCCGGCCTTTCGCGCGGCGGCAACGGCCGCATCGATATCCGTTACGAGATAGCCGGTTCGTTCGAGCCCGAACGGGTAAGGGATCGGCGTTTTGAACCCGAAGACCGACACCATCCCGGCGGGAGACATCGCCACCTGCGAGATCGTCTCGCTCGGCGTCGGCGTGACCTGAAACACGCCCTGCTTTCCCGCCGTGCCGCCGAAGGTCGCGACGAAGCCCGCCACGAAGCGATCGACATCCTCGGGAGCGACATAGACATGCGTGGAATCATATTGCGGCCCGACCGCGAAGTCGGCGGCCGCCTTGGCCTCGGCCCCTGCCGCCATCGACGCGGACAGCGAAGCCGCGACAAGCCAGAACGAAACGCGCTTCATCGGATGATCCTTTCGGAATGATCAATAGGGTGGGGTCGTCTTCGCGCGTTGCGCACGAGCGGCCTCCGTCCACCAGGCGAGGTCTTCGGCGAAGCGCGGGAACGCGCGCGCCAGCGCCGTGCCGCCTTCGCCGGTCGGTTCCGCCGCCGCATCGAGGGCCTGGCCTATGCCGCCGACCGCGAGGGGGGTGGAGGTGACGACCATGCCCATTTCCGACAGTGTGCCGTGCCAGGCGAGGCCGGCCCTGAGGCCGGCGAAGCGGCCTGCGGAATAGCTCGCGATCGCGGCAGGCCGCCAGGCCCACTCGGCGAGGAAATGGTCGGTCAGGTTCTTGAGCCCGGGCTGGATGCCCCAATTATATTCGCCCGCAACGAACACGAAGGCGTCCGCAGACCGGATCTTGCCCGCCAGTGCCTCCAGCGCGTCGGGGGCCTCGCCCGGCGCATAGTCCATGTAGCGCTTGTCGAGCATCGGCAGGTCGATCGCCTTCGCGTCGATCAGTTCCGGGCTGGCGCCGCGGTCAGCGAATGCACGGACGAGATAATCCGCCAGGCGGATGCCGACGCGATGCGATCGGTAGGAACCGTAGAAGATCAGAATGCGGTCGCTCATGGTAATCCTCGCAATGGAGAGGCCGCGCGCAGCCGCTTCGCCCCGCGCGGCCTCCTCGGTCAGCGCGCGATGAAGGCGAGCAGATCGGCGTTGATCTGCGCGCCATGCGTCGTCGGCATGCCGTGCGGATAGCCCGGATAGGTCTTGTATTCGGCGCCGGGGATCAGCTTGGCGGAAAGGTCGCCCGAGATCGCGATCGGCACGATCTGGTCGTCCTCGCCGTGCAGCACCAGCGTCGGCACGGTGATCGCCTTGAGGTCGGCGGTGAAGTCGGTCTCGGAGAAGGCCGCGATGCCGAGCACATGGGCGAGCGCGCCGCCGCTCATCCCCTGCCGCCACCAATTGAGCCGCACGCCCTCCTTCACCACCGCGCCGTCGCGGTTGAAGCCGTAGAAGGGCAAGGTGAAGTCGTAATAATATTGGGCACGGTCGGCGGCGGTCTGCGCGCGGATATCGTCGAACACCGCCATCGGCACGCCGTTGGGATTGTCGGGCGTCTGCACCATCAGCGGCGGCACCGCGCTGATCAGCACCGCCTTGGCGACGCGGCCGGGCTTGGCGTGCGCGACGTAGCGCGCCACCTCGCCGCCGCCGGTCGAATGGCCGATGTGGATCGCGTTCCGGAGATCGAGCGCGTCGGTGAGCGCGACGACGTCGGCGACATAGCTGTCCATGTCGTGCCCGGTCGCCGACTGGGTCGAGCGGCCATGGCCGCGCCGATCGTGCGCGATCACGCGATAGCCCTTCTCCAGGAAGAACATCATCTGCCCGTCCCAATCGTCGGAACTCAGCGGCCAGCCGTGATGGAACATGATCGGCTGGGCATCCTTCGAGCCCCAATCCTTGTAGAAGATTTCGGTGCCGTCGGTGGTGGTGATCGTGGTCATGGAAGGTCTCCCTGTGCGTACTGCTCGATGATAGCGAATGTGGATGAAGGTCAGGCGGCGTCGACGAGGACGAGCTCGGCGTCGTTGATCGCGGTGACGCGCAGCACGGCCTCGTCGGAGATCGCCGCACCGTCGCGCGCCTCGAGCCGGACGCCGTTGATCTCGATCGTGCCGCTGGCGGGGACGAGATAGCCATGGCGATCGGCGCCCAGCGGATATTCGGCGGTCTCGCCGGCTTTCAGCGTGGCGCCGACGATCCGCGCGTCGGTGCGGATCGGCAACGCCTCGGCGTCTTCGGCAAAGCCGCTGGCCAGCGTGACGAAGCGCCCCGATCGATCGCCCTTGGGAAAGGGCTTGGCACCCCAGCTCGGCTTTTCGCCCCGCGTCTTCGGCTCGATCCAGATCTGGAAGATCTTCGTCGTGCCCTCCTCGCGGTTATACTCCGAGTGGCGGACGCCCGATCCGGCGCTCATCACCTGCACGTCGCCCGCCTCGGTGCGGCCGATATTGCCCAGACTATCCTGATGCGTGATCGCGCCCTCGCGGACGTAGGTGACGATTTCCATGTCGGCATGGGGGTGCGGCGGGAAACCGGTGCCAGCGGCGATCGTATCGTCGTTCCACACCCGGATCGGGCCCCAGCCCATCCGCGACGGCTCGTAATAGCCGGCAAAGGAGAAGTGGTGCTTGGCATCCAGCCAGCCATGGTTGGCGGCGCCAAGTTCAGCAAAAGGGCGGCGTTCGATCATCGTTCTGGTCCTCGTAAGAGCGAGCCGTTCGGCTCCGACCGCCAAGGAATGCGGCAGGTCGGCCCTTGACGAAATAGAAGCGTTGGCATCACATCGTTTCCGAAAATGCCAAGACGACTTCCCGATCTCGAAGCCTGGGCGATCTTCGCCAAGGTCGCCGAACGCGGCTCCTTCTCCGGGGCTGCGAGCGAACTCGGCCTGTCCAACCCGACCGTATCCAAGGCGATCGGCCGGCTGGAGGCGCGGCTCGGCTTCGCGCTTCTCGCCCGCACCTCGCGGCGTCTGTCCCTCACCGAGGCAGGCCGGTCCTCACTGGAACGCGCATCGCACATCCTGAGCGAGGGCGAGACATTGGAGGACGAGGCGGTCGATCAATCGCGGACACCACGCGGACTGGTGCGGGTGAGCGCGCCGCTGTCGTTCGGCACCGCCTATTTCGGCGCGGTGTTGCCCGCTTTCCTGGAGGCGTATCCGGAGATCACGCTCGACGTCGCGCTCAGCGATCGCCGCGTCGATCTGGTCGCCGAGGGATTCGATTTCGCGTTGCGCATCGCCAGCCTGGAGGATTCCTCGCTCCTGTCCCGCCGGCTGTGCGCCGTCCGGCGGCTGCTGGTCGGCGCGCCAGCCTATTTCGACATGCGAGGCCGGCCTACCCATCCGGCCGAGCTGATGCGCCATGCCGCACTCGCCTACACCGGCAGCGCGGAACGCGGCGTGTGGCGCTTCAGTCATCCGCAGTTCGGCGAAGAGCTGATCGAGCCTGCTGTCCGCATCTGGACGGACAATGCCGACATGCTGAACCCGGTGCTGATCGCAGGACAGGGCGTCGCCCTACAGCCGGAATTCCTGGTGTGGCGCGAATTGCGCGACGGCGTGCTTGAAATCGCGATGTCCGATTGGTCGGTGAAGCCGCTCGGCCTGCACCTCGTCATGCCGCCCAGCCCGCTGCGGCCGCAGCGCGTCCAGCTCCTGATCGACTATCTCGCCAGTGCGCTCGCCGATCCTCCCCGGGCGCAGCACGCCCGCTGAATATCTCGGCAATACGGATTCCCAGAATGGCGGGAATGGCCCATGCTAGGCGAAGCTCTGTCATATCCGTTTCCCGGAGGACCACCCGATGGTACAGACGATCGCCGACCTGATCACCGCAACCCTCGCCGACGCCGGCGTCAAGCGGATCTGGGGGGTCACAGGCGACAGCCTCAACGCGATCAACGACAGCCTGCGCCGTCTGGGTTCGATCCAATGGATGCACGTCCGCCACGAGGAAACGGGTGCGTTCGCGGCCGGCGCCGAGGCCGCCGCGACAGGCGAGCTGGCCGTCTGCGCAGGAAGCTGCGGACCAGGCAATCTGCACCTCATCAACGGCCTGTTCGATTGCCAGCGCAACCGCGTGCCGGTCCTCGCCATCGCCAGTCATATCCCGTCCTCGGAAATCGGCCTCGGCTATTTCCAGGAAACGCATCCGACCGAGCTGTTCCGCGAATGCAGCCATTTTTGCGAACTGGTGACAAACCCGGCACAAATGCCGGAATTGCTTCACCGTGCGATGCGAACCGCGATCGGCAAGCGCGGCGTGGCGGTGCTCGTCGTGCCCGGCGACGTCTCGCTCCTGACGATGCCGAAGGGCACGCCGACCCGCTTCGCGCCCGTCGTCGCCCCCCGCCTCGTCCCTGACTCCGGCGAAATCGGCAAGCTCGCCACGTTGCTGAACAACTCCAAGACGGTCACCATGCTGTGCGGTTCGGGATGCGCCGGCGCGCATAACGAGGTGATCGCGCTTGCCGATGCGCTTCAGGCGCCGATCGTCCATGCCTTTCGCGGCAAGGAACATCTCGAGTGGGACAACCCGTTCGATGTCGGAATGACGGGCTTTCTGGGCTTCTCGTCGGGCTACCACGCGATGAAGGAGTGCGACACGCTGCTCATGCTGGGGACCGATTTCCCCTACCGCAATTTCTATCCGAACAACGCCCGGGTCGCCCAGGTCGATCGCGATCCGGCATCGCTGGGACGGCGCGTGCCGATCGAACTCGGTCTGCTGGGCGATGTCCGGGAGACGATTACCGCGCTGCTGCCGCACCTGTCGGGCGAACGATCGGGCAAATTCCTGGAGGCGGCACGTCGGCACTATGCCAGTAGCCGCGCCAAGCTCGACGATCTGGCCACGCCGCGCAGCGCGGGAAAGCCTCTCCATCCCCAATTTATCGCCCGCACGCTCAGCGCGGTGGCCGCGGAAGACGCCATCTTCACCGCGGATGTCGGCACACCCGTCATCTGGACGGCGCGTTACGTCCGGACCAACGGAAAGCGTCGCATCATCGGGTCTTTCAACCATGGCTCGATGGCGAATGCGATGCCGCAGGCGCTCGGCGCGCAGGCGGCCTTCCCGGGCCGGCAGGTGGTTTCGCTATCGGGTGATGGCGGCTTCACGATGCTGATGGGCGACATGCTGTCGGCCGTCCAACTGCAACTGCCGATCAAGATCGTGGTACTGAACAACGGCACGCTCGGTTACGTCGCGATGGAGATGAAGGCCGGCGGTTATCTCGATACCAATGTCGACCTGAAGAACCCGAATTTCGCGGAGATGGCCTCGATAGCCGGCTTCAAGGGCATCCGTGTCGAGAACTCGGACGCGCTGGAGGGCGCGTTGCGCGACGCTTTCGCGCATCCGGGGCCGGCGCTCGTCGATGTGGTGACGGCCACCCAGGAACTGTCCATGCCGCCGACCATCGGGCTGGAGCAGGCGAAAGGCTTCAGCCTCTACATGCTGAAGGCGATCATTTCCGGACGCGGCGACGAGGTGCTCGAACTGGGAACAACCAACGTTTTGCGCTAGGCTGGAGCAACCGTCAGCGCGGCGGCCAGGCGCCCGGCCCGTAAACCGCCCGGCAGGCGCGACGCCCTTCCCGCCCTGCGTCTGCCGGCATGGTCGAGCCGGATACAGCGATCTGGAGGGACTGGCGACAAAAGTCCGCCGGGCGGTCACGACAAGTCCTCGAACAGCGCGGTTGTGCCATATCGCTCGGCAAAGTCCGGTATCAGGACGACGATCGTCCGGCCTTCCGATTCCGGTCGCCGGGCGACCCGGATCGCGGCCGAAAGGGCGGCGCCCGCGCTGATACCGACAGGCACACCATCGGTGCGCGCAACCTCTCTCGCCAGCCCGATCGCGTCGTCGTCCTCGACCGTCAGAATCTCGTCGACCACCGCGAGATCGAGGATGCTGGAGAGGAAGCCCGAGCCGATGCCCTGGATCTTGTGCGGCCCCGCTTTGCCGCCGGACAGCACCGCACTTCCGGCAGGCTCGACGGCGACGACGCGGATATCGGGCTTCTTCTCCTTCAGCACCTTGCCGACGCCGGTGATCGTGCCGCCCGTGCCGATCCCGGACACGAAGATATCGATCTCGCCCGCCGTATCGTCCCAAATCTCCAGCGCCGTAGTGACCTGGTGGATCGCAGGATTGGCGGGATTGTCGAACTGGCGAACCAGGAATGCGCCGGCTATCTCCTCCGCCAGAGCGTGCGCCCGGCGGATGGCGCCGCCCATACCCTCGCCGGCGGGCGTGAGCTCGATCCGCGCGCCGAGCAGGCGGAGCATCCGGCGGCGCTCCGCCGACATGCTTTCCGGCATGGTGAGGATCAGCCTGTACCCCTTGGCGGCGGCGGCAAAGGCGAGGCCGATGCCGGTATTGCCCGACGTCGCCTCGATCAGCGTCGCGCCCGGCCCGATGCGGCCGGTTCGTTCGGCATCCTCAATCATCGCGACGCCGATCCGGTCTTTCACGGAGGCCAGCGGGTTGAAGAATTCGAGCTTGCCGATCAGCCGCGCCTTCAGCCCATAGGCCACCTCCAGCCTAGCCAGCCGGACCAGCGGCGTCGCGCCGACCGTCTGGGTGATGTCATCGTAAACCTTGCCGCGAGACGTATGGCTCATCGCAACCCTCCCACCAGTTCGCCGAGCCAGAGCAGCCCCTGTGGCCAGATTCCGAGCTTCGTCGCCGATCCGATGTGGCCGAGGGCGCCGGCGTCGATGAAGCGCGAGCCCCAGGCGTCCGCGAAGGCCCGCGAACGCTCGATGGTGCAGCGTGGATCGTCGCTGCTGGCGACCACGATCGAGGGAAAGGGCAAGGGCGCGAGCAGCATCGGGGCGAAGCCCTGCGGTTCGGCCGGGTCAGATTCCCAGCGATCCCTGTCCGTCGTGGCGACGAGCAGAGCGCCGGCCACGCCTGCCCCACCGGTTTCGATCGCCCAGCGCGTAACCAGCGACGTGCCAAGGCTGTGGGCGATCAGGATCACCGGGCGGCCCCGGCCCGCCACCGCCTCGCTGAGGCGCGGCGCCCAGTCACGATAATGCGGGCTGTCCCAGTCGTCCTGGCCGACACGCTCGGCGTAGGGCAACGCCGCTTCCCAATGTGTCTGCCAATGATCCTCACCCGAGCCGTGCCAACCCGGCAGGGTCAAGAGATCATAGTCGCGGATATCAGCGGCACGCGCCTGCGTGGCCGGTGCGAGAATGGTGCTCATCGGCCACCTCCCACACCGACGAGGCGCAGTTCGGGCTGATCCCGTTCGCCGGAGGCACCGGTCAGTTCGGCGAGCACCTCCTCCCTCTGCCGCGCGAAAGCCGCGTCGGTGCGGTGGCGGGGGCGCGGCAGCGCGATGTCGGCGATCGACCGGATGCGACCCGGGCGCGGCTCCATCACCACCACGCGGTCGCTGAGATAGACGGCCTCCTCAACATCGTGGGTGACGAATATGGCGGTCACCTTCTGCCGCTCCCAGATATCGAGCAACTGATCCTGGAGATGCGCGCGGGTCAGCGCGTCGAGCGCGCCGAAGGGCTCGTCGAGCAGCAGCAGGCGCGGCTGGTTGACCAGCGCGCGGGCGATCGCGACGCGTTGCGCCATGCCGCCCGAAAGCTGGCGGGGAAGCGCCTTCTCGAAACCGGAAAGGCGCACCAGCGCGATATGCTCGGCCACCCTGTTCTGCTTCTCGGCGTCGGGGATCGGCGTATTGGCGAGGCCGAAGGCGATGTTCTGCTCCACCGTCAGCCAGGGCAGCAGGCGCGGCTCCTGAAAGACGATGCCACGATCAAGGCTTGGCCCCGTCACCGGCGCACCATCGATCGTGATCGTTCCTGAAAAACCGGGGTCCAGCCCGATCAACAGCCGCAGCAGGGTCGATTTGCCGCAACCGCTCGCACCGACGAGGCTGACGAACTCGCCCGCCCGTACCGAAAGCGATATGTCGCTCAGCGCCGTGAGCGGACGCCCGTCCACCGCGAAGGTCTTTCCTACATGGTCCAGCGTCAGCGCTGCCTGTCCGGTCACAAGCGAATCTCCTTCGAAATTGGTCACAGGATGCGGATTTCGGTGACGGTCCCGCGCCAGGCGAGCGCACGACGCTCTATGGCGTCCGCGATGGCGTGGATCAGATAGCCGACGATGCCGACGACGATGGCCCCCACCAACACCTGGTCCATCCGGAAATTCTCGCGGCCGTCGAACAACAGGTGGCCCAGCCCGCGCGTCGAGGTGAGCATATATTCGGCGCCCAGCGTCACCATCCAGGCCATTACCAGCCCGACATAGAGACCGGTAAAGATCGACGGCAAAGCGGCGGGAAGGATCAGCCGGCGCACGGTCTGCCAGAGGTTCAATCCATAGACCGCCGGCAGTTCGCGCAGCTCGCGCGGGATGGCGGCGATGCCCTCCAGCGTGTTGAACAGCACCGGGAACCAGACCGAGAAGGCGATCACGAACAGACGCGCGCCCTCGCCCAGCCCGAACCAGATCGAGATCAGCGGCACCCAGGCAAAGATCGACACCTGCTTGAGCGCGTTGATGCCGGGCAACAGCAGATCCCTGGTCAGGCGGGAGAGGCTGAGCAGCACGCCGCCTGCCACGCCGACGGTCGCGCCGATGGCAT
Organism: Sphingomonas abietis; assembly: GCF_027625475.1. Lineage (NCBI taxonomy): Bacteria > Pseudomonadati > Pseudomonadota > Alphaproteobacteria > Sphingomonadales > Sphingomonadaceae > Sphingomonas > Sphingomonas abietis. Next base: position 3,031,220 of record NZ_CP115174.1, read on the forward strand.
AACCCAGCAGATCGCGGCCGAGGCTTGCGCCCAGGTCCACCAAGAGATCGCCGCTGCCCGCCGAAGCGGCGAAATAGCGCCACACCGCGGCCGGGGATGCGACCAACCGGGCATCGGCGATGCCCAGCGAGCAGACCGCCTGCCACACGACCAGCAGGACCGCCGGCAAGACGAGGCCTCGCAGCAGCTTGCGGGGGATCGTCATGCCGCTACCTCCGGCGCGTCGCGCCATCTGAGGACATGTTTCTCGATCGCCTCCAGCCCACGATCGAGCCCGAAGCCGACGAGGCCGATCGCCACCACTGACACGAACATCACGTCCAGCTGGTAGAGGCTGCGGGCGTTGACCATCATGAAACCCAAGCCCTCGGTCGACGCGAGCAGCTCGACCGCGACCAGCGCCAGCCAGGCCTTGGTGAGGCCGAAGCGAATGCCGCTCCAGATCGACGGAAAGGCATGGGGCAAGATGATATGGCGCAGCATCTGGCGGCGGCTCAGCCCCGTTACCCGGCCAAGCTCGATCAGCTTGGCAGGGACGGAACGGATGCCGTCATGCGTGTTGAACACGATCGGCGAGAGCGTCGCCTGCGCCACCAGCACCACCTTCAGCGCATCGCCGACGCCGAGCAGAACCAGCCACAGCGGCAACCAACCGAGCACCGGCACATAGGCGATCGCCTTGAAGCTCGGATAAATATAGTCCGATGCGGTCTGAGAAAGGCCGATCAGGATACCGATGGCAAGCGCCAGCACCGCCCCCACGGCATAACCCTCCAGCAACCACATCAGGGTCTTGGCGAGATTGGTCTGGAGATCGCCGGAAGCGATCGAATCCCGGATCGCCTGCAGCACCGCATGGGGGGATGGCATGATCTGGGGCGGCAACCAGTCCAACCGTGCGCTCAGCTGCCAGAGGAGCAAGAGCGCGAGCGGAACCAGCCACGGCAACAGCCTGACGGCCATGCGATCCGCCCGTGGTGCTCGCCGACGCCCCGGCGATGCCGCCGCCGGTGCCTCGGTCGGTGCGGCAAAGTGGGAGACGGGTGCGATCGCCGTCATCGATCATTATCCTGCGACTGGAACTGGGCCGCCCCGCCATGCGGGCGCCCCTGCGGATCGAAGCGCGGCCAGAAATTCTCCAGCCCCTGCCGGCGGAGCGCGCGATCGAGGAAAGTGGTGTCGATCCACCCGCCGAGATCGACCGGGTTACGTTGCAGCTTGGCTTGCTGCGCGAAGGCCTGCGTATTGCGATATTGCGAGAGTACGAAAGGATCGATCAGCGGACTGGTCCGCGCGGTGAGCGGGCCCGGGCCGAGATCCTCCTTGACGTTGGCGAGCGAGCGGTCGGTGCCATAGACCCACAGCGAGATCAGTTCCTCGCGATGGCGCGGATCGGCCGCGCAGCGCGCCGCCTGCACCATGGCATCGACCACCTTCTGCGTGGTGCCGGGATAGCGACGCGCAAACGCATCGCTGACGATCAGCCCCGTCTGCGCCGTCTCGCGCGGTTCGTTGCGCGTGGAATAGGCGATGCGCCCGACGCCCCTGTCCCGCATCGGCAAAGCGAGCTGGCCGCCGACGAAGGTGCCGTCGATGCCCCCCGATGCCATCACCGTCGCGGCGCTCGCCGGATCGAGATTGACCGGCACGATGTCCTTCTCGCTCAGGCCGTGATCGGCGAGGATCCGCAGCGTCTGGATGTGAATATAGGCACCGCGCATAAACGCGATCCGCTTGCCGCGGATATCCTCGACGCGGTGGATCGGCGAGCCGACCGGCACGACGAGATAGGCATTCTCGCCTCGGCTGACCGGCATGATCACCCGCGTGCGCGTGCCCGCCGAGCGCGAAAGGAGCGCGATCAGCTCGCCCTGTCCTGCGAAATCGATCTCGCCCGATGCCAGCGCCTCACCGACCATCGGCACGGTGGTGAAGCCGATGAACTGCAGCCTGGTGCCCGTGCCGGCGAAGGCCTTGTCGAGGAAGCCCTTGGTCCGTGCGACCTCGAGCAGCCCCCACATCTTCTGATTCTGTTTGTATGCGCCGGGGCCACCGAACCGGATCACCGGGGGCGGCACCTCGACGCCACCGGTCGCTTGCGCGGCCTCGAACACGCGCTGCGGAATCAGGACGGAAAGGCCGAGCGCGGCGAGAAGCAGCGCCGCCACACCCAGTATCACCCAGGAGCGCGGCCGTGCGGCGGGCAAAGCGAGGCTGCTCATTCGGCGAGGTCCGGCTGTTCACGCAGGATGGTTTCGAACGCCGGCTGGAAGTTGAGCCATCCGCTATAGGCACTGAAACGATCCGAGATCAGGCGCGCCTGCTCTTCGGGGACGTGTTGCGGCCGCAGCCCCTCGACCCGCAACTGCTCGGCGCAGACCTTCTCCAGCGAGGCGAACAGATAGGCGGTTTCATCGATGCTCTCGCCGACCGTCAGGATGCCGTGGCTCTTCATGATGACGGCACGATTGCCGTTTGCCGCGGCGGCCAGCGCCGCACCCTCCCCATGGGCGAAACTGTCGTAGATGCCGTGCCGCCCGAAGAACACCGCCGCCTCCGTCGAGATCGGTTCGATCAGGCGGCCGAGTGTCGACCAAGCCTTGCCCGCCGGCGAATGGGTGTGGGCAATCGCCATCACTTCGGGCCGATCGCGATAGATCGCCGAATGGAGCGGCACCCCGCCGATATGCGGGAAGCCATCGCCCGCGATCACCGCGCCGTCGAGGCCGATGCACATCAGGTCGCTGGTGCGGATCAGGCCGAGCGAGAGGCCGAACGGGTTCAGCCAGAAGCGATCCGGGAATTCGGGATCGCGGAAGGAGAGATGGCCCATCACCCCTTCGTCGAAACCGAGCTTCCAGAACAATCGATAGGCGGCGACCAGACGGACCTGGCTGTCGCGCCGCTCCTCGGCGAAGCTGGCGAAGGCGGGTTTCGGCGGCAGACGCGGCGGTTGCGTCGGCGGGATGGCGGGAGCGGCGGTGGCCATGCCTATTCCGCCGCCAGCGCCGGTTCTGCGCGCGCCGCCGTATAGCGGTTCACCGGATATTCGAGGCCGAGATTGCCGCGCAGCGTGGCGCTCTCATACTCGTCGCGGAACAGCCCGCGCTCGCGCAGGATCGGGAGCACCCGCGCGTTGAAGGTGCCGATATGGGCGTGGGTGCCGAAGATGATGAAGCCGTCCACCGCCCTCTCCTCGAAGGCGCGCTGGATCTTGTCGGCGACGAAGCCCGGCGTGCCGACGAAGCCGCCCTTGGGATTGGATGCGCGGTAAGCCAGCTGGCGCAGCGTCAGTTTCTCCTCGCGGGCGATGCGCAGATAATATTCGGCGGTCGACTTGAAGCTGTTGGCGCCGATATCGCCCAGCTCGGGCAGCGGCTCGTCGAGCGGGAACTGCCCGAAATCGAAGAAGCTGAAATAGCGGCTGAGATATTTCACCGCATGGTGCGCATCGACATAGGCGGCCTCCCGCTCGTAGAGCGCGTCCGCCTCTTCCTGGGTATCAGCGACGATCGGGCCGATCGACGGGAAGATCAGGATGTCGTCGGGCGAGCGGCCATGGGCGATGGCCCGGCTTTTGATGTCGCGATAATAGGCCTTGCCGAGTTCCAGATCGTCCGATTCGGCGAAGGCGGAGAAGATCGCGTCGGCATGCTTGGCGGCGAGATCGCGGCCGTCTTCCGAAGCGCCCGCCTGGAACATGATCGGGCGCCCCTGCGGCGAACGCTCCATGTTGAGCGGGCCCTGCACCTGGAAGAATTCGCCGACATGGTCGAGCGCGTGCATCTTGTCCCAGTCGAGATAGACGTCGTTCGCCTTGTCGCGAGTGAAGGCATCGTCCTCGAAGCTGTCCCACAGCCCTTTTACGACATCGATATATTCGTCCGCGATCCGGTAGCGAAGCGCATGGTCGTGCAGCTTGTCGCCATTATAGTTGCGGGCCACGCCCTCCAGCGCGGAGGTGACGGCGTTCCAGCCGGCGCGCCCCTCGCTGATCTTGTCGAGCGAGGCGAGCTGCCGCGCGGTAGTGAAGGGATAGCTGTAGGACGTCGTGAAGGTGCCGACGAGGCCGAGATGGGTGGTGACGGCCGACAGGGCGGACAGCGCCGCCAGCGGCTCGAGCCGGCTCAGGAACGGCCAGGTGGAATCGCGGGTGATGTAGGCGCTGTCGGCGATGAAGCCGAAATCATATTTTCCCGCCTCGCCCAGCCGGCCATATTCGCGATAGCTGGCGAACTCCGCCGCCGCGCCGGACGACACCGTCGGATCGCGCCAATGCCCCCCGCCGCCCTGGAGACCGATACCGAGCCTAAGTTTGCCGTCACGCGCCATGGGAAATCTCCTCGTCGCTGTCAGAAGCTGTAGGTGGCGCCGCCCTCGACAGTGCGGGGCGGATTGTAGGTGGTGGCGAGCACGCCCGGGATCGTCGGGGTGATCGGGATGCCACCGATCGCGTAGGTCTTGTCGAGCAGGTTTCTGGCCCGCACGAAGATCTGCCAATGCTTGTTCGCGGTCGTGAAGTTCGCGTCGAGATTGACGTAGGTCTGCTTCGGCAGGACCGTGACGTTGGTGAGATCGGCGTAGCCGCGCGATGTGTACTTCACCTCGCCGCGTAGCTTGACATCACCCAGCTCGCCGATCGGCAATGTGTAAGCCGCGCTCGCGCCGAGATTATATTTGGACGCGTAAGGCAGCTGGTTGCCGGTGTAGGAGCCGCTGCCGAATGCGGTCTGATAGGTGAAGCGGGTGAACTTGGCGCTGAGTGCGGTTCCGTTCACCCGCAGCTCCAGGGCCTTGACGGGATGCAGGATCGTTTCGACCTCGACGCCGTAAGTCCGCGACTTCTGGGCGTTGAACGCCACCGATCCGTTGACCAATATGCCGTTCAGCAAGACGTTGGACAGGTTCGTCTGATAGTCGCGGAAATCGTTGTAGAAGCCGCTGATGTTGAATTGGACGGGCGCGCGGCCCGATCCGATCTTCAGGCCGGCTTCATAGGTGGTGACCTTCTCCGGCTTGATCGCGATCGCCGCGATGACGGCGGCCGCCGCCACTGGATTGTAGCCGCCGGATTTCTGGCCCTTGGTGTAGCTCGCATAGGCGAACAGGCTGCTGGAGAATTTATAGTCGATCCCGACTTTCGGGGTCAGCCCGTGGGTGGTCTGCTTGAGGCCGGTCAGCGAATAGGTGGTCGCGATGGGCTGGAAATCGGCGTTCGACGTGTAGCCGCTGTTATCATAATCGTCCCACTGGCGATAATAACGCAGTCCCGCCGTCACCCCGAACCGAGGCGTGATCGCATAATGGCCCTGGGTATAGATACCGACGCTGTCGGTGACGGTCTTGCTGATCGCGCCGCCACGCACGCCGAAGGTGACGTTGGGCCGATCGGCGATGAAATGCTCGTGATAGTAGATCGCGCCCGAACTGAATGTCAGCCGTCCATAATCGCCGAGCAGCTGAAGCTCCTGCGAAAATTGCCGCTGATGGAGATTCAGTTGCCATTCGAACGTATCGGTGGCGAGGCCGTCCTGCGACCAGGGGTCGGGCGAATCGTCGAACCAGCGATACCCGGTGATCGACTTCGCGGTCAGATGGTCGTCGAGCTTCTGCGCGACCGACAGCGAGCCGAGATAATTGTTGTTGTGGATGCGCAGATCGAGATTTTCGTAGGTCACGCGCGGATTCGGATCGGCGACGTTGAGCGGCGAGAGCGCGGCGTTGTCGGATCGGTCGCGCAGGAAATAGAAGGAGGCGTTCACATCGGGGCCTGCATCGCCGGCCGGCGTGAAATGGAGCTTCACCCGCCCCTGATCGGTGTGGACCCGATTGACCTTCTTGCCGAGCGTGACGTTCTCGGTGAACCCGCCGGTTTCGTCATGGGCATAGGCGAAACTCGCGGACAGCACGTCCGTCACGATCGGGCCCGACACATAAGCGCTGCCATCGAGTTGCTTCAGATTGCCCGCAGCAAGCGAGAAGGAGCCGGTGAAATCATTGCCGGGCGTCTTCGAGACGATCTTGATCGCGCCCGCGCTGGTATTCTGACCGTACAGCGTGCCCTGCGGCCCGCGCAGCACCTCGATCCGCTCGATGTCCGGCAGGCCGAAGATGCCGCTGTTGATGACACGCGCCTGATAGACGTCATCCACATAGATGCCGACCGCGCCGCTATAGGTCGGCGAGATCGTGCCGATGCCGCGAATGAACAGATACGAAAGGCTGGGCGTCGCGGCCGCCGGCACCTGGAGGCCAGCCACCGAACTGGACAGGTCGCGCAGCTGCACGAGTTTCTGTTCCTGGATATCCTTGCCGCTCAGCACGCCGACCGAAAGCGGTGTCGTCTGGAGCGGCGTGGTACGCCGCTCTGCCGTCACGACGATCTCCCCACCCGATTTGTCAGGCGCGGTGGCCACATCCTCGGCAAGCACCGGCGTACCGCCGATGAGCATCGTGAGGCCCACAAGCCCCACGCCGATTTCCGGAACACCCCGGAATCCCTTCCGCCCTGCCCGATCCCATTTCTGCTTCCCCCGCATGCGTCATTTCGCCTCTGTTTGTGTCGAGGCGTTTGCTAACCGGATAGAAGTCTACCCCAAACATAGGGTTTATTCCCTATCAGATAGGTAGGATTTTTCGAAGTTTCCGATATGAGCTTCGGGATTTTCGGAGCGTCGATGGCGGATCGTGCTGGCGCTGGCGATGGCAGGAAGATTGTATCGTCGAGGCCCGGCGTCCATGTGTGGCTGGAGATTCCCGCCCGCGAGGTGCCATGTCCGTAAATCTGTCGACCGCCCTCCTCCGCAGCTTCGTGGCGATCGTGGATTGCGGATCGTTGCTGAACGCGTCGCACCAGGTCATGCTGTCGCAATCAACCCTGAGCTCCCAGGTCAAGAATCTGGAAAGCCAGTTGCGACAGCCTCTCTTCCAGCGCGACGGGCGGCGCCTCGTTCTCACCGCCGCCGGGCAGTCGCTGCTCTCCTACGCGCGCAAGATATTGGCGCTGCACGACGAGGCCGTCAGCGCCATCAGCAGCAACGCCCTCTCAGGCCCCATCCGCATCGGGATCGTTCAAGATTTCTCGGATGCGTTTCTGCGGGGGCTGCTCAGCGACTTTTCCGACCAATTTCCCGAGACCCAGATTTATGTAAAAGTTGCGCGGACGGTGCAGCTCAAGAAACTGGTCGCCGAGGGAGAGCTCGATATCGTGATCGGAATGGGCGATGTCGCCGAAGAGGCAGTCGTCGCGGCCCAGCCAATGTGCTGGTTCGGCCGGCAGACAGCTTTGAAGAACAACGTCCTTTCGCTTGCTTTGCTGGAGGCCCCTTGCCGCTTCCGCGATGCGGCTCTTTCGGCCCTGAATGCGTCGGGCCGTGATTATCGCATAGCGATCGAGGCTCCCAACCTGTCCACGTTGAAAGCCGCGGTCGATGCGGGGCTGGGCATCACTTGCCGCACCGCGCTTTTTGCGGAAGCAGACCAGGTGCTGAAGGCGAAATCCTTGCCGGCGCTACCCGACATCGGGTTCGTCCTGCATAGCATACTCACTCTTTCTCCCGCCGCGGGCCATTTCCGCAGCGCAGCCGCGGATGCTCTCACAAAACTGTGAGAGCGGGTGATGCCGACTGGCGTCTCACGACCTTGGCGGACAACCCGATTAGTGGCTGCATCCCGTCGAAAGGCAGCGCCAAGCGACCGATCCCACTCCCTCTCCACAGCGCCGGAAGATCGACGTCATCGCCACGATCCGCGATCCGCGCGGCCATATATGCCGGGACTGGCCGGCATGCCGATAGCCGACCAGTCCCTGTGCCGCTGTCGGTTGGCCGTCAGGCCAGCAGACGCACCTGTGGCTCGCGATCGTAGAAGCGCTTGGCTGCGGCCTTGAGGAAGTCTGCGCCCAGACCGGTCACGCCCTCGTCGGCTTCGACGCCGGCCTTGTCGAGCAGCGGTTGCGCGGCATCGGAGGCGCCGATCGCCTTGAGATGGCCGAACGCATCCATTGTGAACTGGATCGCCGCCGCCTGCTTGACGAGCGCCGCGCAGCCCTCCTCGGACAGGATGATCGCCACCGCGTCGAAAATCTGCGACGGCGAGCCCGCCAACTGACCGTCCGCCTTCAGCGTCTTGCCGTCGGACAGCACCGCGCCGCCGATCTTGGGCGAGACGATCACGGCCTTGCCGCCGGCCTGTTCCACGCCCTTCTTCACGCTCGCGACCTCGGCCGCATCGGATCCGTCGGCGATCAGGATGCCGATGCTGCGGCCTTCGAGGCTCTCCTTCATGTTCTTCTGGATCGAGAGCGCCGGGCTCGGCGCCATATCGATCGGATCGCGCGCCGCATCGGCCTTCTCCGGCAGGTCGATGCCGAGGCCGTCGGCGACCCGCTGGGCCAGTTCCTCGTCCACATTCCGCAGATTGGCGACGAGACGCGACGGCACCTGCTCCAGCCCGACCTTCGACAGCTCGAAGGTGAAGGAGGAGGCGATATGCGCTCGCTCGCTGTCCGTCACCGAGGTCCAGAACAGCCGCGCCTGGCTGTAATGATCCGCGAACAATTCGGCGCGCACGCGCAGCTTGTCGCCCTGCTCGTCACCGCCCTCGGCGCTCGGGAAGGTCTTGAAGCCGGTCATCGGGCATTCGCGCGGGCCGCCCTCCTCGCCATGCGCGGCCAGGCTGTTGGGTTCGTAATTGGCGCGGCCCTTGGGCACGGTCATCTGCATCTGCCCGTCGCGCTGGAAGTTCATCACCGGGCATTTCGGCGCGTTGATCGGCAATTGGTGGAAGTTCGCCGTGCCGAGCCGCGATTTCTGGGTGTCGAGATAGGAGAAGAGCCGCCCCTGGAGCAGCGGATCGTTGGAGAAATCGATGCCGGGCACGATGTTCGCCGGGCAATAGGCGACCTGTTCGGTCTCGGCGAAGAAATTGTCCGGGTTCCGATCCAGCACCATCCGGCCGATGATCCGCACCGGGATCACCTCCTCGGGAATGATCTTGGTGGCGTCGAGCACATCATAAGGCTGCGCATCGGCAAAGGCCTGGTCGAACGCCTGGATGCCGAGTTCCCATTCGGGATAGCTGCCGGTGTCGATCGCCTCGTAGAGATCGCGGCGGTGATAGTCGTTGTCGGCCGCCTGGAGCTTCATCGCCTCGTCCCACACGGTCGATTGGACGCCGAGCCTGGGCTTCCAGTGGAACTTCACGAAGGTGGATTGGCCCTCGGCATTGACCAGCCGGAAGGTGTGGATGCCGAACCCCTCGATCATCCGCAACGAGCGCGGGATGGTGCGATCGGACATCGCCCACATCAGCATGTGCGTGGTTTCGGGCATCAGGCTGGCCCAATCCCAGAAGGTGTCGTGCGCCGAACCGGCCTGCGGATAGGCCTTGTCCGCCTCCATCTTCACCGCATGGACCAGATCGGGGAACTTGATCGCGTCCTGGATGAAGAACACCGGAATATTGTTGCCGACGAGATCCCAATTGCCCTCGCTGGTGTAGAATTTCACCGCGAAGCCGCGCACGTCGCGCGGGGTGTCGACCGATCCGGCACCACCGGCGACCGTCGAGAAGCGGGTGAAGACCGGGGTCTTTTCGCCTTTCTTGAACAACGCCGCCTTGGAGAGATCGGAGATATCGTCGGTGGCCTCGAAATAGCCGTGCGCCGCCGATCCCCGCGCGTGGACGATCCGTTCGGGAATGCGCTCATGATCAAAGTGGAAGATCTTCTCGCGCAGCACGAAATCCTCGAGCAGCGTCGGCCCGCGCGCGCCGCTCTTCAGGCTGTTCTGGTTGTCCGAGACCCGGATGCCCTGATTGGTGGTCAGATGGGCTTCGGCGCTGCCATGCGGCCCCTTTTCGGGCACGTGCTGGTGGGTTTCGCCGCCCTGCCCGCGATCGGTGTCAAATGCCTTGTCGCTCATCATGCGTCTCCCGCGTCGTCGTCATGTCGGGGCCGGACAGGCTTGCCCGGCCCCCTTGGAGGATCAGCCGGCCAATAGTCAGGCGATGCCGGCGCCGCCGGTCACGCCATAGACTTCACCGTTGATGAAGCTGCCCTCCTGCGAGGCGAGCAGCACATAGACCGGCGCGATCTCGACCGGCTGGCCGGGGCGGCCATATGCGCTCTCCTCGCCGAACTTCGTGACCGCCTCCGGCGGCTGGCCACCGCTCGACTGGAGCGCCGTCCAGAACGGCCCTGGCGCCACGACATTGGCGCGGATGCCCTTCTCCAGGAGCTGCTTCGCCAGCGCCTTGGTGTAGGCGACGATGCCCGCCTTGGTGGTCGCATAGTCGAGCAGGATCGCCGACGGGTCATAGGCCTGGACCGACGCGGTGGTGATCACCGACGCGCCGGCCGGCAGGTGCGGCACGGCGGCCTGGGCGATCCAGTGCATCGCGTAGAGATTGGTCTTCATCGTCCGGTCGAAATCGTCCGACGTGACCTCGGCGATCGACTGGCGGTTCTGCTGGTGGCCGGCGTTGATCACCAGCAGATCCAGACCACCCAGCCCGGCCACCGTCTGCTCGACCAGGGTGCGGCACCATGCTTCATCAGTCACGTCGCCGGGGAGCGCGACGGCCGTCCGACCCTCCGCCTCGATCAGCACCACGACCTCCTTGGCATCGGCCTCCTCGTCGGCGAGATAGGCGATGGCGACATCGGCGCCTTCGCGCGCGAAGGCAATGGCCGCGGCCCGGCCGATGCCGGAGTCACCGCCCGTCACCAACGCCTTGCGGCCGGTCAGCTTGCCGGAGCCCTTGTAGCTGGTCTCGCCGTGATCGGGCTGCGGGTCCATCTTGCCGGCAAGACCGGGAACCGGCTGCGGCTGGCGCGGAAACGGCGGCTGCGGATATTGGGCGCGGGGATCCTGCATGGTCAGGCGATCGGTCATGATAGCATCTCCTTGAATGGGAATATGGGATTGGCCGGGGCGTCAGATCGTCATCACCGAGCCGGAATCGACCCGCATGTTGCTGCCGTTGATGAAGCTGGCGCGCTCCGAGCAGAGGAAGACGATCATGTCGGCGACCTCCTGCGGGGTGCCGCGCCGCTTGAGCGCCATGCCGGGGCGTTCCTCGGCGAGGAAGCTCGTCACCGCCTCATCGAAATCGACGCCTTTTTCCTCGGCGCGCTTCTGCATCATCTTGTCGGTCATCGGCGTCGCGATGAAGGCCGGCGACACCGTGTTCACCAGCACATTGTCGCCGCCATAGGCCTTGGACAGACCCTTGGCCAAATTGATGATCCCGGCCTTGGAGGCGCAATAGGCCAGTTCATCGATGTAAGGCTGCACGCCGTCTTCGGAGCCGATCAGCACGATGCGCCCCCACTGCTTGGCACGCATCGCCGGGATCGCCTCGCGCGCCATGCGGACAGCGCCCATCAGATTGATGTTCAGCGTCTCGAGCCACCCGGCATCGTCGACCTCGACAAAATCCCCGGTGGCGCCGGTGACGCCGGCGGCATTGACGAGAATGTCGGGATCGCCGAGCGCCTCGCGAACCTTGCCGTACAGCGCTTGCACGCTGTCCAGCTTGGTGACGTCCGCCTCGAAGGCGACCACCTCGCCCAGTGGCTTCAACGTGGCCAGGCTCTTGTCCAGCTGGCCGCCCGGCTGGTCGCTGATCGCGACGCGCACCCCTTCTTCCAGCAGCTTACGCGCCGTTTCCTGGCCGATGCCACTGTCCGCACCCGTGACGAGCGCGATCCTGCCTGCGATATCCAGCTTCATGCCGTGCGTCTCCGATTTGGGATAGGGACTCAAGCGTTCGGCGGCCTCGTGGTTCCCTGCCCGGCGACGATGGAACCGCTTTTCTTCGGCAGACTTGATGGAGATCAGCAACCAGAGGATGCGAGCATGGATCGGCAGGCGACACAGATACTCGAGGCTCTCGCCCAGCGTGCGCCGGAGCGCCCGAAAGATGCCGACGATGCCCGCTGGCTCGCCGATTTCCGCTATCAGACGGCGCTGCTGCACGATTGCGGCGGCCCGCCGCAGCCGCTCCACGCCATCAGCCATCTCATGCTGGCGGACGGGCCGGAACCGCTGGCCGTGCGCCTCTACCGACCGGCAGCAGGCCGCCTGCCGCTGCTGCTGCATATGCACGGCGGCGGCGCGATCGCCGGATCGGTCGACGGGCATGATCCGTGCCTGCGCGCGCTGGCGCATCGCACCGGCTGGATCGTCGCGGCGCCGCTCTATCGGCGGGCGCCGGAGCACCGCTTCCCGGCGCAACTGGATGACGGCTGGCGCGCGCTGCTCGGCGTGGCCGGCAGAGCGGACGAACTGGGTGTCGATGCGGCCCGCATCGTCGTCTCGGGAGACAGCATCGGCGGCACCTTCGCCACGGCGCTGGCGGTGCGGTCGCGAGACCAGGGCGGGCCGGCGCTCGCCGGCCAATTACTGCTCTATCCCAACACCGACCTGCGCCGGGGAGCGGCTTATCCCTCCCGGCAAAGCGAGGACGGCAACATCATCGCGCTGGACGATCTGGAGAGGCAGATCGATCTCCACCTCGCCTGCGAGGCGGATCGAAGCCTGCCCGCCGCTTCTCCCCTGTTGATGCCCGATCTGCACGGCCTGCCCCGGACCTTGCTCGTCACCTGCGGCGCCGATCCGCTGAGAGACGAAGGCGAAGCCTATGGCGAACGGCTGGAGGAGGCCGGCGTCGATCTCCGCCATCATCGCTTCGAAGGCATGATCCATGGCTTCCTGCAGATGGGCGGGCATATCGGTACCAGCACCCATCTGCTCGATCTGATCGCGACGTGGCTAGGCTGAGGCGGGACGGTCCCATGCTGCCTCGACGTCCAGCGCCTCGATATCGCGCTTGCCGGTGAGGAGCGCCTGCTCCTCGCCATCCTCGCGGAAGAATATCGCGAATTCGCCCTGCTCCACCGCCCCCTCGACCCGCCGGTCGTCCGGCGAGGCGACATGGCCGACATAGCGCAGGCTGACATCATAATGGCCCGACCAGAAGAACGGCGTATCGCCGAAGCCCTCATTCGTTTCGCCGAGCAGGCGACGGGCGAGATACTGGCCCTGCCGCTGGGCATGGACCCAATGTTCGACACGGATGCGATGGCCGAGCCGCGGATCGGGATAATTCGCCACGTCGCCGATCGCGAAGATGGTTTCCGCGGAGGTCGCCATCGTCTCATCGACGCGGATTCCGCCGCCTTCCTCCTCGGTCGCCAACACAATGCCGGCCTTCTCGGCGAGATCGACGCGCGGCTCCACGCCCACGCCGATCACCAGCAGATCGGCCTCCACCGTCGATCCGTCGTCGAGCGTGGCGACGGTGCCGTCATAGCGTGCGATCGTCCGGCCGAGCTGGAAGCGCACGCCTTTGTCCTCGTGGAGCGACTGGACGAAACGCCCCGCCTCCGGCCCCAGTATGGCGGCCAGCGGGATGTCGTCCTGCGCGATGACGGTGACCGACAGCTTGCGCTGCACCAAGGATGCCGCGACCTCCAACCCGATGAAGCTCGCGCCCATGATGGCGACATGTTTTGCCGTATCCGCCGCGGCGATCAAGCCATCGGCATCCGCAAGCGTCCGCAGCAGGCGGGCATTCGGGTGGTCCAGTCCCTCGATATCGGGCCGTGTCGGCTCGGCGCCGGTCGCCAAGATCAGCGTGTCGTAGGCAATATCCTCGCCATCGCCGGTCGTGACGATGCGACGCTCCAGATCGATGCTGGCGACCTCCACGCCGGTGCGGATCGCAACCGGCGCCCCCTCTCCCTGACCGGGCTCCGGCAGCAGGCAATCGGCCCGCTCCTTCTTGCCGGCCAGATACTGCTTGGAACAGAAGGTCCGGTCATAAGGGGCGTCCCGATCGGCGCTGAGCAGCGTCACCCGTCCGCCTTGCCCGGCCCGTGCCAGCATGTCCGCGCAGGCGTGGCCCGCCGCACCGCCGCCGACGATCAGGATCGGGCCGCCGCGGGACTGGACCTCCTCCGGCTGCCGTACCCCGCGTTTGCCGGTGACGCGCACGGTGCCATCCTCCTCGACCACGTCATAGCAAGACAGCGGCTCCATCGCCGGCGCGCCGACCGCTTCGCCGGTTGCCAGCGCGAAGCGGGCATGGTGCCAGGGGCAGCGCAATTCCCCCGATGCGACGATGCCGGTTTCGAGCGGCGCCCCGAGATGGGTACATTCACCAGATACGGCGCAGACCTTGCCCTGATGACGAACCAGGACGACCGCCTCGCCATCCACGGTGCCGGCGACGATCGCGCCCTGATCGAGCGCGGCCGCCGGAATCCCGGCGGAGAAATCGGGTTTTTGATCGGCCATGTGATCATCCTTTCGGGAAAGCGCAGCACGCGGGGGCACGGGTCGGGCCACAGGTCGGGCCACGGGTCGGGTTTGGCGGCGAGGGCGATCCCCGTGCGGACCAGCGGCGCGGCAGCGCCGATGGCCCGACAGTGTGGCGATGCCGTTGTCGCGACGGAAGATTCCGTTCCTCTACGAGTTGCGGGACCGGCTGGTTCCTTTGGAGAACGACTCTCAACAAGCCTTGCCGCCATCGGCACGGCCGCAGAGGGAGTGCAACGGCCCCGGATGCCGCCGCCCCACGCGTTCCGGTCCCTCGTGCAACCGCCGCGGGACGCGCGCGTTGGCCGGTCACACTTCGCAGGCCGCGGGTATCTTCCCGCCATTGCCCGAATGGGATGCTTATTTTGACGACCGAATCCGGCCAGACACCCCATTTCGACGCCCCCCCACCCAGCCGCGACGAAGCCGGATATATTCCGCTCGAGGGCTATGGCGCGCTCGGCGACGGGCGCTCGATCGCGCTGAGCGGGATGGATGGATCGATCGACTGGTGGTGCGTTCCCAATCTCGATTCCCCGCCTCTGTTCGATCGGATGCTGGATCCCGAATGCGGCGGCTATTTTGCGGTCGCGCCGAATGCGCCGTTTCGGATCGATCGCCAGTATCGCGCCGACAGCAATGTGCTGGAAACGATCTTCACGACGGCAACGGGCCGCGCCAGACTGACGGAGTCGATGAACAGCGGCACCGCGGGCCGACTGCCCTGGACCGAGCTCGCCCGGCGCATCGACGGGCTGGACGGCCATGTGACGTTCGACATCCATGTGCGCTTCGGCAGGCGTGCTGAGACGATCAATCCCTATGTGTCGGCGGTCGGGGACCAGTCCGTCTTCCACGCCGGCCATGTCCTCGGCCTGTTTCGGACCAGCGACGGGATCACGGTGCGCCGTCTGGACGATGCCGGTCTCGAAGCCGGCCTGTCGGTCGGGCCCGGCGATCGGGAAACCATCGCCATCGTCGCCGGCGAGGACGAACCGCTGGTGGTGCCGACGATCGAGGATATCGACGGCCGCATTGATGGCTCCGATGCCGAATGGAAGCAGTGGGCCGGCAAGCTGCGATATGATGGCGTCCACCGGGACGCGCTGGTGCGTTCCGCCCTCGCCCTCAAATTGCTGCTGTTTTCGCCGAGCGGTGCGATCGCCGCCGCCGCGACCACCTCACTCCCGGAACGGATCGGCGGCACCAAGAATTACGATTATCGCTACGCGTGGGTGCGCGACGCCGGCTATACCATCAAGGCGTTCCTGGCCGTCGATGCACAGGCCGAGGCCAAGGCCGCCTTCACCTGGCTGCTGCGACGCCTGAAGGAGCATGGCGCCCAGGTCTGCTATACGCTCGACGGCGGTCTCGTGCCGGAGGCGCGGGAGATCGCCCTGCCCGGCTATCGCGGGTCGACGCCCGTTCTGGTCGGCAATGCCGCCACCGATCAGCATCAGCATGGCGTCTATGGCGACATCTTCGGCACCGCCGCCCATTTCGTCAGCGCCGGGCATATTCTGGACGCAAGCAGCGCGGAGACCCTCGCCCATCTCGCCGACGAATGCGCCGATCGCTGGCGCCAGCCGGATTCGGGCATCTGGGAGCTGCCCGACGCCCGCCATTACACCATGTCCAAGATCAGCTGCTGGCAGGCGCTGGCACGGGCCGCCGAACTGGCCAGCGCGGGCCAGCTGCCGACCACCTGCCGGGATCGCTGGATTCGCGAGCGCGACAGGATCGCCGCCTGGATCGACGAGCATTGCTGGTCCGACGAGATCGGCAGCTACCTCTTCTATCCCGGGGCCGATGGGGTGGACGCCGCGATCGCGCTGGCCGTGCCCTTCGGCTTTCCCAACCCATCCCGGCTTCGGCAGTCACTCGATGCGATCGACCGCACATTGGGCGCAGGCCCCTATCATTATCGCTACCACGGTGCATCGCGGGAGGAAGGCTGCTTCCTGGCGTGCAGCCTGTGGATGGTCGAGGCGCGCGCCCTGCTCGGCCAGCAGGACGAGGCGGAGCGGGCGTATGAACGGCTGATCGCCGCCATGGATCGCGGCGTCGGCATCTATGCGGAAATGGCCGATCCGGGTGACGGACATTATCTCGGCAATGTGCCGCAGGGGCTGACCCATCTGGCGCTGGTGATGGCGATCACCAGCCTCGCCCACCGATGAACAATGCGCGCGACCATGATGGGACCGTGCAGGCCTGAACCGGCATCAGCACCGGATCAGCGTTTCGGTGCATCCTGTATCTCGGGGCGATCCGGCGGCAGGTCCGCCTGCGACCAGCCGCCGCCGACCGCCTTGTAGAAGGACGCGACATCCTCCCGCAGCCGGACGTCGCTCTGGGACAGGCTGTTCTGCGCCTGGAGAAGCTGCTGCTGGCCATCCAGCACCGGCGTATAATCCTGCAGGCCGACCTGGAACTGTGCCTGCACCGTGGCCAGCGCCCGCCGGGCATCGTCCACGCCGCCCCGCAGTTCGGCGTTGCTCCTCTGCTCGGCATCGAGACGGACCAGCGCGTCCTCGACATCGCGCAGCGCCCCCAGCACGGTCTGACGCCATTGGATATAGGCCTGTTCGCGCTGCTCCTTGCGCTCGTTGATGACGGCGCGGCGGCGGCCGAAATCGAAGATCGGGAAGCTCGCCTGCCCCTGCGCGGTCAATTGGAAGGTCTTGCCGAGAAAGAAGCCGCCGAGCCACGCGGTCGCCAGCTGCGGCATCGCGGTCAGCGCGATCTTGGGATAGAGATCGGCGACCGCCACGCCGATATCCGCCGTCGATGCGGCCAGTTGGCGTTCCGCCGCCCGCACGTCGGGCCGGCGCCGGATCAGATCGACGGGAAGCCCCGGCGGGATGACGGGCGGCACGGCGGGCAGCGGCTGCGCCGTCGAAAGCTCGCTGATCAATGTCTCGGGCTGCTCGCCGACGAGCACCGCCAAGGCGTGCATCTGGGTGCGGGCCTGCGCCTCCAGCGGCGCGATCTGCGCCTTGGCCTGGGCGAGCTGGGTCCGCTGGCGGATCGCATTGCCCTGCGGCACCAGCCCGACCTGCGCGGTGTGGCTCAGAATGTCGAGCGACCGCTGCTGACGATCCACCTCCGACTGGGCGATCCGCTGCTGCTCCTGATAGCCCCGCATCTGGAGGTAATCGGCGGCGATCTCGGCCGCCAGGCTGACCCGCGCATCGCGGGCGTTCCATTCAGTCGCCTCGGCCTGGGCGCGGGCCGCCTCGACCTGTCGGCGGACGCCGCCGAAGATATCCAGTTCCCAGCTCGCATCGAAGCCGGCGGAGAAGGTGTGGAAGCTGGTCGGGATCGACGGCGTGCCGGTCGAGCCGGTCGAGCCGCCCGATCCTTGGGTGACGCTGTCGACCAGATCGCTTACGTCCGATCGGCCGATCCGCTGGAATTTGAGATATTCGGCATTGCCCGCGCCGTCGATCGACGGCAGCCCGGCGGCACGCGCCTGCACCACCGCATAGCGCGCCTCGCGCACCCGCGATTCCGCGGTTTGCAGATCGGGCGCCTGCTTCAGGCCGATCTCGATCAGCCGGGTGAGTTCTGGATCGCCGAACGCCTGCCACCAATGCGCGAGATCGACCGCCTCGGCATTGCCGTTGCCCGCTGGCCCGGCGAAGGCGGGCGGCGCGGGTGGTGTCGGCGCGCGATAGTTCGGGCCGACGGTGCAGCCGCCGGCGAGCAGCAGCGCGAGGAGCGACAGACGACGCATCAATGTCCTCCCGCCCCGCCCTTGACCGGCCGCAGCAGGATCGCCAGCGGCGCGATGCAGAACACGAAGATCATGAGGGTGTGGTACACATCGATATAGGACAATATCGCCGCCTGTTTGGTCACCATTTGATAAAGCGCCGCCAATTGCGAGGTTGTGGCATCCTCGACCGCGCCGCCGAGCGTGCCGCCGATCTGCTTCAGGCCCTCGATGTAGCTCGGATTGAGCGGGTTGAGCCCCTCCACGATCCGCGCCTGATGGAATTGCTCGCGCTGTTCGAGCAGCGCCTGCGCCGACGAGATGCCGATCGATCCGCCGAGGTTGCGCGCCACGTTGAGCAGCGCCGAGGCCTGGTTGAACTGCTTGGGATCGAGGCCGGCATAGGCCTGCGCGTTGATCGGCACGAACAGGAAGGGCAGCGCCATCGCCTGATAGACGCGCGCGATCGCGATATGGTTGAAGCTGACATCGGCGTTCATGCCGCTGAGATGCCCCAAGGCCAGTGCCTGCACCGTGAAGGCGCCGCCCAGCAGGATGCGGGTCTGCACCCGCCCGGTGAGCAACCCGGTGAACGGCATCGCCACCAGCGCCGCCAGCCCGCCGGTGGTGAGCGCGAGGCCGGCATCGGTGGCGGTGTAGCCGAACACCTCCTGCAACATCTGCGGGATCAGCTGGGTCGATCCGAACAGGATGACGCCGACGGTCAGCATCATCAGCACGCACACGCCGAAATTGCGGTTGCCGAGCAGGCGGATGTTGACGATCGGATCCTTGCGGTTGAGCTCCCACACCACCAGCAGGATCAGCGACAGCACCGCGGTGATCGCCATCGCGGTGATGAAGCCCGATCCGAACCAGTCGTCGCGCTGGCCACGATCCAGCGTAACCTCCAGACAGCCCAGCCCCAGCGCCACCAGCGCGAAGCCGACACCATCGACCTTCAGGCCCTTCTTCAGCTTCTTGCGGCGATCGCGCTCCAGCGCCTCCGGTTCGTCGACCAGGAAATGGACGAGGATCAGCGAGATGATGCCGACCGGCACGTTGATCAGGAATATCCAGTGCCAGCTGATATTGTCGGTGATGTAGCCGCCGAGCGACGGCCCGATCACCGGCGCCACGATCACCACCACGCCGTAAGCGGCGAACGCCATGCCGCGCTTGGAGGGCGGGAAGGTATCGGCGAGGAAGCTCTGCTCGGACGTCGCGAGGCCGCCGCCGCCGAGCCCCTGGAAGATGCGCGACAGGATCAGGAAGGACAGGCTCGGCGCCAGCCCGCACATCAGCGACGAGACGGTGAACAGAAAGACCGAGATCATGTAGAAGCGCTTGCGGCCGAGCACGTCGGACAGCCATCCCGAGATCGGCACGATCACCGCATTGGCGACGAGATAGCTGGTCAGCACCCAGGTCACCTCGTCCAGCGAGACGGCGAGCGAGCCGGCGATATGGGTCAGCGAGACATTGGCGATGGCGGTGTCCAGCACCTCCATGAAGGTGGCGAGGCTGATGACGATCACGATCAGCCAGGGGTTGCGCCCCCGCGCGGCCGAGCGCTCGTCCGACCAGCCCGCGTCCGGATCGGCGCCGCCCTTGGCACCCCCCTTCGCCCCCTTCGCCGCGGCCACGCTCAGCGGACCCTGACCGTCGGCACCACCGACATGCCCGGCCCGATTGCATAATGGTGCAGATCGGGATCGTTCCGGTTGCGCCGGTCGAACAGGATGCGAACCGGCACGCGCTGGACCACCTTCACATAATTGCCGGTGGCGTTCTGCGGCGGCAGCAGCGCGAAGGCCTGACCGGCGCCGCGCTGGATCGAATCGACATGCCCCACGAAATGCACGTCGGGAAAGGCATCGACGCTGATATCCACCGGCTGTCCCAGCCGCATGAGGGCGAGCTGGGTTTCCTTGAAATTGGCGGTCACCCACATCCGATCGGGCACGATCGCCATCAACTGGCTGCCGGCCTGCACATAGCTGCCGACATTGACGCTGCGATTGACGACCTGCCCGGCCACCGGCGCGCGGATATCGAGATGGCCATAGGTCACCTTGGCGGAGTCGATCTGCGCCTGCGCGCCGGCCTTCTGCGCCTGCGCCGACTTCACCTGCTTCTCGGCGACGGCGATCTGGGCATCGGCATTGTCGATCGCGCGCCGGGCGGCCGCCGCCTGCCCGGCGCTGCTGTCGGCCTGCGCGCGGGCCTGATCGATCTGGGTGCCGGCAACGGCCGCGGCATCGATCTGGCGGAGCGCCACATAGCGCTTCAGATCGGCCTGCGCCTTGGCGGCCTGCGCTTCGGGCTGGACCGCCTCGGCGACGGCCTGCGCGCGTTGCGCCTGCGCGGACGTCACCTGCGCGCGCGCCTGCTCGATCTGCGCCTCGGCCTGAAGCCATTGCGCGCGCGCCTGCTCGACGGTCGCCTGGGTCGCATCGGTCTCGATGGTCGCGAGCAGCGCGCCGGCTTCGACATGCCGATTGTCCACATTGGCCACGGCGGTGAGCTGGCCGGACACCTGCGCCGCGAGCCGCACGACATGGGCGTCGACAAAGGCGTCGTCGGTGGATTCGAACTTGCGCGCGTGCAGCCAGAACAGCAGGCCGCCGACGATCAGCACGATCGCCACCACGCCGAAGATCAGCCAGAAGAGCGGACGCTTGTAGAGCGGCGGCCGACCGTCGTGATCGTCCTGATCCTCGTCGCCGTCATCATCGTCATCATCGTCGTCGCGCTTGCCCTTATCCTCGTCGGGCTCACGGTCATCATGGTCATGCCCGTCATCGCCATGGGCGGAACGAGGCCTGGTATCGGGACGATCTTCGCCGTCGTTCCTGCCGTCGTCGTCCGACGCACGGTCTTGATCGCGATCCGCTGTCATTGGCTGGCCATACCCCCGATTATCCGGGAGTCGCGGCCCCCATTCGAGAGTCCGTGACGCGGCAGGCGCGATTTCGTTCCCACCCATCGCACCCGACTCGCCGAAACGCCCCGTCGCCGTGCCGGCGGCTGCGGTCAGCCGCCGGGCGGGGCGCCGTCATCGCGATCGCTCGGCAGAGCGGAATGGACCGTGTCGCAGATCTGGCGCAGCGCCGATTTCACCCCTTCCTCGAAGGTCGGGTGATAGAAAGGCAGGCGGAGCAAGGCCGTCGCCGTCTCGCCACGCTCGATCGCCCAGGCGAACAGATGGCCGATATGATCCATTCCGGGGCCGACCAGGCACGCGCCGGTCAGGCGGCCGTCGGTCGGCGTGGCGTAGATCCGAACCAGACCCGCATTGCGGCCTTCGACCTTTGCCCGGCCCTGATCGGCGTAGGAACTGCAACCGATCACGGGGCGCTCGGCGCCGGCTTCGCCGAGCTGCTTGCCGAGCTGTTTGCCGACGATGGCCACGGGGGGATCGGTGAACATGATCGAGAAGGCGACGCCCCGATCGGCCGGCGTGAGCGTCGGATAGCAAGCCGCATGACGTCCGGCGATCGCCCCTTCGGCGGATGCCTCGTGGAGCACCGGCCGATCGGCATCGGCATCGCCCGCCAGGAAGATCGCACTCTCGCCGCAGCGCATCGTCCGCCTGTCGAACAGCGGGACGCCATGCTCGTCGAGCGACAGGCCGGTATCGCCCAGCCCCAGATCGTCCAGGGCCGGCGGTCGTCCCGCCGCGACGAGGACATAGTCGAAGGCTTGCGAGCCCTGCGTCGGGCCAGACCAGTCGAGCCGCGCCTGGCCATCGTCCAGCGAGGCGACGAGTTCGACGCCGAGATGGAACGGCAATTCCCGCGACAGGATGTCACGCAACGCCGCCTCCACGGCATCGTCCTGCAAGCCGGCGATCGCCTCCTTCTGATCGAAGACGACCACCGCCACGCCGAGGCGGACCAGCGCCTGTGCCAGTTCGAGCCCCAATATCCCGCTGCCGACCACCGCGATCGAGGCCGGAAGCGTGCCGAGCTCGAACAGCGTCTCGTTGGTCAGCACCCGATCACCCAGCACGCGGAACATCTCGGGGACGTGCGGCCGCGATCCGGTCGCGATGACGATCGCCCTGGCGGCCACCGACGTACCGTCGTCCAGCGCCAGCGTGGAAGCGTCGCGGAACCGCGCCCGGCCCTGCCGCCGGATGCCCTCGGGGATCGCATCGATCGTCTCGATCGTGGCCGCGACGAAAGCGTCGCGCTGCGCGCGCACCCGCCGCATCACCGCCGCGCCATCGATCGCGGGCGGCGGCGCGTCGATCCCGAAGGTGCCGGCCGTGCGGACGGCATGGGCGGCATGGCCGGCCGCGATCAACAGCTTCGAGGGCATGCAGCCGACCGTCGCGCAGGTCGTCCCCGCGAAGCGATCGTCGATCAGGATGGTCGTGGCGCCGGCTTTCCGGGCGGCCCGCTCCGCGGCGAGGCCGGCCGTTCCCGCGCCGATGATCGCCACGTCGCGCTCGATCCGGCTCATGCGTGATTCCCGTCGCCGGAGCCTGCCGACCCGCTGCTCACCGACTCTTGGCTGACCGACCCTTGGCCCACCGACAAGGCGGCGCGCTGCTCGGCAGACAGCTTGCCGGCACAGCCGGGCACTTCATCGAGCTGGCGGACATCGGTGAAGCGGCCCCGCTCCGCCCGATAGCGCACGATTTCCGGGCCGTGGCCGCGCAGGCCATCGACGGCGTCGAGCTCGGCCGCGCTGGCATGGTTGATATCGACCGTCGTCATGGCTCAGTTCCGCTCCGGCGGCGTCATCGGGCCGCCGCGTGCCAGCGCCTTCACCATCGCGGGCTGCGCCTCCAGCCGTTCGAGATAGGCGAGGATCGCCGGATGATCCTGGAGCAGCCCGGCGTGGCGCGCCGCAGCCAGCAGATAGCTCATCTGGATATCCGCCAGCGTGAGGCGCTCCCCCATCAGGAACGGACGATCGCGCACGCCGGCATCGATATAGTCGAGCGTCTTGCGCAGTTCGGGCCTGGCGAAACGGGACAGGCCCTCGGGCAAGCCGCCGGTCATGCCGCCCAGCAGCACGAGCATGATCGGCAGCCCGGCCGAGCTTTCGACGAAATCGAGCCATTCGTCATGGATCGCCCGATCGGCGGTGCCCGGCGCCGGCACCAGCCGGCCATCGCCATATTTCTGTTCGAGATAGCGCAGGATCGTGCCCGACTCCGCCAGGGTCAGCGCGTCGTCGATCAGGATCGGCGCCTTGCCGAGCGGGTGGATCGCCTTGAGCGCATCGGGCGCCCGCGAGTGCCGATCACGCGCATGGGTGACCAGCTCGTAGTCGAGCCCCAATTCCTCCAGAAGCCAGAGGATACGTGTCGACCGCGAGAAATTCAGATGGTGGAGCGTGATCATGGGGCGCCTTCCAGATTCGCGGAATGAACATCCCGCGCCCGAGCCTCGCACATCCGGGCCGGGGGTCCGGCATCCAAGCGAACCGGGCCACGCAGAGTTCCGGCCGGGGCGGCCATGATCCGGGGTCGCCCCGTTTTCGCGTCATGGCGACGCAACGCGCCCTTTGCCCTTCCCACGTCGGCCCCGCCCCGATCACGCCCCGGTCACGGCCCGGTCACACCCCCGCGCGTGAGGATTTGGGCGCCGGGCAACAGGATGGACCCGCATGCGGGATCGGCGACGCGCAGGAACAGCCAGCCGATCCCCGCATGGCCGAGCATCACGCCGCTGACCGCCTCGCGCGTCGGCAACCCCGATGGCCATGGCGCCTCGCCGATGTGGAAGTTCGTGATCGCGCTCTCCAGAATGGCCGCCAGCGGGCCGGGGTCACGCCCCGCTCGCGCCGCATCCAGCAGCGCATCGGCAAGGCCGAGCAGGCCATGGCACAATGTCAGGTCGCTGCCGGGCAGCCCGAGCATCCGCGTTGCCTCGCGGGCCGTCGCGTCCAGTGCAGCGTCGAGTGCGCCCGCCATGCCAAGCCCGCGCCCGGCCGCCGCCAGGCGCATCTGGGCGATCCCCGCCGCGCCATGGCACCAGGCCGTGGGATAAAAAGCTCGATCGGGCGGATAGCCCGGCAGCAGACGATCGTCCGGCCAGCCGCGCTGTTCGGGGCTATAGGCCCGCTCCTCATAAGCGAGGGCCGCGATCGCCGCGCTCCGCAACATTGCATCCGGGAGCAGCGCATCGACGACGAGCAAGGCATGGGCGATCCCGCCGGTGCCGTGGGCGAAGCCCGTCAGATGGGCCCGCGTGCCCGGCATGGTCGGCCAGGACAACACGCCATCCCGTTCGCGCACGCCCAGCCCGACCAGCGTCCTCGCCACGCAAGCCGCACGCGCGACGAGGTTCGGCGCCGCCAGCACGTCGCCGGCGATCGCCAGCGCGAGCGCCGTGCCCGCCAATCCCGAGATCAGATCGGTCTGGTCCGGCGCATGACCATCCAGCGGCAACGCGTCCAGGAGCCGGCGGCCGGCCACCATCGCCTCGTCGTCGTCCAGCGCCTGCCCCGCCAGCAGGAGCCCCACTCCGACGCCGGCACGGCCGCCATAAAAGCCATGGGGACCGATCAGCGACGGATCATCCGCCCGCGCGGCACTCTGCCGCAGGGCAGCCCGCGCGGTGTCGCGCAGCAGGCGATCGGGCACGCGGGCGGCGAGTTCGGCCAGGAACCAGCCGATGCCGCCGGTGCCGCCATAGAGATCCGGCCCGCACGATCGGCTGATGGCGGGGTTCTGCCCCGGCAGGGCCGGCACTGCATCCAGCCAGGTGCATCGATCGCCGCTGCGGATCGCACGGCGCGCGATTCCGAATCCGATCTGCGCCGCCACCTCGATCGCGATCGTTCGATCCGGCAGCATGCTCATACCCCGAACGCTGCGAAGTCGTAGGGGAAACAGGTCGCCGGATTGCGGTCCAGCCGGTCGGCTGGCAGGCCATAGCCAGCCAGCCGCGCCGCCATCGCCTCCACCGGCAGGGTGCCAGCGGACTGCGCGGCGATCAGCCCCTCGGCCAACAGCCGGCTGCGCTGCAGGCCGAAGCTCTCTCCGCTCTGCGGGCTTTCGGCGAAGCCCAGTCCCGCCGCCAGCCGTCGCACGAAGAGCGGGACGTCGGGACGCAAGGCGGTGCCCAGCGCGATATGCACGGCCTCGATGACGTCGATGGCGGCCGCGACGTCTTCGGCCGCGCAATAAAGCACGCCGGTATCGGCGCGATCATAGCCGGCGATCGAGACCGGCACCTTGAGCTGGAAGGGAATGCGGCGGCGCTCCAGCCCCGCGCCCAGCGCCTGAAGAAGGTACGGGGCGCCGTGCGACGTGATGTTCCAATAGAACCGCACCTGCCGCCCGGCCGCCGCCTCCGCCACGGGGCGGCCGACGACGAAATAATGCCCTTCGCTCCGCAGTTCGCGCACCCCGCCGTCCCGCATCGCCACCGGGTTGGCGACACGCAGGTCCGCGAGGAACCGGGCGTCGTCGCCGGCCGCGGCCGAGTCCGGCTGCCCGGGGCGGCAATAATGGCGACCATAGATTGCCTCGCTCAATCCGGCGGTGGGCTGATCCGGCCGCCCGAACGCGAAGCGCGCGCCCGACGACAGGCTCGCCAGCCCCGCGCCGACGATCCGCACATCCGCCGCAACGCCCCGCAGAACATCCTCCAGCGCGCTCATGCCGGCCAATGCCAGCGCTGCCGCGCCGTCACGGGATCGGTCATCAGGGCGGCCGCCATCTCCAGCATCGCCGGGATGCCGGGCGCTACGACGCCGTGATGGGCGCTCTCGAGGCAGGTCTGGAGGATGCGGGCACCGGCCATGGCCAGCAGCATCGACGGCGCATCGCCCGCGCGCGGCCACGGCGCCGCCACGATATAGCTCCGCCACAGCGCTTCGGCGATCGGCCGCACCCGCGCCTGGGCGACGTCGAGCGGCTCGGGCAGCCCGCCCGGATTGGGGACGAGCATCGAATGGATCAGGCCGGCAACGTCCCAGAGCCCATCGCCGAGGGTCACGATCTCCCAATCGATGATCCGCGCCGTCCCGTCGGTCGCGACGAGCAGGTTGGGCGCCTTGACGTCGCCGTGGATGATCTGATCGGCGCGCCATGCCGCGCGCAGCCGTTGCAGCGCCGCCCCGGCCCCGGGCCATGCCATCAGCTGCTGCAAGACGGTCGCCGAGGCCGGGGTGAGCGGCACATAGCGCGCCTCGGCGGTGCCGATCGTCAGCACCCAGGGCATCAGCGCCGCGAACAGCCGCCGGCTCGGCGCCCCCGCCGTCGCCTGCGACACCGGACCATGCAGCGTCGCCAGCGCGCGCCCGACATCCTCGACCAGCGGCACGGACAGGCCCGCGCCCAGCAAGCCATCGGCGAACGATCCGGCCGCGACGATATAGTCGATCGTCAATATCCGCTGCCGCTCGTCATAATGCCGGAAGCGTGGCATCCACGGCGCCAGCGGCGCGAACAGCGGATCGTGGGTGGCGAGCCAGAACAGCGAGGCCTCGGCCCACATCGTCGCCGCATCGGCGGTCGTGCGATCCTTGGGCTGCTTCACGATCGCGCCACCGCCCGGCCATTCGACCCGGACGAGATGATTGCGCGAACTGAGCGAGGCGACCGAGACGTCTGATGACACCAGATGTGCCGGTGAGATCACGCCGATCCGCAACAGATGCTGCACCGATTCCCAATGATCCAGACCCATGGCCGCACTTCTAGGCCAAAATCCCGACGAGCATGATCGGAAATCGAACCATTATGGACAAGACTACCCCGTCACCCTCCATATCATTATTCCAAAATATCTCCATGCTTGGCCACAACACAAGATCGACTCGGTAATATTATTGTCATCGGGAGAGTGATCATGACCAGCAAAGGCGAACACGCGGTAACATTCGACGATTTCATCGATAAAGTACATCTCGACCCGGCCCGACCCGAGCCACGCAAGCTGATCAGCGGCTTCGTCGGCCGCGGCGCGACCGAGGACAGCATCCGCGTCTATTCGGATCCCAGCCTGAGCCAGTGGGTCGAGGCCTCCACCGCCGATGTGCTGCACAGCCAGCCGATCGCGGACTCGCCGCTCGGCGGCTCCCATCTCTGGCTGGCCGGGCATGCCGAGCTGAAACCGGGCTCCGTCTCGGTCAACGCGCCGCCGGCCGTCCCGCTCGGCGGGCTCGGCGTCGATACCGGCGTGTTCAACCCGTTCACGACGATCCACCCGACGATCTGGACCCAGCTGGGGACATGCAGCACCCATACGCTGGGCTTCGCCTGCACCCATGTCACCTGTCCGCCCGTCAACGGCACGCTGGCGACGCTGTGTACGCATGTCGGCACCTGCGGCGCCGCGCCGACCCACGCGCCCGGCTGCCCCAATACGGTCACCTGCACGCCGACCCACGCGCTCGGTTGCCCCAACACGATATCCTGTCCGCCGGTCCATCCCAATACGGCGGCGACCCTGTGTACCCAGGTCGGCATCTGCGCCACGGCACCGACGCATGGCCTGGGCTGCCCCAATACCATCACCTGCACACCCACCCACGCGATAGGCTGCCCCGGCACCGTCACCTGCACGCCCACCCATGCGGTGGGCTGTCCCAATACCGTCACCTGCCCCCCGATCCACACGCTGGCCTGCGGCGGCACGGTGGCAGGGGCATTCCCTGCGGCGGCGGCGGTGGTCGCGCCGACCGTCGGCTTCACCTGCATCCCGACACTGCCGCCGCAGTGCCTGCCGATAACGCTGCCACATATCTGCTGAACGCCAGGCCCCATGCCATCCGGCATGGGGCCACCCACGACGCGTATCGGGAGAGTCGGTATCATGGATACCCATGGCTGGCGATAACGCTGCCACATATCTGCTGAACGCCAGGCCCCATGCCATCCGGCATGGGGCCACCCACGACGCGTATCGGGAGAGTCGGTATCATGGATACCCATGGCTGGGATGTGATTTCGGCGAGCAATATCGCCACGGTGAACAGCGTGCTCTCCCGCTCGATGACCGCCCTTCTGGCGACCTTCGACTTCTCCAACACCGCGATGGACATCACGCTGAGCGGCCAGTTCGATCCTTGGACGATCCAGCCGGGCGGCTCCGCCAATCGCATCAAGCTGATGATGCCGATCGCCCACGGGACGCTGACCGCGCCGCCATTTCGCCAGCCGATCGATCTCGCCGGCGTCCAGCCGGTGCTCAATCTGGAACTGGCGATCGTACAGGGCGCGAGCGCGGGATCGCAGTCGGTCGCCTTCTCGCTGCACACCAACTCGCCGACCCCGACCGACGACGGCGGTGCCGTCTACGTCGCCAACCCGGATGCGAGCGGTCTGCTGAACCAGCGCGATCCGACCAAGCAGGCGGCGGCGATCATCAACGACTGGTTCGGCGAAATACTGGTCCAGAACAGCGCCAAGATCTCATTCGTATTCGCCACGATCGTCACCAATCCGCAAGGCCAGCCATGGCTCGCCCCCAAGGCCACGTCGGTCTCCTATTTCGAGTCGGTCGACGGGCAGACCCAGGCGCTCGCGATCCAGTCGCTGACCCAGGCCCCCTGGGGGCCGGACATCCTGGCCACCGCGGTCGACCCGTCGCTGCTGGCCGCCGGCGATGCCTATTTCTTCGCGATGGCGCCGGCGGTGTTCCTGCGCAACCTGCTGATGCCCAATGTCGCGTCCGCGCTCCATGTCCCGGCGTCGGCATTGCAGTTCAACCCGCCGAGCGCGCCGAACCAGCCGCTGAGCTGCTCGATCACCAACACCCAGAGCATCTCGATGGGATCGGTACGCAGCGGCGCGATCGACTATTATCCGGAATTGACCAGCTATGCGGTCGCGATCAGCGGCTCGCAGATCCTGACCAGCGCCAGCGGTCAGTTCGACATCAGCGGCCTGCACGACGCCTATGTGACGTTCGACAATCTCAATGTCGTGATGGACGTCGGCTATGACCAGGCGACCAGATCGGCGACCTTCACCGTGGTGAGCCGCTCGTCGCCCAGCACCGACGAGCATATCCCGTGGTACGAGAAGGAGCTTACCTGGATCGTGCCGGTGGTGGGCCTGGTCGTGAACATCGTGATGGATGCGGTGGTCGCGGCGATCGAGAACGCCGTCACCGACTCGCTGACCAGTTCCGGCCAGCTGTCGATCGGTGCCATTCCCGTCGCCAGCGCGGTCTGGACCGGCCTGAGCCAGTTCAACACCACCGACGCGGAACTCGCCGATGCCTTCGTGATCCGCGCGTCGGGCGCGTCCTGAAGCGCCGCGTCGCGGTCGCCACGATCCGATCATCCGCCCGCTTCTTCCGCTTCGACCAGGATCTTCTGCTTCGACCAGGAAAGGAACCACCATGGCCACCAATGCCCCGCCCGCCCCCGCTGCGACCGTCCCCGCCGCGCCCGTCACGCCGGGCGGCAGCGGCAATATCGACCTGATGGGCTGGGATACGGTCTTCGCGCTCGAATTGCCGGCGCTGAACGCCTCGATCGTCGCGCAGAACACCACGCCGGCCAGCTTCGCGGGCACCGATCCGCAGGGCGGCGCCGTCATCAGCGGCAGCTGGGACGCGTGGAGCGTGACCGGCGGGGAAGGCAATGGCATCATCCTGAATTGCCCGATCAAGGCCGGCACCGTGACGCTGCCGGGCGCCGCCCCGGTGAAACTCGACGGCAGCGTCGTGACGGTGATGATCACGCTCACCCAGACCAGCGCCGCGCAGCAATTGCCCGACAACAGCGCCAAGGACGGCACCGGCAAAACCCTGCATTTCACCGCCAACCAGACCAGCGAGGCGTTCCAGCGCCCCGTGGTGCAGGGCATCACCGGCCTCAGCGGCTATGCCTTCTACGGCGCCGAAGGCGGGTTCAACGACTATTACCAGAACAACCTCGCCGCCTTCGACGCGGTGTTCGCCGCCATTCGGCTCGAAGAGGAGGCGATCGAGGCGGACAAGCAGTGGCTGAAACCGGCCTATTCGCTCTATGGCTTGGCTTCGGCGGGCTCGGCCGGAACCAGTGGCGCCACCGCCGGCACGACATCGGCGTTCGCGCTGCTCAGCCTCGTCACCCCACCGAGCGGTGCGATCCCACAGCAGAATTTCGATATCCGCATGTTCGACGTGTTCGCCACGACGACTACACCGACCAATTCGGTGTTTGCCGTCTCGGCGCCGCTGGCGATGCAGAACATCGTCCGGCAGGCCGCGAAGCATTGCGTGATGGGCGCCACCGACGATGATTTCGAGGTCACCAACAACGGCATCACCGTCACCAACAAGAATGTGCTGAACTGGGGCAATTTCCAGCTCCAGAAGGACGATCCGACCAGCATCGTCGTGCCGGCGATCCAGCCCGGCGATTTCGAGCTGACGCTGGACGGCATGGAATTCCATCTCAGCATCTCGCAGGCAGCCTTCACCACGCCGGACGGTACGGCGGACGTGAAGCTCACCGCCGATCAATATTTCAACATCGAGGCGGCCAAGCTGTCGAACGGCAGCTATTATCTCCTGCCCTCGCCCGGCCTCGGCACCAATTCGATCCGCGCCGACGTGACCCCGAACAAGGGCTTCGAGATCGCGATGATCATCGAGTCCATCGCGGTGTCGCTGATCTTCGCCTTTCTCGGCGCGTCGCTGGGTGAAGCGCTCAGCCCGGCGGTGTCGACCGCGACCGAGGAGGGCGCCGGCGTCGTCTCCGCGTCGGCGGAATCGCTGGAGGACGAGGTCGGCAATCTGTCGGACGGCGAATTGTCCGATGCGGAGGATGCCGGCGCCGAGGATGCCGGCGAATCGATCGGCTCCGACG
The DNA here is from genome assembly GCF_027625475.1 of Sphingomonas abietis. Lineage (NCBI taxonomy): Bacteria > Pseudomonadati > Pseudomonadota > Alphaproteobacteria > Sphingomonadales > Sphingomonadaceae > Sphingomonas > Sphingomonas abietis. The sequence goes on from NZ_CP115174.1 coordinate 3,062,036, forward strand.
GCGAGAATAATGGCGGCAAGACCGGCATGTTCGCCAACAAGTACAAGGTCTGGGGCGGCGTGATCGGCGGCCTGTTCGGCGTCCCGGTCGGGTTGCTCCCGCAGATCATGCAGCTGATCTGGAGCGACCGGATCACCGAGGGCCATGTGCCGACGATCGACCAGTTCGCGACCAATTTCTCGCAGGCAATCCAGTGGCCCTACGTCAAGAGCTGGCAGGTCACCGGCGGTACCTTCCGCGCCGCCTTCCTGCTCGGCGGCAGCGCGCAATGACCCTTCCGGCCATCCGTGCCGCAGACCCGCCGCAGGGCGAGATCTCGACCTTCGGCTGGGACACCGCCTTCGCCGTCCGGATCGAGAACGTCAACGCCGCGATCCGGGCGCGCAAGGCGTCGCCGGCGAGCTTCCATTATGCCGATCCGGTCGATCCGAAACTGGTCTGCCAAGGGCAGTTCGGGGACTGGCAGCTGGTCCGCGGCGGTGATGGTGATGGGGTCAATGTCCTGCTGCCGTTGCAGAATGTGACCGGCGTGGCGGCCGACCAGGCCAGCTATACCGATTATCGCTGGGCCGGCGGATCGCTCACCTTCACGGTGCGGCTGCATTTCTTCGAGGGCCCCGAGACCAGCAGCCGCCACCTCAAGATCAAGCCGACGAGCGACGAACCGAGCGTGCCCGTGGTGCAATATTATGCCACCGACGAGACCGTCGCGCCGAGCCCGGCCTGGGCGATCTACGCGATCCAGGCCGCGCTGGAGGGGTGGTGTACCCAGAATCTGGCCGATTTCGCCTATATATTCTCGGTCGCCGATCTCAACGAGGAGGCGGACAAGGGCGCCTGGTCGTTCCTCAAGCCGAGCTATGTCAGCTATTCCTATGTCGACGGCCCGAGCGACGCGGACGCCTTCCTCGGCGTGCTGGCGATGACCAACGGCCGCGCCCCCGGCAGCCTCCAGCAGGTCATCGACAAGCGCATCGTGCCGCCCGGTGTGGAGGGCGCCTTCTGCATCTCGCGCGCGCTGATGCTGCTCGATCTGGTCGTCCCCCAGCTGATGACGATGTGGCCGAACCTGACCATGGCCGATCTGATCATCGGCGATCAGACCATCACCCTCACCGCGGATGCCGCCATCGACCTCCCCCAGGTCCAGGAACAGGGCGACTGGTACACGCCGGTGCTGAAACAGTTCACCTTCGCCATCGAAGGGCCGCAAATCTCGATCGACGCCTATACCGAGACGGACGTACAGGCCGGCGTCACCGCCTGGTGCCGCACCACCTCCTGCTACACGATCGTCAAGGGCACCAACAAAGCCGGGCAGACCACGCTGGCCTATCGCCAGCTCGGCGATCCCATCCAGAGCCACGGCAACATCGTGGCGGAATGGGTCAAGATCACCGACGCGATCGTCGCGGCGATCCTCGCCATCGCGCTGGTCGTGCTGGCGGTGGTGACGGGCGGGGCGGCGGCCCCGGTGATCGTGGTGCTCGGCGCGCTGCTGGTCGGTGCGGTCGGCTTCTCGGCCGAGATCGCCGGGCTGATCGCCAATGACGACGCCCCCGCCATCGATCTGCTGCAGGACAATATCTATGCGCCGATCGTGTGGACCGACAGCCAGGATTTCGCGGTGTCCGACGTGATGCTCGACGGCTCGCTGCGGCTGGTCGGCGCACTCGGCTTCGCCAGCACCGTCGCCAGCCCTTCAGCCCCATGAGGACGAACATGCTCGACACCTTCGGATGGGATCTGGTCTTCGCCACCACCCTCTCGGCCTATGACGCCGCGATGCAGGCCGGGGGCCATATCCCCGCGAGCTTCGCCACCGCCACCGCGGCAGGCACGTGGGGCGCCTGGCACCTGATCGGCGGCGCGCCGTCCAACCGGCAGCTGCTGCGCTGCACGATCGCCAGCGGCACGGTGACGGTGGATGGCGCGGCCGTCGACATCGCCGGCGCGACCGCCACCGCGATGATCATGCTGGCGGTCGGAGCCGATGGCGTCATCGCGCCGCTCGGCGGTGCGGCGGTGATCCTCGACACCTACACGCTGCCGAGCGGGATGGCCGAGGCCGACGTCTATCCGATCGTTGCGGCGCTGACCGACATGCTGCGCGCGGCGGTGCCCGGCCTCGCCGGCGCGTTCGGATCGGTGCAGCTCGCACCCGTCACGGCGGACGACGGCGCCCCGCTTTGGCTGCGCCCCACCGCCGCGGCGTTCGCGTCGCAGCCGCTGCCCGCCAACGACGCGCGCGGCGCGATCGTCGCCGTGCTGGCGACCACGGAAGGGCGGAGCGACGCCGCGTTGCAGCCCGCCGTCGATGCCCGCCTGTTCGACGGCGCCCCGGCCGATGCCGATCGGGCGATCGTGATCGGCACCGGGCTGGTGACCGCGCAGCTCATCGCGCCGTCGCTGCCGGCCGTAGTGCAGGGTTCGACCATGGCCGACTTCGCGATCAGCCCGACCGGGACGGTCTATAATGCCGCGACCATGACCTGGGGGAGCTTTGCCTTCGCCACAGCTGGCGACAGCACATCGGTGATCACGCCGGTCATCCCGCAGGGCAATCTGCAACTGACGCTGAACGGCGCGACCGCGCATCTGTCGATGTCGAACGTCCACTTCCCCTATCCCGACTGGCCCGGCCCCGGCGACATCACCGTCTCGCTCGACGCCGAGCAATATGCCGATCTCGGCATCGTCCCGCGCAGCGACGGCGCGCTGGTGCTGAGTCAGGTCGGCACGGCGAAGCGCACCACCCGCGTCACCGTGATCCCCAGCGAGACGACCCAAATCTACCAGATCGCGCTCAACACCGCGCTCCAGGTGTTGTTCGCGGTGATCGGCGGCGCGCTGGATCAGGCGTTGGGTGCGGCGGAAGGGGCTGCGGCGGAATCGATCGAGGACGGCGCCGAGGACTCCCTCGTGTCTTCCTTGTCGGACAGCGAATTGGAGCCGCTGCTCGGCGAGCATGCCGATGCCGAGGAGATCGAGGCGGCGGAGGAAGAGGCCGCCGAAGGTGCCGGCGATGCGCTGGCCCATGCCGGCCAGCCGGCCTGGTTGCAGAGCTTCAAGGCGACGATCATGGCCAATTGGTACAAGATCCTGCTCAAGATCATCGAAAAGGCCGTCGAGATCCCGGCCAGCGAACTGACCGCGCTCGGCGTGGCGCTGGCCAAGCGCGATTATGATCATCTGCCGACGATCAACACCATCGCCGAGAATGCCTCGGCGGCGATGACCTGGGTGGATGGCGGCGCGATCGCCTGCATCGACGGCAAGGTCGATCAGGCGCTGCTATTCTGGGCGAAACACGCCCCCGACTCCGCCCCCGATCCCACCACGCCATCAGCCTGAAACCCGGGAGAGACGCCATGGCCAGCCCGATCGCCATCACCATCCGCTTCGCCGTCGCCGAGGGCCGCGCCGATGCGGCGGGCCGGGCCTGCGCCAGCCTCATCGACGCGATGCGATCCACGCCAGGGGTTTCCGCCCACATCCATGGACACGACGGGACGCGGCTCGACCTTGTTCTCGCGATCGACGATCAGGCGGCGGTCGATCGCCATCTCGCCGCCCATGGGCCGCTCTACGCAATATTTGAAGATGTCGCCCGCGTGGCCCTGATCCGGGTGAAGGGCGCGGTCGATCCGCAGACGATCGCCGTCCTGAAGCGCCTGACCGATCATGTCGAGATCGCATGAATCCCGGCGACGTCGCCCTCGTCACCTTCAACGCCGTGCCGCGCCACCAGGAGAGCCTGAAATATGCGCGACTGGGCGCCATCGGCGTCGCGGCGACGCGCGCCTTCGCGGCGCGCCATGGCCATCACTTCTACGGGACGATGCCAGACGTCGGCGATCGCCCGGCCTGCTGGGCCAAGATTCCCGCGCTGCGGGCGGCGCTGCGCCATCATCGCTGGGCGATCTGGGTCGACGCCGATGCGGTCGCGCTGCATCCCGCATCGGTGCTGCCGCTGCTCGACACCGATGCCGATCTGGTCTGCGAGCGGCCCGATTCCTTTTTCCGCTGGCTCGGCCTCGATCCGGCGCTGGGTCGCGCAGCCCAGCCTGTGCAGAGCGCCGTGTTCGCGCTGCGTGCCTCGCCATGGACGATGCAATTGCTTGATGCAGCGTGGGACCGCACCGAATTCATCACCCCGCCGACGCGATGGAACGGCATCGGCGAACAGGAGGCCATCAACGCCGTGTTGAAGCGTCGCCCCGCGGCGGATCGCGACCGCATGCAATATGTGCAGGGCCTGCAGGCGCCCCCCGCCCTCGCCGCCGCGGACACCCGCTTCGTGCATTTCTATGGCGATCGGGCGCACCCGATCCTGCCCGCCACGGTCTGTGCGGCGGTGCTCGATCGGTTCGCCGATGCGGTCGAGGCAGGAGACGGGCACGCCATGCCGCTCGCGCTGGTGCATTGGAGCGCCATCCAGCGCGTCACAGCAGGAGCAGAGGCCGGGGCCGATGCCCGCCGCAGCCCCGCATGCTTCGGCTATGACCGGGCCATGCTGGTCCGCGCGGCGGCGCCGTGGATGCGGCGGGCCGGGTGATCGCCTGTCACGAGATCACCCGGGGCACCGCGCAGGGCCCGGCCATGCTGTTCCTCCATGGGCTGGACGGCGATCCGATCGCGACATGGGGAGTGGCCGGGGCCGGTGCGGTCTTTCCCCGCCGGCTGGCGGCCGCGCTTCCGGCGGCACGCATCCTTTCGCTCGGCTATCCGGCCGCGCTCGCTGTCTACCGCCAGCGGCCGGAATTGAGCCTCGCGATCGTCGCTGAGGCGCTCGCCGAACGCCTCGCGCCGATCCTGTCGCATCGCCCGGCGCTCGGCATCGTCGGCTATTGCCTGGGCGGGCTGGTCGCCGCGATGGCGCTGCGGCGGCTGGCGGGCACGATGACGCTACCGCCCACCCTGCTCTGCCTCATGGACGCGCCATTGCGCCTGCCGGGTGAGGAAGACCCTTTCCCGCAGGTCGGCGCCGCGCTCCGCCTCAGCGGTACGGAGCTCGCGGACATCACCGACTGGCTGCACCTGTCCTACCGGCCGGGGGCGTTCGAGATGGTGTCCATGCTGAGCAGCGCGCCGGGCTGGCTGGCGCCTTACGCGCGCGACGCCCTGTCACCGCCCGCACCGCTGGTCCGGCTGCCCGGCGATCATCTGGCGCTGGCCATGGCGCCGGAGACCGGCGATTTCGCCCCGCTACGCTGCGTGATCGCCGCCTGGCGGGCGTCCGGCCTCGATCCGGGTGGGCGGCCCAGCAGGCCGGCCGCCCCGCACCTCGCCAGCCCCACCGCCGCTCAGGCGGCGACCGCCGTCGCCGGGATCGCGCCCGCCACCTCGGCGATGATCTCGAAGGAGCGCAGCCGCGCCTCGTGATCGAAGATGTCGGAGACGATCATCAGTTCGTCCGCCTGGGTCTCGGCAATCAGCGCGGCCAGCCCGGCTTGCACCGTCTCTGCCGATCCGATGATCGAGCGTGCCAGCATCCGCTGCGCCTGCGCCTTTTCCATCGGCGACCAATAGCTCTCGATATCGTCGATCGGCGGCCGGCTCAGCCCGCGGGTGCCGCGGAACATGTCGGTGAACGACATTTGCTGGGTGGTGGCGAGGCGCCGCGCCTCGGCGTCGCTCGCCGCGGCGACGATGTTCACGCCGACCATCGCGTGCGGGCGATCCAGCTGCTGCGACGGCTTGAAGCGACCACGATAGATGTCCAGTGCGGCGCCGAGCATGTCGGGCGCGAAATGCGAGGCAAAGCCGTAGGGCAGGCCGAGCTCCGCGGCAAGCTGGGCACCGAAGGTGCTCGACCCCAATATCCACAACGGCACCTCGGTGCCCGCCGCCGGCACCGCCTGGAGCCGCTGCCCTTCTTCTGCGGGGGTGAAATAATGTTGGAGTTCCAACACATCCTGCGGGAAATTATCGCTATTCTCGATCGACCGGCGCAGCGCCCGCACCGTCATCTGGTCGGTGCCCGGCGCGCGGCCGAGCCCCAGGTCGATGCGTCCCGGGAAGAGCCGGGCCAGCGTGCCGAACTGTTCGGCGATCACATAGGGCGCGTGGTTGGGCAGCATCACCCCGCCCGCCCCGACCCGGATGGTCCGGGTGCCGGCAGCGATATGACCGATCACCACCGCGGTCGCAGGACTCGCGATGCCGGGCATATTATGGTGCTCGGCCACCCAGAACCGGCGATATCCCCAGTCCTCGGCATGGGCGGCGAGATCGCGCGCATGGTCGAACGCCGTCTTGGCGTCCGATCCTTCCCGGATGCGGACGAGATCCAGGATCGACAATTCAGGCATGGCAGGCTCCTTCCCCCCGGATTTAGGATGCCGGGGGGGCGGCACAAGGCCCGCATGCGCAAACCACGCCCCGGCGATCACCCATCCGCGCCGTGGCGGAAGCCGAGCAGGACATTGCCTTCGGTCGACAGATAATTGGTCCGGTAATCGAAGCGCGGGGTGTCGGCGAACAGCAGATAATAATATTTCATCTGCTCGGACCACCAATAGCCCGGGCAATGATCCGCCTGCCGCTTGGGCACCGACGTCACGTCGGCCAGATCGGTATAGCCATAAGCGGCCTTGTTCCAGCGCTTCATCGCCAGGAAATGGTCGCGACCGATCTCCCGCCAGCGCTCGTCACGATCGAGCAGCCACAGGTTGAAGGCGGCGTCGGCCAGCTCGGGGCGGAGCGCGTTGGTCGGCTGGGCGGCCGCGCCGGTGGCATAGTCATAGCCCTCCGGCAAAACCCCGAAGCGGGCCTGCACCCCGGCCCAGCTTTCGGTATAGGCGGCGCCCTCGCGCATCGCTCCGCCCTGCCCGAGCAGGCCGCCATAGAAGGAGGCGAGTTCGTCCTGCACCGTCGAGACGGTCGCCCCGGTCTCGAAATCGACGTCGGCGAACCAGAGGCGGCCGCGCTGCCAGCGCGGCTGATGCCGGAGAATGGCGGCGGTGCAGATGTCGTACATGCGCTTGCATTCGGCATCGCCGAACAGCTGCCAGCCATCCCAGAGATATTCGAAGAAGCTGTCGCAATAGGAACCGACGGTGGCGGTTCGCGAGCGCCACGCCCCGGTCAGCACGTCGATCTGCGTCGCCACCATGTCGAGGCGCGAGCGCCGGGCGAACAGCGCGGCAGTCGCCTTGCGCGCCGCCTCGGCATAGCGCGGATCGCCGGTCAAGCGGCTGAGCGTGCCCCATTCGGGCAGATAGGTGGCGATGTCGGCCGGGCTGGTGACGCTCTCGCGCCCGACGCCGGTCTTCAGATTGACGAAGCGCCAGGGCATGGCGGTCGGCGTCTGGAACGCCGGGAGCAGGCGATCGGCCAGATCCTTGGCCTTGGCGAGCAGCACCGGATCGCCGCAGGCATGATGCGCGGAGAGCAGCCCGCCGACGAAGCGGATCGAGGTCTCGAACACCGAGACATCGCCGTCGACATCGAAGTCCAGCTCCGCCTTCACCCAGTCCACGCCCTGCTGGAAACGCTCGTCCAGCCCCATCACCCACAAGGTATCGAGCGCCTCCACGATGGTGAGGCCGAGATGGTGGGTCTTGAGCGGGAAGCTGGAGAAGCTGCCGCTGACCGGCCGTATCTCGTCCTTGCCCCAGGCCTGTCGACGATAGGCGTCCCACGCCCAGGCCATCTCCGCCTTCACGTCCTGCGCCAGCGCGTGCCAATCCGCCTCGCGCCGCCGCGCCGCCCCGATCGGAAAGGGCGCCGCCCCGCACAGCGCGGTCGCGCCCAGCATCATGCCCCGTCGGCCCATCCGCATGATCGAGAGTCTCCTGTGATTGCGGGACGACCTAACGCCGAGTCCGGGTGGATTGCAAAGGGGCCTCTGCGATCTTCGCCCGGCGCGGCGGCCGAAGGCGGAGTCGCCCAGCTACACGACGCCGCGGCTGGAATCGGCTCGCCGACGGCCGCTATGCGGGCCGGATCGGCACCCTGCCCGATCGTGGGCCGAACGATGTCGGCACCGTCGTCGGCACGATGAACCATCGCAACCGGATCAACCATTTCACGATCCGCTTCACCGCTTATGCCGGCACCGCCGATCTGCCGCAGGCGACCGCTGCGACCAACCTGGCCGGCACCACGCTCTGCGAGAAGCGGGAAGCGAAGCACGGGTAATCGACGGCTCCCCTTCGACGCCTCGCTCAACGGCGCGCATGGCAGCATCATCAGCGATCATGTCGTCCTCGTCTACCGGCTGACGCTGCCGCCATCGCGCCCCGTCCGATCCGATAGCGGTGCCGAAGCGCGCTCGGCCAGAAAGCCTGTTGCCAAGCCCGGGACGATTGGCTAGTGGCCCGCCTCCCAACGCGCCCGTAGCTCAGCTGGATAGAGCATCAGACTACGAATCTGAGGGTCGGACGTTCGAATCGTTCCGGGCGCACCACTTCCCCATGACAGCAGCAGCGCGGCTCGCTCAGCCCGCCGGCGCGACATCGCGCCGGCCTCATGCGCCGGGATCGGCCTGTCGACGCGTGGACAGCACAGCCACGCCGCCGACCGCGCTTTCCACATCAGCACACATCGCGCACCCGGCCGACGAATAGCCAACTCTCGACACATTGCCGGCAAATCCACGTCCGTTAACCCGTAAGCCATTGGCAGATCACCAACTGGTCCATCATTCCGGGTCGAACCGCGGCAAAGATATCGACCAAAGTATAGCAGTTAACCATATAAAACGAAATTACCGTTCCCATTTTTCGCAACGATCATTAACAGCATCTGCAATACACTGAAATTCAGTTCATTAACCATGCTTTGAGGTCAACGATGACGGCCTATTCGACTTCGAGCGAAAAGCCGGGAGAAACCGGCTCGATTCATTGTCGATCGTAAAATGATGCCAGCCTTGCAATTCACATCGCTGAAGCTCCGGATCGCGTTCATTTACGCCAGCCTCTTGGGGATCACTCTCGCTTGTGTGGTGCTGGTCGCCGACCGGGGGATTGATCGCTATGGCGAACAAGCCTCGATCACCGAAATGGCGGTGAATGCCCATGTCTTCGACCAGCTTCTCAATCTGAGGGTGCGCCGTCTCGAGGATTCGGCACGGGTTCTGTCGCATGATTTCGGATTCCGTTCGGCCGTGGCCACGCAGGACCGCCCGACGATCACCTCCGTGCTGGACAATCTCGCCTCGCGGGCCGACGCCGAATATGCCTTCGCGATCAATACCGACGGCAGCGCCACCGGCGCACGCGGCGTCCATTATCCGATCGCGGCACGCCTGATTCCGGCGATCCTGCGCGGCGATCGCCACGGCCTCATCCGCGTCGACGGGCAATTGGCGATGGCCGTCGCCGAGCCCATCAAGGCGCCGAACCTGATCGGCTGGCTGATCCTCGCCCATCCGCTCAATGGCCGCGAATTGGGCGCACTGGCGGGCCTTGCCCCATCCCAGCTGATCGCATCGGTCCTGCCGACGCCGGATATGCCGGCGGACATGATCGACCAGCCGCCCCGCACCGCCCGCCTGCTCCACCGGGACGGCGACGCGATCCTGACATGGCACGCGCCGCTTCCGGCGCTCCAGCAGGGCCTCCAGACCGAGCTGATCCTCCAGCGGCCGCTCAAGCCGCTGCTGGCGAATTACGCGACCCTCAAGCACCTGCTGGTCGTGATCGCGCTCGCCGGGATGCTGATCGTCACCGCGGTGAGCTGGCGCCTGGCCTTCACGATCACCCGGCCGCTGCGCCGGCTGGAAGAGGCCGCCCGGCAATTCGGCCGGGGCATATCGATCAAGGTTCCCGTGGAATCGGTCGACGAGGTCGGCCGGCTCGCCGAAACCTATAACAGCATGGTCGCCGCCATCGAGGATCGGGAGCAGAAGATCCTCGATGCGATGCACGATCCGCTCACATTGCTGCCCAACCGCCGCCTCTTCCTCCAGCGCCTGAAGCAGGAGGTCGCGGCGATGGCACCCGGCGACGTCGTGATCCTGATCCTCGCCGATATCGACGACTTCAAGAATGTGAACGATACACTCGGCCATCCGGGCGGCGACGCGCTGCTGTGCGAGATCGGCGCACGGCTGGCCACGCAGTTCGGCGACAGCCAGATTGCCCGGCTGGGCGGCGACGAATTCGCGATCCTGCTGCCCGGCAAGGCCAACGCCGTCGCCATGACCGAATTGGGCGAACAGGTCGTGGCCTGCCTGAACCAGGAGATGATGATCGCCGGCGATGTCGTCATCCCGTCCGGCAGCGTCGGCATTGCGGCGACGATGTCGCATCAGGATCATGACACGATCCTGCTGATGAAGCGCGCCGATCTGGCGCTGTACGCGGCCAAGGGTGCCGGCAAGAATTGCGCACACCTGTTCGATTCCGTGCTCGACGAAGCCTCCCGCCAGCAGCGCGCGCTGGAGCTCGACCTGCGGCGCGCGATCCGCGATCGGGAATTCCGGTTCGTGTTCCAGCCGATCTACAGCCTTGGGGACAACCGTCTGACCGGTTTCGAGGCGCTGATGCGCTGGCGACGGCAGGATGGCCAGGATGTCAGTCCCGCCCTGTTCATCCCCGCAGCGGAGAAATCCGGCCAGATCAACGCGCTCGGCGAATGGGCCATCGCGGAAGCCTGTCGCTGCGCGACCCAGTGGGATCATGACGCGACGGTCTCGGTCAACGTCTCGCCGCGCCAGTTGATGAACCCGGCGCTGTTCGGATCGGTGGTGGATGCCCTGGTGGGAAGCCATCTCGCGCCCCGCCGCCTGATCATCGAGATCACCGAAAGCGTGTTTATCGAGAATATGTCGGTCGCGCTGCAGACCCTGCGCAAGCTCCAGACGATCGGGGTGCGCATCGCGCTCGACGATTTCGGCACCGGCTATTCCTCGCTGAATTTCCTCCGCTCCTTCCCGTTCGATCGGGTGAAGATCGACAAATGCTTCGTCGACAACCTCGCGCCCGACAGCAGCGCCAACGCGGTGATCCGCGCGATCCTCACCTTGGCCGACGCCCTGGGAATCGAGACCGTCGCCGAAGGCGTCGAAACTGCGACCCAGCTCGATGTCCTGCGCCGAGAAGGCTGCGCGCAGGTGCAGGGATATTTTCTGAGCCGCCCCGTCGAACTCGATCGGATCCCGCTGCTGAATGCGACATTGCCGACGCCGGGCGCGGAAACCGTCGTCGATCTGAATGCGGCCCGCAAGTCCGGCCGATGACCCGGCGGAACGATCGCGCACGATGATCGCGCGCGTCTGACGCCCGGTCGTCGCCCTCGATCGCGGCGAAATATTGCCGCCATGCTGCGAAGATTTCAGCGCCGCCCGCCGATGGGACATTCGCTCGACACGCCCGTGCGCCAACGCCTGTCGCGATAATCCCATGGGAGTCGATGATGCACAAATATTGGATGACGTTCCTTGCGACGGCCTCGATCGGTGGCGCGGCCCTCGCGGCGGATCAGCCCCCGCCCTCCCCGCACGGAGGCTGGGCCGACATCGAACAGATGCACGCCCAAAGGGAAGCACACCGGGCTGACGACATGGCCGTCCTCCTCGGGCTGCGGCCGGACCAGAGGCCGGCGCTGGACAATTTCCTGCAATCCATGCGCCCGCCGCACGGCGAAGCACATGATCGCCCACATCGCGCCGGGCCGGATGATGCCGGACCCGACGCCACCGCGGCGACCTTTCCCGCCCGCCTCGACGCCATGGCAGCGGCGGCCAGGCGGCATGACGATGGGGTCAGGCAGAAGATCGCGTCGGCCCGCTCCTTCTATGCCAGCCTGACATCCGAACAGCAGCAGCGCTTCGATGCGCTCGATGATCTGCGCCACGATCACGGCCCCGGCCACGATCATGGCCGTCGCGGTGACGGTCGCTGGCCGCATGGCGGCATGGGCGGCTTCCCGCCTCCGCCGGCGGGACAGCCCGGCGAGGGCTGACACCGATCGCGACGGGTTCTGGCCGATCGGCGCGGCGGGACGATGCGTGCCCGCCGCGCCCGAACATGACAAAAACTTAGTCTGACACTCAGACTCCCGCCATCCACCGTGGCGCCATGCCCGCCCGATTGGGCTGCCGTGGTCGCTTCCGGGCACGCGAAGAACGATGAGTACGGTAAGGCGGAGCTACGGAAAAATGCGTTGTGTGCGGCGACCGGCGGCGATGACCGCGCGGCCCTCCTCTTTTGTCCGTGGCGCTGCCATGCTCGCCATGGGGGGACTCTCCGCCACCCCGCTGCTGGCGCAGAGCGCGCCTCCCAGCACCGCGACCCCCAGCACCGTCACGCCAGCCCATTCGCTCACGACCCAGGATGCGGCCGAAGCCAAGGCCTCCGCCCAGGACGAGATATTGGTCACCGCGCATCGCCAACATGGTGCGGTCGCCACCGACATCCCGCCGCAGGTCACGCTCAATTCGGCTGCGATCGGCGCCTTGGGGGCGGCCGATCTGCATGAGGTGTTCGAGGATCTCGCGCCTGAATTCAAGACCGGCGAGAGCGAGCCGGGCAAGGACGCGCAGACCCCCGTCGTGCTCGTCAACGGCCAGAGGATCGCCGGCTTCTCGTCGATCCGCGATCTGCCACCCGAAGCGGTGCGCCGGATCGAGGTTTTTCCCGAGAAGGTCGCGCTGCAATATGGCTATGGTGCCGACCAGAAGGTCGTCAACGTCGTCCTGCGGAGCAATTATCACGCGCTCACATTGCTCGGCCGCTACACCGCCGCCCCGGAGAATTGGCGCGGAATCTACCGGGCCAAGGCCGATCTGCTGCGGATCGGGGAGCATTCCCACTGGAATATCGATCTCGATTATAGCCATATCGATCCGCTCTTCGCCGGCACGACGCTGGCCGATCCGGCGACGGGCGCCACGTCGACGCCCGTCCCCGCGCATACGCTGGCCACGCAGAATGACGATCTCACCGTCAGCGGCGATCTGACCCGCGATTTCGGCCCGCTCACCGCGGATTTCGCCAGCCGGCTCGAACTCGGCACGCTGCAAAGCCGGCTCGGCCTGGCCGACGAGGATGGCGACCTGCTGAGCCAGCAGGGCTCCCCCGGCCTCATCAGCGGCCCGCGCTATCGATCCGACCAGCATGTCGATGCCCAGACGAGCCTGACCCTGAACGGCCATCTCGATAGCTGGCGCTGGTCGTTCATCGGCAAGCTCGACGACACCGCGCATGTCATCCGCACGCAGGATTCCGCGTCCGGCGGCCATTTCGACACGGTCACGATACCCTCGCCGGCGCTGCTCGATCAGCGCTGCGAGGGGATGGCGAACCTGGATTGCGTCGCCACCGAGACGCGCACCGCGAGCGGCGATGCCTTCCTCAACGGCAAGCTGCTGCCGCTGCCGGCCGGATCGATCAGCGCCTCGCTCCGCGCGGGCTTCGCCTTCTCCGGCATCCGCAGCGAGTCTCCCGCCGCAGGACAGCAGCAGGATCGCGACCGCAACGAAGGCAATATCCAGGGCAATTTCGATATCCCGATCACATCGGCCCACTCGCCGGTGGGCAAGCTGTCGATCGGGCTGAACGGCGAGGCCCGCCAGCTTTCCGATTTCGGCACGCTCTCGACCTTCGGCTCGACGCTGCAATGGGCGCCGATCAAGCCTGTCGAGATCATCGCCTCGGTACGCAGCGAGCAGCAGGCGCCGACCCTCGAACAGCTCGCCAACGGCATCCTCGACACGCCCGACCTGCGCGAATTCGATTTCGTCACCGGCGAAACCTCGATCGTGCGGCGGCTCGAGGGTGGCAACAGCGCGCTCACGCCGTCCAGGGCGCGGATCGGGAACCTGCGGATCCAGGTCAATCCGCTGCGATCGACCGATCTCCAGCTTTCGGCCGAATATACCATCACCCACACCCATGATCCGATCGTCGCCATCACGGCGGCGACGACGGCCGCAATGGCTGCCTTCCCGGAGATGTTCACCCGCAACCAGGATGGCTATCTGACCGGGCAGGATACGAGCCCGGTCAATCTGGCGAGCCGCGATCAGCAGCAGATCCGCTGGGGGCTGAACTATTCCACCGCGTTCGGCGCCTCGCTGCCCGGCGCGCCCGGCAAGGCCCCGACGCGCGATCAATTCCAGATCGCCCTCTATGATACCTGGCGCCTTCAGGATGATGTCGTGCTGCGCGACGGCCTGCCCCGGCTCGATCTGCTCGACGGCGGTTTTCTGAGCGACATGGGCGGCACGCCGCGCCACGAGATCGAGCTCCAGACGACGATCGCGACACGCACCTGGAGTGCCGACATCAATGCGCGGTGGCAGACCCCGACGACGACGCAAAGCGGCCTGGCCGGCAACGACCGCCTGACCTTCTCCCAGGGCGTCACCGTCAATCTGCGCCTCCAGATCAATCTGGCCGAGCAGCATTGGCTGGTCCACGCGCTGCCCTTCCTGCGCGGCAAGCTCAACCTGTCCGCCGACAATGTGCTGGGCGCGCACACCACGGTGCATGACGGCAACAACAGCGTGCCGCTGGCCTATAGCGAAGCCTATCTCAACCCGACCGGACGGACCTTCCGGATCACGCTGCGCAAGCGCTTCCACTGATCGCCCGGAATGTCGGCGGATCGCCGCCTACAGCCATTTCAGCTTTCGGAAGGTGAAGAGCTGGAGCGCGGCGAGGATCGCCATTCCGGCGCAGGTGATCCAGAAGGCGGCATGCGACGATGTGCCGGGCAAGCCGCCCACATTCATGCCCAGCAGCCCGGTGAGAAAGCCGAGCGGCAGGAAGATCGCCGCGACGATCGACAGCAGATAGGATGTCTTGTTGGTCTGCGCCGTCGCACGATTGTTGAGGTCGTCCTGCAGCACGATGGCGCTCTCCATCGAGACGTCGATATCCTCGAGATAATGATGGAGCTGGTCGATCGTCTCGCGGATGGCGGCGCGGTTATCGGCGGTGAGCCAGTCCGGCGCATCGCGGGCGATGTGGATCAGCGCCTCGTGCTGGGGCGACATGTGGCGCTTCAGCGACAGGCATTTGCGCCGGATGCGCGCGATGGCGGTCAGCACGTCCTCGACCACGGTCTGCTCGCATTGCCGCTCCAGCTCGTCGATCCGGTCGTTCATGTCGAGCACGACGCCGCCGATCCGGCTGACGGTCTGTTCGACCAGGCGGGTGACGAGATCGCCGACGGTGACGGCATTGCCGGCATTGGCCTCGATCTCGGCCAGCACGTCCTTGGGGGCCTGCAATCGCCGCCGGCGCAGCGTCACGACATGGCTGGCATCGGCCCAGATCTGGATCGCCACCATGTTTTCGGGATCGTCATGGTCGTCGCTGTTGATGCCGCGCAGGATCGTCGCCAGCGCATTGCCCTCGCGAAAGGCGCGCGGCCGGTTCTGGTTGGAGGTGATCGCATCGACGGTGGCGGGCGACAGGCCGAGATCGTGCCGCAGCCAAGCATCCACGCCAGCGGCGTTGCGATCGAGATGGACCCAGATCAGATCGCCGGCCTGCGCCGGGCGCCAGCCCCGGACATGATCCCAACCCAGCGACCGCATCGTGCCATCGGCCGCGATTTCCCGCGCGAAGATGACCGGGCCGTCGGCGTTGCTCGTCTCGTGTGTCAAACAACCTCTCCCGCGCGGCATCGCCGCAGATCGGCAAAGGATAGAGGCCCGCCATCGTCGGCACCACCCATCGGCCCGTCCAGAACAGCCTTAAACTTCGGTCATGAACGAGACGCCATCCACACGCCCGCCCGCCTTCAACAAGATCAGCAAGGCCGGAGCGCCTCCCGCCCGTCGGCCAGTCGGTAGAGGGTCTGGAAATCGCCCGCCATCGGCCTTTCCCTGAACATCACCACGAGCCTGCCGCGTCGCCATGTCCAGATCTGAAGCGATGGGCCGGCGTCGATCGACGCCGGTGCCCCCACGGGTCGGGCGACCGACGGCCGTTGAACGAGGCGGGACGCCGGGCGGCCGAATTCGCCGATCAGCGCCCTCAGCTCCGGTTCCGCACGCGCACCCTCGATGTCGACCCCGCAGACCTGCCTGCGATCGGGATCGAGATCGACCGAAACCTGGACGGGATTGTCATATTGGATGAAGAATTGGGCCATGCGGAAATGATGGGAGAGCGCATGGAAGGTCTGTCGGGAATCCTCGAACAGCCGGCTGCCGAGTTCCTCGGCGGGCGTCCCCGCCTCGATTCCGTTCCACAGCACCGGCTCCGCGCCCACCGCCGATGCGCTTATCAACGACAGGCCGAGGCCGATCAGGGCTCGCCACACCCTCATCGGGACAGGCGCCGCGTTCCGGCGATCCGAGGCGTATCGCTGCCAGCCGGCCATGTCGCGTCCATCCCGCCCCCTCCTATCGGCCGATCGCCGACACGCCGCCTCCGACCGCCTGAATCAGGGCCACCGTATCGCTGAGGCGCGCCGTTCTCGCCTGGATCTGCTGCGAGTGGGCCTGCGCGTCCGCCGCGGAGGCATTGAGCAAGCCCAGCGTGCCGACGCTGCCCAGTTCGAGCTGCCGATGCACGAAGAGGAGATTCTGGTCAGCCGCCGCCATCGCCCGTGCCGCGGCATCGAGCGCCTGCGCGTCCGTCCGCAGGCCCGAGAGCGCATCGTTCACGTCCCCGAACGCCTGCAGCACCGCCGCCCGATATCCGGCCTTGGCGCCATCCAGCGCCGCTTCCGCCGCATGCTGCTGGTGAAGCAACTGGCCGCCATGGAAGATCGGCTGGGCCACCCCGCCGATCAGCGACCAGAAGGGATTGCCGCTGGCGAACATCGACGCGAAGGCGGCCGCCTCGCCCCCGAACGAACCGCTGAGCGTGATGCTCGGCAGCCGCGCCGCGATCGCGGTGCCGACATCGGCGCCGGCCCCGCGCATCTGGGCTTCGGCTGCCCGCACGTCGGGGCGGTGGGCGACGATCGCGCTCGGCATGCTCAGCGGCAAGGAGGCCGGCAGGCTGAGTTCCTCGAGCCCCGGCATGGCCGGGAGGGCCGAACCGGGCGCCACGCCGATCAGCGTCGCGATCAGGCCTTCCTCATGGTCATATTGCTTCTGGAGCGTCGGCAGCACGCCTTCCGCCGTTGCCAGCGCCGTCTGCTGGCTCGCGACATCGGCCGCGCCGACATCGCCGATCAGCTGGCGCTTGCGGAGCAGATCCAGCATCGTGCGATTGTCGCGGATGGCGCTCTGCGCGGCCTCGATCTGGGCGCCCAGCGATGCCCGCTGGATCACCGCCAGGACGAGGTTGGAGATCACCGTCAACCGGGCCGCTTCGAACTTGTCCGCTGCAACTTCGCCGGCGGCACGGGCCGATTTGATCCGGCTGCGACCGCCGCCGAAGACATCGAGCGGATACGCGACCGTCACCTGCGCAGTGTGCAGGGTGTAAAGATAGTCATCGGGATCCTGAAGCGGATTGGAGAGCGTCCGCGATGACCGGATACGCTGCGCCTGATAGCCCGCATCGACCTGCGGGAGAGCCGCACCGCTGGCCGCCGCGGCTTGCTGGCGCGCCTGGCGGAGAGCGGCGTCCGCGCTCGCCAGATCGTTATTCGCCGCCAGCGCACGATCGACCAGCGCATCGAGCGCCGGGCTGCCGAACTGCCGCCACCAATCGGCGGCGGGCTCGCCGCCGGCCTGGAACTGTTGCGCGGGGCCTGCCGCAGGCGCGATCGTGAACGACGGCACCGCCGGCGCCAGCGACAACGGCGTCGTCGGATGCTGCGGGCCGACGGAGCAGCCGGTGACCGCGCCGAACAGGCCGAGGAGGCAGAGCCCCTTGATGCTGGGCCGCGTCAGATCGGGCCGTGTCATATCGGGCCGCATCATGCCGGGTCCGCCTCCGGCCGGTGGCTCGGTTCATGGCCGACGAAGCGATCATGCGCGCCGCGATCATGGACGCCGACATGGCGGGAGAAGCGCTCGATCAGCGCCGGCAGAACCAGCAGGATCAGCAGCGGGGCCAGCGTCATCCCGCCGACCACGACCAGCGCGAGCGGCTTCTGCACCTGGCTGCCGATGCCGTTCGACAGCGCCGCCGGGAACAGGCCGATCGCCGCCGCGAGGCAGGTCATGACGACGGGGCGCAGGCTCTTGTCGACCATGATCGCGATCGCCTCCCGGCGAGACGCGCCATCGTCGATACTCTGGTTGAAGGTCGTCACCATCAGAATGCCATCCATCACCGAAATGCCGAACAGCGCGACGAACCCGATCGCCGCCGAGATCGAGAAGGGCGTGCCGCTCAGCGCCAGCATCAGCACGCCGCCGATGATCGCCATCGGGATCACGCTGAACGCCAGCAACGTATCGGTCAGCGACGAGAAGTTGGCGTAGAGCAGGATCAGGATCAGGCCGAGGCTGATCGGCACGACGATCTCCAGACGATGCACCGCGCTCGTCAGATTGGCGAGCTCGCCCGCCCATTCGAGATGATAGCCGGGCGGCAGCTGGACGTTGCGCGCGACCCGCGCCTGCGCCTCGCCCACCGCACCGCCGAGATCGCGATCCCGCACGCTGAACTTGATCGGAACATAGCGTTCCTGATGCTCGCGGTAGATGAAGGACGCACCCGAGGTCAGACGGATGTCGGCCAGCTGCGACAGCGGCACCTGGATCTGGCCTTGCCCGCTCGCCGCGGGCGCCGCGACGGTGATCCGGCGGATCGCCTCCAGGCTGTCCCGCTCGGACGGCGCGAGCCGCACCACGATCGGGAAATGCCGGTCGGTGTTGGGCTCATACAGGTCGCCGGGGCTCTGGCCGCCAACCGCCGCCGCGATCGTCGTGTTGATATCGTCCGGGGTCAGGTTGTAGCGCGCCGCCGCCTCGCGGTTGATGTCGATGCGGACGGTCGGCTGGCCGAGCGATTGCGACGCACCGAGATCGGCGATCCCGCGCACCTTGGACATCTCGGCCTGGATCTGGTCCGACAGCCTGTCGAGAACGGTCAGATCCGGCCCGAAGACCTTCACCGAGTTCGCGCCTTTGACGCCCGACGCGGCTTCATCGACATTGTCCTCGATATATTGCGAGAATTCGAAGTCGACGCCGGGATAGCGGGCCTTGAGCCGTTGCTGGATCTCGGCCGTCAGCTTCTCCTTGTCGACGCCGCTCGGCCACTCGTCGAATGGCTTCAGCGGCGTGTAGAATTCGGCGTTGAAGAAGCCGGTCGCGTCGGTGCCGTCGTCGGGCCGGCCGTGGGTCGAGATCACGCGCTCGACCTCGGGATAGCTCGCGATGATGTTGCGGATGCCGTTGACCACGGGCTGGCCGGCCTCGAGCGAGATCGACCCCGGCAGGGTCGCCCGGACGTAGAGATTGCCCTCTTCCAGATGCGGCAGGAACTCGACGCCCAGCGATCGCATCGCGATCAGCGCGGCCAGGGTCAGCACGATCACGCCGGTGAAGGTGATGATCCGGTTCGCCAGCGCGAAGGCGGCCGCCGGCCGATAGAGGCTGCGCATCCGGCGCACGATCCATGTCTCCACCTCGCTCAGCCGATCCGGCAGCAGCAGCGCGGACAGCACGGGCGAGATGGTGAAGGTCGCGATCAGGCCGCCGGCGATGGCGTAGGCATAGGTTTCCGCCATGGGGCCGAAGATGTGGCCTTCGACGCCGGTCAGCGTGAACAGCGGGATGAAGCTGGCGATGATGATCGCGGCGGCGAAGAAGATGCCGCGGCTGACTTCATGGCTGGCATGAAGGATCGACGAGAAGCGGCTGGCATGGGTGGCATGGCCCCGCCCGGCGAGGATATGCTCGGATCGCTCGGCCATGTGGCGGTAGATATTCTCGACCAGGATCACGCTGGCATCGACCACCAGCCCGAAATCGAGCGCGCCGACCGACAGCAGGTTGGCACTCTCCCCCTTGATGGTCAGGATCAGCACCGCGAAGGCGAGCGCGAAGGGGATGGTGGCGGCGACGATCAGCGCGCTGCGCAGATCCCCCAGGAAGATCCACTGGAGCAGAAAGATCAGCACGATGCCTTCGAGCAGGCTGTGCATGACCGTGTGCGTGGTGAGCGAGATCAGGCTGGAGCGATCGTAGATCGGCACCAGTTGTACGCCCGGCGGCAGCACGCCGGTCGTGTTGATCGTCTCGACCTCCTTCTTCACCGCCTGGATGGTCGGCAGCGATTGCGCGCCGCGCTGCATCAGCACGATGCCCATCACGATATCGTCGTCCTTGCCTTCGCCGGCGATGCCCAGACGCGGCTCGTTGCCGATCTTGAGGTTGGCGACATCCTTGACCAGCACCGGGGTGCCGCCATTGGTGGTGACGAGGACATTCTCGATCTGGCCGGCGTCCTGGATCAGGCCGACACCGCGCACGATCGCAGCCTGCGGCCCGAAATTCACGGTCTGGCCGCCGACATTGCCGTCCGACTTGCCGATCGCCTGGATGACCTGGCCGATCGACACGCCGTGGGCGAGCAGGCGGTCATTGTCGATGACGACCTCGTAGCTGCGCAGCTTGCCGCCCCAGCCGGTGACGTCGATCACCCCCGGTATGCCCTTGAAGCGACGCTGGAGCACCCAATCCTGGAGCGTCTTCAGATCCATCACCGAATAGCCGGTCGGGGCCGAAAGCCGGTAGCGGTAGATCTCGCCGATCGGGCTGGTCGGTGAGATCTGCGCCTGCGCGCCGCCGGGCAGATTGCCGAGCTGGGAGAGGCGGCCGAGCACCATCTGCTCGGCCTGCATGAACGCCACGTCGTAGCTGAACTGGATCTTCACGTCGGACAGGCCGAACAGCGAGATCGAGCGGACGGTGGTGATGTGCGGCAATCCCGCAACCTGCATCTCGATCGGGGTGGTGATATTGCGTTCCACCTCCTCGGCCGAAATGCCGGCGCTCTGGGTCACCACTTCCACCATCGGCGGCACCGGATCGGGATAGGCCTCGATATTGAGGTTCATGAAGGCAAAGGCGCCGGCGCCGACCAGGCCGACCAGCAGCACGATCATCAGATAGCGCTGGCGCAGCGCGAACTCGACGACGCGGTTCACGAACCGAGCCCCGCTTCGTTGACGAAGATCGCGCCCGATGTGACGATCCGTTCGCCCGGATTCAGCCCGCTGCTGACCTTCACCATGCCATTGGCACTATCGGAGATGGTCACCGTGCGGGCGCGCAGCAGCCCATCCGCACCGGCCACCCACACCCGCGCGGAATCGCCCTCGTGGATGACGGCTTCGGCGGGGATCAGGATCGCCGACTGGCCCGTGCCGCGCTGAATCGAGAAGGATGCGAACATGTCGGGCTTCAGGGCCTCATTCTCGTTGGCCACGGTCGCGCGCACCGGCAGGCGATGCGTATCGGGATCGAGGGCGGCGCCGACATTGTCGATCACCGCGTGGAAGACATGGCCCGGATAGGCCGGTGTCGTCACCTCGATCCGGTCGCCGAGATGGACCTTGGCGGCGTCGCTCTGATCGACCTGCGCGACCAGCCAGACATGCGCCATATCCGCAATCACGATCACGGGCTTGTCGCCGCCCGAGGAAATATATTGGCCGGGCGCGACGTTGCGCGCCACGATCACGCCCGATGATGGCGCGTGGAACGTCGTCTGGGCGTAGATGCCGGCCACTTCGCCGGCTTTCTCCAGCCGGTCGATCTCCGGGCCGCTCTTGCCGAGCAGGGTCAGCTTGTCCCGCGCCGCGCCGAGCGCGGAGTCCGCCGTCCGCATCGCCGATTGCGCCGTCACCAGATCGCTCTCGGCCTGCCGATAATCCTTCAGCGCGCCACCCGCACTCTGATAGATCGCCGCCTGGCGTGTCGCGTTGTCCTGCGCCGTCTTGAACTGGGCCGCCGCCGCGGCGCGCTGGGCGTTGGCCGCGAACAGGGCATTGCGGGCATCCACGAAATCGCCCGACGCGATCTGGAGGATCGGCTGGCCCTTGGTGACATGCTGGCCCGCCTGCACGAAGATCTCGCCGACCTGCCCCGAATAGGGCAGCACGACCGGCGTGCTGTGATCCTCATCGACCGAGATCGTGCCCGTCGCGACGATGCTGGCCGGATCGGCCCCCGTGCCGACCGACACGGTACGCAGCTGCGCCATCTGGCTCGCCGTCGGCCGGAAGCTGCCCGGCGGTGTGGCCACGGGCGCAGCCGGCACCGCCGCGGGCGTCAGCAAGTGGATGGCGACGATCACGACCAGGACGACGCCGGCCGCCGCCGATCCGATCAGCAGCCAGCGCAATTGCGCGGCGCGGGACAGCGTGGGTGCCGGCGGCAGATCTGGCGAAGAAGGGGCATGAGACATGGACCGGTTCAGTTCCCTAACTTGTCGCACTAGAAGCCACGGTCCATTAGGTGGCACGGCTTACACGAGACTTACAACCAGCCCCGTCGCCCCACCCCCGGGCACCACCCCCGGCACCACCCCTTCGCGAAGGCTTCCGATGCGCTTGTTGATTGTCGAGGATGACCTGGAGCTCGCGGAGGCCGTCAAGGCCGGGCTGGGGCGACGCGGGCTGTCGCTCGATCATGCGCCGTCCTGCGGCGATGCCGAGGCGATGCTGGGGGCGATGACCTATGGCGCGATCGTCCTCGATCTCGGCCTGTCCGATGGTGACGGCCTCGATCTGCTGCGCAAGGTCCGGGCCGGCGAACACAGCGTTCCGATCATGATCCTGTCTGCCCGCGGCGACATTCCCGATCGGCTCTCCGGGCTGAACGCCGGTGCGGACGATTATCTGGTCAAGCCGTTCGACATGGATGAGCTGGCCGCCAGGCTCCGCGCGCTGCTCCGGCGGGGCGCGTTGCAGGAAAGCCAGCTGACGATCGGCAATCTCCAGTTCGACCGATTTTCGCGCGAGCTGAGCATCGACGGCGTGTCCGTCGGGCTGTCGGCGCGGGAAGGCGAGATCATGGAATTGCTGCTCCGCCGCCCCGAGCGCGTCGTGACCAAGCGCTATGTCGAGGATCAGCTGTTCGGCATGGATGAGGGCCTCGGTTCCAATGCCGTGGAAGTCTATATCCATCGGCTCCGCAGGAAGCTGGAAAAGCGGGAGGCCACCGCGCATATCGAAACGATCCGCGGGGTGGGCTACATCCTGCGGCGCGTCGAATGAGGATCAGGCCTCCGCGATCGCTGATCGCGCGCATCCTGCTGGCGGAAATCGCCATCATCCTGCTTGCCGCCCTGCTGCTCTGGCAGGTGACGGCCGAGCTGCTCGACAGAACGGTCGACCGTTTCCAGGAGCGCGGCCTCTCGGAGCAGGCATTCGCCGTCCTCCATGCCGCGTCGATCGATCGCCGCGGCCGATGGTTCGTGCAGCTTCCCGTCCAGCTGCAACCGATCTACAGCACCGGCTATGACGGGCGCGGCTATATGCTGCTCGATCCCGCCGGTCGGCAGCTCACCTCCAGCCGGTTCAGCCAGCCCCAGATCGCCCTGAGCGCCCCCCGCCCCGGCCATCAATCGCTATTCCATCGTGGCGAGATCACCGGCCTCAGCCTTCCCGCCGTCATCGCCGGGCGGCAGGTCTGGATCGTGGTCACGCTCAACGAACAGGGCCCGGGCGCGATCATCGATGACGTCGTCCGGGCATTCCTGCTCGACTATGTCGGCATCCTGTTCGGGCTCCTGCTCCTGCTCCTGACCGTGAACGGACTGGTCCTGACGCGCATGGTCCGCGCGGTCACCCTCGTCTCCACGGCCGCCAAGGGGATCGGCACGCGCGCGCTCGATCGGCGGTTGGACGAAAGCGGCGTCCCGCTGGAAATCGCGCCGCTGGTGCGGGCGACCAACGATCTGGTCGACAGGCTGGAGGCGAGCTTCCGGCTGCATACCGAATTCAGCGCCAATCTCGCACATGAGCTGCGCACCCCGCTGGCCACGCTCAAGGCCCAGCTCGACGGCATCGAAGACCCCCAGCTGAAGATACGGACCGGCCTCCAGATCGATCGCATCGCGCACATTTTGTCGCAGCTGCGCGATCTGGCGGCGCTCGAGGATATGGGCCCCAACCAGACCGACAGCATCGATCTTGCCGCGATCGCGATCGAGGTGATCGCCCGGATCGCGCCGCGCGCGATGATGGACGGCCATAATCTGGCGTTCGTGGGGGACGCCAAGGTGATCGTGCAGGGCAATGCGATGCTGGTCGATCTGGCGCTCACCAACCTTGTCGACAATGCGATCAAGCACACGCCGGGCGGCACGCTGATCACGGTGGAGGCGCGGCAGGCAACCGTCTCGGTGAGCGACAACGGGCCGGGAGTCTCGGTCGCGCAGGCCGATCTCTTGACCCGCCGCTACTGGCGGGCCGATTGGGAACGAACCGACAGCGCCGGCCTCGGTCTCTCGATCGTCCAGCGGATCATGGACGTGCATGGCGGAAAACTCGATCTGGAACTGTTGCCCGTGGGCGCCCTGTTCCGCCTGGACTTCCCACCGCCGGTGACAGGCCGGCCCTGACCGCGCCCCGAGCACGGGCAGGACACCGGAACGCGCACGCACGCAACGGCCGAACGCAAATTCGTCCGCCGACGCTTCTCAAGGCGAGACGAAACCTGCAAGAGTTTCAAATGTTAATGGGTGACACCTGACCGTTCCTAGGTATGCAAGCCAGATGCCCGCCGCCCCAGCCCTGCCCACCGCTTTGACCCGACCGCCCATCGATCGCGCCGGGCATCATGGCGCCGCGCAGCAAGCAGGATGGTCTCCGCGTGGCTGAACCGGACTGGACCGAGATCGAGCGGCTCGCCGCCCTGCGCCGCTATGACATTCTCGACACCCCGCCGGAGCCGGAGTTCGACGATAGCGTAGCGTTGTTGAAGACGATCTGCGAGGTTCCGATCGCGCTGGTCAGCCTGGTCGACGACTGTCGCCAGTGGTTCAAGGCAAAGGTCGGCACCGACGCCCAGCAGACCGATATCGACACGTCGGTCTGCGCGCTCGCCATCCAGCAGAGCGGCACGTTCGTGATCGAGGATCTTTCCGCCGATCCACGAACCGCCCACATGTCGCTCGTCACCGACGATCCGAAGATCCGTTTCTACGCGGGCACGCCGTTGATCACATCCGAGGGTTTTCCGCTGGGAAGCCTGTGCGCGATCGACATCGTGCCCCGCCCAGGCGGCCTGACCCCGGCACAGGACGTGGCGCTCCGGGCGCTCGGCCGGCAGGTCGTCGCGCAGATCGAACTCCGCAGCGCGATCACGTCGCGCGACCGGGCGATCGCCGAGCAGGAACGGCGGCAGGATCAGGCCACGCGCGATTCCGCCATTCTGCACACCATGCTGCAGGCGCAACAGCGCGTCCTCCATGCCGGCGGCGATTTCGATACCGTACTGCAGGCGCTGGTCGACGCCGCATTGGCGGCGGTTCGGCCGGCCCAGGGCGTTGTCGTCGAGATGCGGGATGGCGACGATCTGGTCTATCGCGCGGCAGCGGGCAGCGCGTCCGGGCGGCTGGGCCTGCGCATCCCGATCGCCGGATCGTTCGCCGGACGGGCCCTGATCGAGGAAACCGCGCTGGTCAGCGCCGATGCGCCCCATGACGGGCGCGGCAATCGCGAAGCGATCGAAGAACTCGGCATCGCGTCGCTGGTGGTCGTGCCGATGTCGCGTCACGGCGAGACCTTCGGCGTGCTCAAATTTCATTCGGCCAAGGCCAACGCCTTCAAATCCCGCCACGTGCTGATCGGCCAGATGCTCGCCGGGCTGATCGCCGCGAGCTTTTCCGAGAGCGCCGAGGCCGACGCGTGGCGGGCCGCGGAGAAGAGTGAGGAAAGCTATCGCCACATCGTGGATTCGGCGATCGACAGCGCCATCATCAGCACCGATGCCGAGGGCCTGATCACCAGCTGGAGCCGGGGGGCGGAGACGATCATGGGCTGGAGCGAGAGCGAGATGCTCGGCCAGCCGCTCGCCCGGATCTTCACGCCCGAGGACAATGCCCTGGGCCGGCCGCAGCGCGAGATGGCGCTTGCCAAGCGCGAGGGTCGCGCCTCGGACGAGCGCTGGCATATCCGCAAGGATGGCAGCCGCTATTATGCGCATGGCGCCGTGACCCCGCTGCTCGGCGGCCCCGGCAAGGGGTTCGTGAAGAGCCTGCGCGACGTGACCGCCGAGCATGAGACCAGAACGGCGCTGGAGAGCAGCCGCCTGCGCCTCGAGACCGCGCTGGAGACCGGACTGATCGGTTTCTTTCATTGGGACGTACCGTCCCGCGTCGTCAGCGGCGACAGCCGCTTCGCCGAATTCTTCGATCTGGACCGCGACGCGGCCCAGAGCGGCGTGCCCGTCGATAGCGCCTTCCACAATATCCTGCCCGCGGATCGCGACGAGGTGAACGCGCTTTTCCTCGAACAGAGCGAGGTCTGCGCCGATTATTCGCAAAGCTACCGCACCTATCGCAAGGATGGACGAATCCGCTGGCTGCGCGTTCGCGGCCGCTGCGTCGAGAAGGACGGGACCAGGCCCCTCGTCTATGTCGGAACCGCCGTCGATGTGACGCAGCAGCGCGAAGCGGAGGAGCGGTTGCGCTTCAGCGGCGAGCGCCTCGAACTCGCGACGCGGGCGGCACGGCTCGGCAGTTTCGACTATCTGCCGCAGTCCGACCAGCTGGACTGGGACGATCGCTGCCGCGAGCTGTTCGGCCTCTCGCCGGGCGCGCCGGTCAGCTATGAGACCGCCTTTCTGGCCGGCCTCCATCCCGACGATCGCGACGCCACGGATGCCGCCGTGCTTGCATCGCTGGACCCGGCCGGCAGCGGGATGTTCGACGTCGAATATCGCACCATCGGGATCGAGGACGGCATCGAGCGATCGATCCTGGCCCGCGGCCTCGCCACTTTCATCGACGATAGGCCGGTGCGCCTGATCGGCACCGTGCAGGATGTCACCGCCGATCGCGAGGCCCGCGCCCAATTGCGGGACGCCGAAGAGCGTTTCCGGCTCGCCATCCGCGCGACCAACGATGCGATCTGGGACTGGGATCTGCACCGCGATCACATCCGGTGGAACGAGGCTCTCCATGCCGGCTATGGCCACACGCCGGAGACGGTGGAGCCGACCGAGGGCTGGTGGCTGGATCATATCCACCCGGATGATCGCGATCGGGTCTCCGACGGCATTCATGCCCTCATCCGGGGTTCGGACAATGATTGGGCGGACGAATATCGCTTTCGCCGCGCCGATGGCAGCCATGCCGATGTCCATGATCGCGGCTATCTGATCCGCAACGAGCAGGGCCAGGCGATTCGGATGATCGGCGCGTTGCACGACCAGAGCGAACGCAAGCAGATCGAACGCGCGCTGACCGCCATCAACGAGGATCTGGAAGCGGCCGTCGCCGAACGCACCGAGGAACTGAACAGGCTGTGGGAGACCTCCCCCGACCTGCTCCTCATGCTCGCCTTCGATGGCACGATCCGTCGGGCGAACCCGGCCTGGCGGACCCATCTGGGCTATGAACCACGCGATCTGCTGGGCCGGGATATCATGAGCCTGGTCTATCCGGACGATGTCGCGATCACGATCAGGGCGCTTGGCGACGCTGCCGAAGGCCCTCTGCCGACCGTCGAGAATCGCTACGTCCACAAGGATGGCTCGCTCCGCTGGTTCGCCTGGGTCGCGGCGCCGACCGGGCGCGAAATCTACGCGACCGGCCGCCACATCACCGCCGAAAAGGAAGCCGAGGCCCAGCTCCGCAGCACCGAAGAGCAGTTGCGGCAGTCCCAGAAGGTCGAGGCGATCGGTCAGCTGACCGGCGGCGTGGCGCATGACTTCAACAATCTGCTGACGGTCATCCGCGGATCGACCGACCTGCTGCGTCTGCCCAACCTCTCCGAAGACAAGCGCAAACGCTATATCGATGCGATCTCCGACACCGCCGATCGCGCCACCAAGCTGACGGCGCAGTTGCTCGCCTTTGCGCGCCGCTCGTCGCTCCAGCCCGAGATATTCGAGGTCGGCGCCGCGATCCGTTCGCTTCAGGAGATGATGGGCACGCTCGCCGGATCGTTGATCGAGGTGGACGTGCAGATTCCGGCCGAGCCCTGCTATATCGACGCCGATCTCAGCCAGTTCGACACGGCGATCGTCAACATGGCGGTGAATGCCCGCGACGCGATGGACCGCAAGGGTCGGCTGACGATCGACGTGCGGCCGGTCGGGATCGTTCCGGCGGCGCGCACCCATGGCCGGCTGACCGGCGATTTCATCGCGGTGTCGATCACCGACACCGGCATGGGCATCCCCTCGCACATCATCGACCGGATCTTCGAGCCGTTCTACACGTCCAAGGATGTCGGCGAAGGCACCGGCCTGGGCCTGTCGCAGGTGTTCGGCTTCGCCAAGCAATCAGGCGGCGAGATTCTCGTCGATAGCGCACCGGGCCAGGGCGCCACCTTCACCCTCTATCTTCCGCGCGCCGCTGCCGCCGGGAAGAGCGAGAAACCGCCAGCCGCCATTGCGGCGCCCTATCGAAAGGGACTGCGCATCCTCGTCGTCGAGGACAATGCCGACGTCAACGCCTTCGCCACCGCCGCCCTCGCCGAGATCGGGCATTTCACGGTGCATGTCGTCAATGGCGAAGAGGCGCTGGCCACGCTCGGCACCAGCGCGGCCTCGTTCGATGTGGTGTTCTCCGATGTCGTCATGCCCGGCATGAGCGGCATCGAACTGGCCCAGGAAATAGAGCGCCTCTACCCGCGCCTCCCGGTGCTGCTCGCCTCGGGCTACAGCAGCGTGCTGGCGGTCGAGGGAAGCCATGGCTTTCCCCTGCTCCACAAGCCCTATTCGATCGAAAGCCTGTCCAGGGCCCTGGCGACGCTCATCAACGACGCACAGGCGGCGGAAGCGACGATGACCCGATGATCGGGCCGGCATCACCCTGCTGACGGCTTTCCCGAAAATCGGGCGCAGGGCTGGCCCGGTTAGCGAACCGACGCATTCCGGCACCGGCCCTGGATCGATGCGATCGGCGCCGATCCGAACAGCGTTTACCCGCCCTTAGGACTCTTCATGTCATGCCACGCGCGGTTTTCAGGGAGGCGGGCATGGCCGTATCGGCGTTCGAACTGCCGCAGGACAAGCGGGACAACAAGCGGTCACGGCTATTGCTCAAGGCGCTCATGGAGTGCGAGCGCGGCCAGATCGAGGTCCACCTGCTCAATATCTCGCACAGCGGCGCCAAGCTGGATGCCGAGACGCCACCGGCGCGCGGCGAGGCCGTCACGCTGATCCACGGCGATCTCACCGTCTCCGGCAAGGTGGCATGGGTCGAGGAAAACCGCTTCGGCGTTGCCTTCGACACGTCGATCGACGAGCGCTTCCTCGTCACCCGGGGACAGCAGCACCTGCACGGTTGATCCCGGGCGGCGCGCGGCCCGATCCTCGCCGCCTCGTTCTTCTTCTTCTTCGGACGCTCGATCGCCGCGCATGCGGCCACCGGCGGTGCTTGCGCGACCGGCCGCGGCGCGCCAAGCCGGCGACAGGCGTTGTGCTGCCGAAGGAGACCCCATGCCCGCGTTCGACCCCAAGACCACCGCCCTCATCCTCATCGATCTCCAGAAGGGGATCGTCGCGATGGACCTCGCGCCCCGCACCGGCGCCGAGATCGTGACCACCTCGCACGCGCTCGCCGCCCGCTTCCGCGAAGCCGGCGCGCCTGTGATCCTCGTCCATGTCGATTTCCAGCCCGGCGAGGCCCCGTCTCAGGCGGTCGACGCGCCGATGGGCGGCGGCGAGCGCCCGGCCGACTGGGCCGAGCTGGTCGAAGGCGTCCGCCACGACGGCGACGTCATCGTGCTCAAGCATCATTGGGGCGCCTTCACCGGCACCGACCTCGACCTGCAACTGCGCCGGCGCGGGGTGAAGACCGTGCTGATCGGCGGCATCGCCACCAATTTCGGCGTCGAATCGACCGCGCGATCGGCATGGGAACACAGCTACGACGTCGTGATCGTCGAGGACGCCTGCACCTCCGCCAAGGCCGAGCTGCACGATTTCGCGGTGAAGGCGATCTTCCCGCGGATCAGCCGCGTCGTGACGACCGACGCGATCCACTTCGGCTGAGCCGGCGGATCGTGGAGCGCTCAGGGCGCTCCCCGATCCGTTTCATCCTTGCCTCAAACCAACCCGTTCGTCCCGAGCGAAGTCGAGGGACCGTTCGCGCACCATGTGAAGCCCGTGCCTCGACTTCGCTCGGCACGAACGGATGGAACTCGTCCTATGCCATCCCCGCCCCTACAGGGCGCCGTGGCAGTGCTTGTACTTGTTGCCCGATCCGCACGGACATGGCGCATTGCGGCTGATCTGGTCGTCCCAGGTCGATGGGTCCGTGCCGAGATTGCTCTCGGGCATTTCCGGCTGCGGAATCTGCATCGGCGCGATGCGGGTGGTGACGAAGCCATGATCATAGCCATCGCGATCGGCGGTATCGTCGGTCGCGGTGAAGGGATCCAGATGGGTGGTCAGGAATTCCGGCAGCTCGGGCAGTTCCGGCGGCGCCTGGAAATGGACCTGGGCCAGGATGCGGGTGACGTCCTCGCGGATGGTCTCGAGCATCCGCTCGAACATCGCGAAGGCTTCCTGCTTATATTCGTTGATCGGCGTCTTCTGCGCATAGGCGCGCAGATGGATGACCTGGCGCAACGCATCGAGCCGCGACAGATGGTCCTTCCAATGCTCGTCCAGCGACTGGAGCAGCACGCTCTTCTCGATGCCGCGCCAGGAATCGACGGTGATCTCGGCGATCTTCGCCTCGATCTGGGCATCGGCCTGCGCCTTGATCCGCTCGGCCAGGATTTCCGGCTCGATGCCCTCCTCGGCCACCCATTCCAGGATCGGCAGATCGACCGCGAAGATCTCGAGCACCCGCGCGTGCAGGCCTTCGCCGTCCCACTGCTCCGGATAGGAGCCGATCGGGCAGGCATCGCCGACCAGCGCCGAGACGGTCTCGCCGCGCATCTCGTCGGTCACGTCGTCAACGGTGGCGGCGTCCATGATGTCGGAGCGCTGCTCATAGATGATCTTGCGCTGGTCGTTCATCACGTCGTCATATTCGACGACCTGCTTGCGGACGTCGTAATTGCGCGCCTCGACCTTCTTCTGCGCGGTCTCGATCGCCTTGGTGATCCACGGCGAGATGATCGCCTCGCCATCCTCGAGATTCTTGTTCATCATCCGTGCGAACAGGGTCTGCGGGCCGAAGATGCGCAGCAGATCGTCGTCGAGGCTGAGGTAGAAGCGGCTGAGGCCGGGATCGCCCTGGCGGCCCGAGCGGCCGCGCAGCTGGTTGTCGATACGGCGGCTTTCGTGGCGCTCGGTGCCGAGCACGAACAGCCCGCCATGGGCGAGCACCGAGGCCTTCTCGGCCTCGATCTCGATGCGGATCGCGGCGGCGCGCGCCTCATATTCGGGCGTACCCTCGACCAGATCGGGATGCTCGTCGAGCATCCGGAATTCGAGATTGCCGCCGAGCTGGATGTCGGTGCCGCGCCCCGCCATGTTGGTGGCGATGGTGACGGCGCCGATGCGCCCCGCCTGCGCGACGATATGCGCCTCGCTCTCGTGATGGCGCGCGTTCAGCACCTTATGGGCGACCTGCTCCTTCTGGAGGAACTCGCTCAGCAGTTCAGACTTCTCGATCGAGACGGTGCCGACGAGGATCGGCTGGCCGCCGGTCTCCTGCTTCTGCCGGATCGCCTTGGCGATGGCGCCGAACTTGTCGTGTATGCTCTTGTAGAATTCGTCGTCGTCGTCCTGGCGCTGCACCGGCACGTTGGTCGGGATGGTGACCACGTTCATCTTGTAGATTTCGAAGAATTCGGAGGCTTCGGTCGACGCGGTGCCGGTCATGCCGCCGAGCTTCGGGTACATGCGGAAATAATTCTGGAAGGTGATCGAGGCGAGCGTCTGGTTCTCCGGCTCGATCTTGACGCCTTCCTTGGCCTCCACCGCCTGGTGAAGCCCGTCCGACCAGCGCCGGCCGTCCATCATGCGGCCGGTGAACTCGTCGATGATGATGACCTTGTCGTCCTTGACGATATAGTCGATGTCGCGCTTGAACACGGCATTGGCCTTCAAGGCCTGGTTCAGATGGTGAACCACCTGGGTGTTCTCATAGTCGTAGAGATTGTCGCCCTCGAGCAGACCGGCGGTTTCCAGCATCCGCTCGATCTTCTCGGTGCCGTCCTCGGTGAGGATCACCGAGCGCGCCTTCTCGTCCAGCTCATAATCGTCGGGGGTCAGGTTCTTCACCACCGCGTCGACGCTCATATAGAGCTCGGACTTGTCGTCGGTCGGGCCGGAGATGATCAGCGGGGTGCGCGCCTCGTCGATCAGGATCGAGTCCACCTCGTCCACGATCGCGAAATTGAACGGCCGCTGCACCATCTGCGAGCGATCATATTTCATGTTGTCGCGCAGATAATCAAAGCCGAACTCGTTGTTCGTGCCGTAGGTAATGTCGGCATGATAGGCGGCGCGCCGCTCATGATCGGGCACGTTGGGCACGATCACGCCGGTGGTCAGCCCCATGAACCGATAGACCTGGCCCATCCAGCCCGCATCGCGGCTGGCAAGATAGTCGTTCACGGTGATGACGTGGACGCCCTTGCCGGTGAGCGCGTTCAGGTAGGTGGCGAGCGTCGCCACCAGC
The DNA here is from genome assembly GCF_027625475.1 of Sphingomonas abietis. Classification (NCBI taxonomy): domain Bacteria; kingdom Pseudomonadati; phylum Pseudomonadota; class Alphaproteobacteria; order Sphingomonadales; family Sphingomonadaceae; genus Sphingomonas; species Sphingomonas abietis. The sequence goes on from NZ_CP115174.1 coordinate 3,094,621, forward strand.
GTCTTGCCCTCGCCGGTGCGCATCTCGGCGATCTCGCCGCGGTGGAGCACCATGCCGCCGATCATCTGGACGTCGTAATGGCGCTGGCCGAGCACGCGCTTGGCGGCTTCGCGGATCGTGGCGAAGGCTTCGGGGAGCAGATCGTCGAGCGTCTCGCCCTGCTCCATGCGGGCACGGAACAGCACCGTCTGGTTGGCGAGCGCGGCGTCGTCCAGCGCGGCGATGGCGGGCTCCAGCGCCGCGATCTTGGCGACGGTGGCGCGCAGCGACTTGACGTAACGGTCGTTGGACGAACCGAAGATGGACTTGGCGAGGCCGCCGAACATGCGCGTTCCTAAACGTGAGTGACGGCGGGGAACGGACACGGAAAACCGCGCCCGGAACACCCGCGCGAGCAGGCGGTTGATCTAGGGACGGGGCAAGGGGGTGTCAATTCGGGCGGGGTGGAGAAGATGCTGTCTTCGCATCCCCGATCGTCACGATCGTCCGGGTCGTCACATGCCGTCTGCCGGATAGAGAGTCCATTTCGGGAGGCAGAGCGACCTTCGTGCCGGCGAACATGGTACAGAGCGCAGCGATACCCGCCGTCATCGCCGACGATCCCTGGGCGGTCATCGTCGTCGTGCAATTGCTGACCACGCCCTGCGGATCGACATCGAAAGACACCTGGATATCGACGGGTGCGATCGGTATCGGCGCCGGCTGGGGAATCTGCCAGCGCACCGAACTGCTATAGGTCGCGGCGATCGGATGGCCGGATGCATCCATCGCCGGACTGAAACGCGCGCGCCGCACCAGAAGCTCGCAGGCAGTCTGGTCCAGTTCGTCGCTGCCGCTCGTGGCCGTGACCGTACAGCGGGCCACCGCACCGTCCGCGTCGATGTCGAGCCGAAAGCCGGTCGCGCCTTCCACCTTCAGCCTGATCGCATCGGCAGGATAATCCTCGGAGGTGATCCAATCGCCGGGATAACCCAGCGGCCTCGCGAATTTTGCCTTCGATGCCGCATTCCCGTGAAGCGACAGGTCGATCGGCGCACCGATGCCGGTCCCGGACACGGTTCCCAACATGAGCAGCAACAAAAGCATGGACATCCCACTCTCCGCCCGCCACCGAGCCTAGCCGACCATCCCGCCCCAAATCCAGAGGCCAGCCGATGTCCGACGCCGTCTCCCCGCTCGCCACGCCCTTCCCTGCCATGCCCGCGATCGCCGGCGTCCGCACCGCGACGGTGCGCGCCGGCTACAAGGCGTGGGACCGCACCGATTTGACGCTCGCGCTGTTCGACGAGGGCACGGCGGTCGCCGGCGTCACCACCCAGTCCAGATGCCCCTCGCCCGAGGTCGAATGGTGCCGCGCCGCGCTGCCGCTCGGCCGGGTGCGGGCGCTGGTGGTGAATGCCGGCAACAGCAACGCCTTCACCGGCCATCGCGGCCGCGCCGCGGTGGAGGCGATCGCGGCACGGGTGGCGGCGAGCATCGGCTGCCAGCCCTCCGACGTGTTCGTCGCCTCGACCGGAGTGATCGGCGTGCCGCTCCCGATCCCGACCGCGGAAGCCGGGGTCGATGCCGCGCTGGTCGCGCCCGAGACCGGCTGGGAGGCAGTCGCGGCCGCCATCTCCACCACCGATACCTTCCCCAAGGGCGCGATCGCGCGCGCCGTGATCGGCGACCGGACGGTCAACATCGTCGGCGTCATCAAGGGATCGGGCATGATCGCGCCGGACATGGCGACGATGCTCGGCTTCATCTTCACCGACGCGGCGATCGATCCGCTCTTCCTCCAGCAGATGCTCAACGCCGCCAACGGCCGGAGTTTCTCCTGCATCACCGTGGACGGCGACACCTCGACCTCCGACACGGTGCTGGCCTTCGCCACCGGCAAGGCCGGCAACGCCCCGCTCGCCTCTCATGACGATGCCGGCGCCGACGCCTTCGCCGCCGCACTGGCGGACGTCTGCCTGCAACTCGCGCAGTTGGTGGTCCGCGATGGCGAGGGCGCGTCCAAGTTCATCGAGATCGAAGTGGCCGGGGCGGAGAGCGACGACAGTGCGCGGACGATCGCGCTTTCGATCGCCAACTCGCCGCTGGTCAAGACCGCCATCGCCGGCGAGGACGCCAATTGGGGCCGCGTCGTCATGGCGGTCGGCAAGGCGGGCGAGCCGGCCGAGCGCGACCGCCTCGCGATCCGCTTCGGCGATACCCAGGTCGCTGCCGGCGGGCTGGCGGTGGAGGGCTATGACGAGGCGCCGGTCGCCGCCCATCTGAAGGGGCAGGATGTGCGGATCGGCGTCGATCTCGGCCTCGGCGAGGGTCATGCGACGGTGTGGACCTGCGATCTCACCCATGGCTACATCTCGATCAACGCCGATTACCGGAGCTGACGGCCATGCTGACCGGCGGATGTGCATGCGGCACGATACGCTATCGGATCGCCGGGCCGGCCTATGATACCGGCTGGTGCCATTGCCGCCTGTGCCAGAAGAGTTCGGGCGCACCGGCGATGGTGTTCACCACCTGCGCGCTGAACGATTTCGTGGTCGAACAGGGCGGCGACGCGCTCGGCACCGTCCGGCTGGTGGACTATGGCGAACGCGGCTTCTGCACGCGCTGCGGCACCTCGCTGACCGTCCATGTCGATTACCAGAAGCACGAGATCGACGTCGCCTGCGCCAGCCTCGACGATCCGGAGGCGGTGACGCCCGGCTTCCACATCTTCCACGACCAGAAGATCGGCTGGGTGAAGCTCGCCGATGGACTGCCCACCTATGATGGCTTCGGCGTCGACGGACGCGGCCTGATGCCCGGAGATCGCCCGCAATGAGCCCCTACCACGCCGCCGTCGATGGCCTGATGCGCAAAATCGGGCGCGACGTCGTGATGGCCCGCTTCCGCAATCTCGGCGCCGCCGACATCGAGGAGAAGGCCAAGGACGATTACGTCACCGTCGCCGACAAGGAATCGGAGGCCAGGCTCACCGAAGGGCTGATGGCGATCCTGCCCGGCAGCCATGTCGTCGGCGAGGAAGCGGTCGCCGCCGATCCCGCCGTGGTGGAGCGGATCACCGAGGGGCGTGCCTGGATCGTCGATCCGATCGACGGCACCGGCAATTATGCTGCCGGCCGCACCCCGTTCGCGATCATGGTCGCGTTGGCCGAAGACGGCGTGGTGCAGGCTGGCTGGATCCTCGATCCGTCGACCGGGCGGATGTGCCATGCCGCACGCGGCCAGGGCACCTTCATCGACAATCACCGCTTCATGGCGCGGGCGAGCGGCGCGCCGCTGCCGATCGCCGCGCTGGCGACCCGCTACCTGCCGGCAGAGGTCCGCACCGACGTCGAGCGCCGTGCCGACGGGCATCTGACCATCGCCGACGCTCCGCATTGCGCGGGCGAGCAATATCCGCGGGTCATGATGGGCCAGAATGACGTGGCGCTGTTCTGGCGCGCGATGCCGTGGGACCATGCCCCCGGCGCGCTGATCCTCGAGGAGGCCGGCGGCCGCGTCGCGCGCCTCGACGGCACGCCCTACAGGCTGGGCGACGACAGGAGCGGAATATTGATCGCCGCCTCGCCCCGGCTGTGGGACGAGACGGCGAGCTTGCTGTTCGGCTAAGCCTTACAGCGCCGGAAGCTTACAGCGATTCTTCGATGAACGCCTTGAGCCGGCTCTTCGGCGCGGCTCCCACCTGGGTCGCCGCCGGCGCGCCGCCCTTGAACAGGATCATCGTCGGGATGCCGCGCACGCCATATTTGCCCGGCGCATCCGGATTCTCGTCGATGTTGAGCTTGGCGATCGTCACCTTCTCGCCGAGTTCGTCGGACAACTCCTCGAGCGCCGGCCCGATCATCTTGCAGGGGCCGCACCATTCCGCCCAGAAATCGACCAGCACGGGGCCGTCGGCGGAGAGAACGTCGGCCTGGAAGCTGGCGTCGGTGATCGTCTTGGTAGCCATGGAACAATACTCCTGTTCGCTTTGATGTCCGATGTAGGCGGCCGGGCGCCTGACCTCAACCGACCAATCCCAAGCTTTGCTCCCTGCCATCATAGTCCGGCTTGTGCGTGGCGAGTATATCGGCCGGCAGCGGGATCAACGTAGGGCCGGCGGTGTAGAGCAAAGCCGCCGCGATTGCGCGGCCGGGGAAGATCACCGCGAGCGCAGCCGCATAGGCGCCCATCTGCTCCAGATGATGCCGGGGCACGCGCTCGATCCGATCCGGCGGGCGCGTGCCGGTCTTGAAATCGACCAGTGTCACCGCGTCGGGTGTGACCAGCAGGCGATCGACGGTGCCGGCGATCACCCGCCCCTCGACCACCGCCGCGATCGGCGCTTCGGCCAGTGCGGCAGCCGAGAAGATCGCGGCAAAGCGCGGATCGTCGATCACCGCGCCGGCATCGGCGATCAAGGCCGCCCGCATCGCCGGATCGGCCACGCCGGCCGACTGTTCCAGCCAGCGATCGGCGGCCGCCTGACGACGATCCGCTGCAAGCCCCGGAAGTCGCTCGAACAATGCATGGAGCAGGCGTCCACGCTCCGCGGCGTCACGCATCGCCGGCCCGGGCGGCGGGCTGGCGACGGTATCGCTGCCGATCGCGGACGGTGCCAGCGGGCGCGGCGGACGGCTCTCTTCGGGCGCAGGGGCATGGAGCCAGTCCGGCAGCGGCGACTCCGGTGCCGGCGGACGCACCGCCCGTGCCACGCCACGCTCGCCTTCGGCCGCATAGATGCGGGCCTCGCCCCACAGCGGATCATCCGCCTGTTCGGCACCGAGACTGTCGAGCGAGGCCGCCAGCGCCGCATACCAGCTGCGTTCGGGGATCACGCCGCGCGCCGCCGGGCCGAGCGCGCCGCCGATCGCCAGCCACTCCTCGGCACGGGTGGCCGCCACATAGAGCAGCCGCCAATGCTCCTCCCTATCGCGTGCCTCGGCCTGTTCGATCATCTCGGCGAAGGGAGCGAAGCGCTCCTCCTTCTTCGGCCGGATCACCGGCACCGGATCGTCGCCCTCCTCGGCCGACCAGCCGATGTTGCCGCCGGGCGAGCGATCGGGATCGCCGGTCGCGTCCGCCAGCACCACCAGCGGCGCCTGCAAGCCCTTGGAGCCATGCGCGGTCATCACCCGCACCGCGTCGAGCGGCGCGGACGGGTCGCGCTTGATCTGCACCTCGCCGCGATCGAACCAGTCGAGGAACAGCTGGAGCGAGGGCGTGCCATTCTCCTCGAACAGCAGGGCGGCGTTCAACAATTCCTCGATCGGGTCGCGCGCTTCCTCGCCCAGCCGGCCGAGCAGCTTGCGCCGGCCATCGAGCGGGCCGGACAATATCTCCTCGAAGAAGCGATAGGGGGTGACGAGATCGGCGGCGGCGAGGATGCGGCCGAGTTCGCGCCGCGCCTCGCCCTCGGGCAGCGCCGGCCACAGGCCACCGTTGCGGCCATATGCCACGTCATAGAGCTGCTGCTGGGTCCAGCCGAACAGCGGCGAGACGAGCAGCGCGCCGAGATTGAGATCGTCGGCCGGTTGCAGCGCGAAGCGTGCGGCGGCGAGCAGATCCTTGACGACCAGCGGCGCATCCAGCCGCAGCCGATCGACTCCCGCCACCGGCACGCCATGCGCGTGCAGCCGCGCAACCAGCAGCGAGGCGAGATCACCCCGCTTGCGGACGAGGATCATCACATCCTCGGGACGCAGCGCCCGGCCGCGCGTGGACATCCACGGCGCGGCATCGATCCACGCCTTCACCTGCCGGGCGAGCCGATCGGCGAACAGGCGGGTGGCATCGTCGAGCCAGCCCTCCTCGCCGGTCGCGACCTCGTCGGCCTCGATCGCGGAGATTGGCGGCCACAGCATGATCCGCCCCGGCCCCTTGCGCGCCGCCTCGTGCGGCGGCACCGCGTCGAACAGCCCGAAGGCATCGGCGCCCAGATGCGCGATCAGCCGATCGACCACCGCCAGCACCGGCGGCGTCGACCGGAAGGAGCGATCGAGCGACAGCGCGTCGAAATGCCGCTCGCCCGCCTCCGCATAGGCCGCGAAGCGCCGCGCCGCCGCCTCGAAGAACACCGGGTTCGTGCCCTGGAATCCGAAGATCGCCTGCTTGAAGTCGCCGACCGTGAACAGGGTGCGCAGCCGTTCACCGGGCTCGGCTTCGGTGCGCCAGAACTCGCCGGCCAGCGCCTCGGCGATCGCCCATTGGCGCGCATTGGTGTCCTGCGCCTCGTCGATCAGGATATGATCGGTGCGCTGGTCGAGCTTGTAGCGCACCCACTCGCCCATGCCCTCGGTGTTGAGCAGCTTGACGGCGGTGCGGATCAGATCGTCGAAATCGACCGCGCCGGCCGCGCGCTTGGCCTCGGCATAGGCGCGGGCATAGGCCTGGCCCGCGCGCAGCCCCGCCGCCAAGATCGCCGCAAACGCCGCCTTGGTGCGCAGGTCCAGCAGCGCGCGGCAGGCATCCCCCAGCCGCATCGCCAGATCGGCATAGGCCGGATCGGCGGCGATCAGCTTGGGCGAATATTTGCGCGGCTCGCCCTTGGCGGTGTGGAAGACCGAGACCAGATGATCGAGCGTGGTCGCGCGCGCACCCGGCGCGGCGGCGCGCCAGGCCGCGATCTTGTCGGCATCGGCCAGCCCGGTCGCGGTGCCCCAGGCGGCGTTCGCGGCGGCGATTTGGGCCAGCCCGGCACCATCGAAGCGATCGTCCGCGCAGGCCTCCGCGATCGCCTCCTCGACATCGCCGTCAGGCACGCCCATCGCACGGCGCAGCTTGGCCTCGATGCCGGAGCCGAGCGCCGCCATCGCATCGGGGACGCGCGCGCACTGGCGCAGGAAGCTTTCGGCGCCCTGCTCGCCCAGCCGGCGGCTCAGCGCCTGCACGTCGCGGACCAGCGGCAGATCGCCGCCGCGCTCGGCCTCGACCAGCAATTGCGCGAGCGTGGCGTAACCAAGCGCCTGCTCCTCGCGCTCTTCCAGCGGCCGGAAGCCGGGGACGAGACCGGCCTCAGCGGGAAAGCCGGCGAGCAAGGTCTGGCAGAAGGCATGGATGGTCTGGATGCGCAGTCCCCCGCCGGTCGCCTCCAGCACGCGCGCGAACAGGGTGCGGGCGGCCGCCACGGCGTCATCGTCATGCGCCTCGCCGAGCGCGAACAATTCCTTGCGGAGCAGAACGTCCTTCATCCGCACCCAGCTGGCGAGGCGCGCATGGATGCGATCCGCCATCTCGGCCGCGCCCGCCTTGGTGAAGGTGAGGCAGAGGATCGCGGCGGGATCATTGCCGGCCAGCAGCAGCCGGATCACGCGCGCGGTCAAGACATGGGTCTTGCCGGTGCCCGCCGAGGCCGACAGCCAGACCAACCGGCCCGGATCGGAGGCGAGCGCCTGCGCGCCCTCCAGCGGCTTCAGCAGCGAGGGACGGCGGCTCATGCCGGTTCACTCCCCGGTGCCGGGCCTTCCTGGCGGCCATACCATTCGTCCAGCCGCATCAGCTGGTCATAGTCGCCATAGGGCGCGAGTTCGGGATGCAGCCGCGCCACGAACGGCTCCTCGCCGGTCAGCCATTTCGCCGCCGCCTCACGGAAGTTGCGGTAGGCGAGCGCAGTGAAATCGTCCGGATCGAGGCCAGATTTCTTGCCCGTCGCCGGCGACACGAAGCCGAGCCGGCCGTCCTTCTGCGCCAGCGACCAATATTCGAACGCCCCAGCCATGCCCTCGATCCCCTCGAACCCGCCTTTTTCGGCGATCAGGCCGAGCAGTCCGAGCTGCATCGCGAAGCCCGCTGCCACCTGCTTGGTGGCAGGCGGCTGGCCGGTCTTGTAGTCGATGATCGCGAGGCTGCCGTCGGCCAGCCGATCGATGCGATCGACCTTGCCGTAGAGCGTGATGCCCTCGAGGATCGCCTTGCCGAACTCCTCGGCGAGGATCGGCGTGCGCCCTTCCGCCATCAGCGCCAGCATCTGGTCGGCGATCCAGCCGATCGCCTCGCGCAGGCGCGGTGCCCACAGCGCGCGGAGCACCGGATGCGCCGCGATGCCGTCGAGCATCGCCTCGGCCCGCGCCGCAAGCTTCGAGGGATCGCAGCGATCCTCCTTCGCCCACGCCTCCAGCACCGCATGGACGGCATTGCCACGCCACGCCGGGCTGGGCTCGGCATCGACCGGATCGAGCCCGCTGAGCTTCAGCATCTCCTGCGCGTAAAAGGCATAGGGGTCCGCCTTCAATCGATCGAGCCGGGTCACCGCCAGCCTGTCGGGCCGGTCGGCGACCGGCGGCGACGGGCGCGGGCGATCGGCCGGCAGGACATCGGCGGGACGATCGATCGCGGTCGTCCAGCGGCGATATTCCGGCGCACGGGCGATGCCGCCGGTCATCGCCTCCAGCCGCAGCCAGAAGCGCGAGGCGACGGCCGGCGCGCGGGCGTCTCGCCGGGCGCGGGTGACGAGGATCTTGGGCGAGCCCAGCACGCCGACGAAGTCATGCGCGGCCTGGCCGATGCGCCGTTCGAGCCCCGGCAGGCCGAGCGCCATGCGAACACGCGGAGAAAGCCACGGATCGGGGCTGGGCAAAGCCGGCCACACGCCCTCGTTGAGTCCCGCTGCGATCACCAGATCGGCGTGCTGGAGCCGTTGCTCGATCAAGCCCCAGATGAACACGCGCGGATGGCCGCCCTGCGGCGGGCGTACCGCGATCTCGTCCATCAGCCGGGTGAGCAAAGGCGCCACGGCAGACGGCGCCAGCGCGCCCGGCCCGAGCGGCGCCGCCGCCTCGATCGCGGCCAGCAACTCGGCGGCGGCGCGCCCGGAGGGGCCTGCCCAAGCAGCATGGCCGGTCAGCACCGACGCCTGCTCGCGGAGCACCGCCAGCACATCCGACAGGGCGACATCACCGGCGAAAATCGCCTCCAGCGGCGCCAGCGCCTCGGCGACATCGCCCCACCACCCTTGAACGGCCTTGGTATCGCCGCGCAATTCACGCAGCCGCGTGCCAATGCCCGCCAGCCCCGGCGCCGGACGCGGGCCACGCAGCCCGAGATCGAGCCGGCGCACCCCGTCCAGCCACGCCAGCCGCTCGTCACCGGCCTTGACCAGCGGATGCTTGAGCAGAGTCAGCAACTCCACCGGCGCGAAGCCGCTCGCCGCCACTTCGGCGAGCGCCGTGATCAAGGTGCCGGGCGGCGTCGCGGAGAGCGGCCGGCCGGCGGAATCGTCGGCCGCGATCCCCCAGCGTGCGAGATGCGCCGAGACCCGCCGCGCGAGCGCGCGATCGGGCGTGACCAGCGCAGCGGTGGCGCCGGGCTGCTCGATCCGGCGGCGGATGGCGATGGCGATCGCCTGCGCCTCCTCGGCCGGGGTCGCGCACTCGATCGCGCGGATGCCCGAGAGGCGGCGCTCGGCCGGCGGCAGTTCCTGCCACTTGCCGGTGAAGCGCGCCGGCGCCATCGCGTTGGCGACCGCCCGGCCGCGGACGGCAGGCGCGGCCGGCGCACCCCGCCCGCCCCAGCGCCACCGCCCGACCTCGCCGCGCGCGACGCCCATGCGGTGCAGCAACAGCTTGAGATGATATTGCGGATGGGTCTCGATGCCGCGCCCTTCCTCGTCGGGGCCGAGCGCGTCCCACTCCGCCTGCGGCATGGCGAGATCAAGCGCCGGGAGCAGCACCATGCCGCCCGGCAGCCGGGAAATGCTGCGCAGCAATCGGGCGACCGCAGGCGCCGTATCGCTGATCCCGGCCGCCACCACGAACGAGGCCGGCGCCCGCTCCGCCCACATCGCCGCCGCGCGATCGAGCAGGCGGTTGCGGCGTTCGCCCGGATCGAGCCGGCCCATCCGGGCCAGTTCCCCGGGCCAGCGCGCCAGCACCGCGACCAGCACGCCGAGCGCGCGCTGCCAATGTTCGGAAAGCTCGGGCGCCACCTCCAGTTCGGCGAGCGCGCGCGTCGGCACCTCTTCCACCGCCATCTGGTCGAGCGTGCGGGCGAGCGCCTGTGCCAGCCGCACCGCTTCGGCAGCATCGATCGGTTCGCCCGCCTGGCGCCGCTCCTCCTCGATCAGACGGGCGAGCGTCATGCGGCGGACCATCGGATCGATCGCGGGCGGCACCGGCTCGGCGTCGGCGGGATCGAGCAACTGGCCCAGCGCCTCGTCGGGATCGAAGGCGCCGATCGCGACCAGTCGGGGCAGCAGCAGCCCGCCTTCGGCCCGGCGCACGAAGGCGTCGGTCATCGCACGGGCGGCGCGGTTGTTGGGGACGAGGATCAGCCCCCGGGCCAGCGCCATCGGATCGCCACCGGCCCGCGCGATCAGCCCATCGGCCAGCGCATCGGCGAACGGCCGGTGGGCCGGAACGGTGAAGACGGCGGGGCCGACGCCCTCAGCCATCCTTGAGCATATCTTCGGCGATCGGGATCGCGGCGGGCGTGCCGACATCGCACCATAGGCCCTGATGGACCACGCCATAGGCGCGGCCGGCCGCGATCGCCCGGTCCCACAGCATACCGGTCGAGAAAGCGCCCTCCGGCGCATCCGCGAACAGGCGCGGCGACACCAGCTGCACGCCGGTATAGACGAAAGGCGCGACGCGGCGCGGCTCGCGGCGGCGAAGATGGCCCAGCGCATCCATGTGGAAATCGCCGCGGCCGCCATGGGCCGTCGCGCGCGCCAGCGGCACGACCAGCAGCAGCGCATCCATCGTCGCATCGTCCCAGCGGTTGGCGAGCAGCCGGAGCGTGTCGATCGGGCCGTCGACCCAGATATTGTCGGTGTTGATCGCGAAGAAGGGCCTGTCGCCGAGCAGCGGCAACGCCTTCACCACGCCGCCCCCAGTTTCGAGCAACTGCCCGCGCTCATCGGAGATGGCGACGTCGAGATCGGGGGTGTGGCGGCGGATATGCGCCTCGAGCGCATCGGCCAGATAATGGACGTTGATCACCACCCGCCGGATTCCACCGGCACGGACGTGATCGAGCACATGGTCGATGATCGCCTGGCCGCGCACTTCCACCAGCGGCTTGGGGCGCGTCGCGGTCAGCGGGCGCATCCGCTTGCCGAGGCCGGCCGCCAGCAGAATCGCGGTATTGGGCGCGCCCTGCATGGAATGGGAAGCGGGGGGGAGCGCCATCGGCCCGACGGATGGGGTCATGCCGGCTCGCCCGCCCAATAGGCGGCGCGCGCTTCGGCGGGCACATTGGCCGCAAACCACGCCGCCACTGGTGCCAGGGCAGGGTGCCGCAGATTGCGCTCCAGATAGCCCCACACGCGTGGCTGGTGCGCCAGATAGGTGCGCTTGCCGTCCCGCTTCCACAACCGCGTAAAGATGCCGAGAATCTTGGTGTTCCGCTGCGCGCCGAGGATTTCATAATCGGCGCGGAAGACGTCCATGTCCGCAATGCCGGCTTCCGCCGCATAGGCTGCCAGCATCTCCGCCTCCAGTTCAGGCGACACGTCGCGCCGCGCATCCTGGAGCAGCGAGACGAGATCATAAGCGGGGTGTCCCGCCAGCGCGTCCTGGAAATCGAGCAGCCCCAGCCGCCGCAGCCCCTCGCGATCGAGCAGCACGATATTATCGACATGATAGTCACGCAGCACCAGCACCGGCGGCCGACGATCGGCGACACGCGGCAGCACCGCCTCCCACGCGCGTGCCCAACCGTCACGATCCACATCGAGGCCGAGCGCCGGCGCATACCATTCGGGAAACAGCCCGATCTCGCGGCGCAGCACCGCCATATCATAGGGCGGCAGCGTCGCGGGCACGGGCTGCTCGGCGAGCCGCGCCAGCAGCGTCACCGCATCGCGATAGATCCGCGTCTCGTCGCCCTTGCCCGCGCGCAACAACGGCCCGACCAGGTCGTCGCCGAAATCCTCCAGCAGCAGCAGGCCGCCGGCCCGGTCCACGCCATAATTTTGTGGCGAGGACAGGCCGAGCGTCGCCAGATGATCGGCGATGGCGAGGAACGGCCCCATATCCTCATGCTCGGGCGGCGCATCCATCAGCACGGCGGTGCGATCGGCATCGACGACGCGGAAATAGCGGCGGAACGAGGCATCGCCCGCCAATGGACGAATCTCCGCCCCTGCCCAGCCATGGGCGGCAAGGAAAGCGGGGGCGTGGGCGGGCGGAATCATCGGGGCGGCCATCGCCCTTCCCATGCCGCCGGCGCGGCCCAAGTCAAGCGCCGGCCGCCCGCCGCATCGGGCTGGATCGTCAACCGGAGCGCCTGGGGCCACAGGCCGTCACCGAGCCGCTCGGGCCACTCGACCAGCAGGGCGCCATCCTCCAGCAGTTCGTCGAGGCCCAGTTCCACCGCATCGTCAGGATCATCGATCCGATAGAGATCGACATGCGCGACCGGCAACGATACCTCCGGCGGCGCATAAGGCTGGACGATCGCGAAGGTCGGGCTGGGCGCCTCTTCGGCCAACCCCAGCGCCGCCAGCGCACCGCGTGCGAGACTGGTCTTGCCGGCGCCCAGATCGCCGTACAGCGCGACGACATCGCCCGTGCGCAGAAGCTTCCCAAGCTTACGACCCAGCGCCTCCGTCGCCGCAGCGTCAGGCAGTGGAATATGATCCTCACTCATGCCCGCACCCTGGGCAGGCGGATCGAGATGGTGGTGCCCTGCCCGCGCTCCGATTCCAGCCAGACCTGCCCACCATGCGCCTCGACATAATGGCGGGTCAGCGGCAGGCCGAGACCGATCGACCCTTCCCGCCGATCGCTGCGATCGCTGGTGCGGTGGAAAGGATCGAACAGCTTCTCGCGATCCTCCGCGGCGATGCCCGGACCATTGTCGGACACGATGATCGTGGCCTGCTCGACATCGCCCGAGGCGTGGAAGAAGATCCGGCCATGCTCCGGCGTGTAGTCGACGGCATTGCGCAGCACATTTTCCACCGCCTGCCGCAAGCGACGGACGTCGCCCGTCACCACGCCCGACGACGGCTCGATCGCGACGATCAGCTCGAGCTGCCGCTCGCGCGCCTGCTCGGAAAGCTCGTCGGCGACCCCCTTGCAGAGCGTTTCCAGCTCGATCGGCACATGCTCGAGATCGAGATGGCCGGCGGCACTGCGGGTGAGATCGAGCACCTCGTCGATCAATTGCCCGAGCTTGGCGGAGGCGCTCAGGATCGAGCGGACATAATCCTCGCCGCGTATCGTCAGCGGGCCGGCGAAGCCCGCCGCCAGCATCTCGGCGAAGCCGCCGATCGAGGTCAGCGGCGTCCGCAATTCGTAGCTCATCGTCGCCACGAACGCCGATTTGACGCGGTCGCCCTCTTCCAGCGCCGCCGCCCGATCGCGCAGCGCCTGTTCGGCACGGCGGCTATCGGTCACGTCGAGCAGGGTGAACAGCGCATTGCCATCCGGCAGCGGAACCGCGGCGAACTGGAAATGCCGGCCATCGGCAAAGGCGATCCGCCCGGTGCGCCGCTGCCGCTCGATGGTAGCGAGCCGCACCAGCTCGCGGATCAGCCCGGCGCGCGCCGGGTTGGCCAGGCGCGGCGCCACCATCCCGACGAACGCATCGACACGCGGGTGCCGGGCCAATTCCTCCTCGGTCAGCTCCCACACGTCCGCGAAGCGATTATTCCACAGATGCAGGCGGCCATCGGCGGCGAACACCCCGACCGCCTCGTTCATATTGTTGAACGTGGCGGTTCGCACCCGCAGCAGGGTATCGGCCTCCGAACGCAACCGCACCTGCTCGGTGCGATCCTCGAAGATCATCAGCATCCCGCCATCCGGCAAGGGCTGCGCGACGACGCGCAAATGGGTGCCGGCGGGCAATTGCCACGCCTCCTCCTGCGCCTCTTCGGAGAGGAACCAGCGCCGCCGCTCGCGCTTCCAACCCGGAAAGTCCCGGCTTTCGGGCAGGCGATCGGCCTCCCGCATCCGTTCCAGCACGCGATCGAACTCGGGCCGATCGGCCAGCCATTCCGGCAGCATCGCGAACAGCCGCAGGAAGGCCGAATTGGAGAAGACCAGATGCCGATCCGCCCCGAACTGGGCGACACCCGCCGACAGCCGATCGAGCATGTCGCGCTGGGCATCGGCGAAACGGACCAGATCCTGCCTGGCCTGCTCCACCTCTTCGACATCGATCGCATAGCCGGCAATGCCGGTGACGCCGAGCGGCACATCGACCACCCGCAGGGTACGCCGTTCGCCGCCGATCGTGGCCGGCACGGTGCGCACCGACATCTCGCCTTCGTCGCGCGCCGCAGCAGCGGTGGCGATCGGGCTGCCCGGCCCCTGCCCCTCGATCAATTCGAGCCCGCGCTCGATCACGTCATGGGCATTTTCGCCGTCGACCGCCCGCGTATAGGCCGAATTGACCAGGCTCAGCCGCAGATCGGGGCTGCGATGCCACATCGGGATCGGTGCGGCCTCGATCAGGCCGGCGAGCGCATCCAGCGCGCCGGCCAACCGATCGCGTTCGGTCTCCAGCCGCCGTATCTCCTGCTCGCTTTCGGTCGCGTCGAACAGCCAGAGCAGCGCCGCCCCTTCGCCAAGCGACGCTGCCGCCGGGCGCCCCCGGACCATCAGCACCTTGCCGGCGCCGACCGGGCGCAGCGCCCGCACGAAACTGGCGCCACCGCGCTGCGTCGCCTCGACATCGCGCGCCAAGGCCGCCGCATCATCGGGATCGAGCCGGGCCGAGATATCGCCAAGCACCCGCGGCGCACGTTCGAGCCCGAACCAATCGGCCACCCGCTCATGCGCCCGCATCCTGCCATCGGAGGCGACGAGGATGGGCAGCGCCGGCGCGCCCGTCAGCATCATCCGCAATCGCGCAAGCTCGGCGATGCTGGCCCTGGCCGCATGATGCCGCCGCCAGCCAAGCGTCACCGTCACCACGGCGGCGGCCAGCCACATCGCCAGGATCAGCCCGGCCAGCGTCGCGTGCAGGGGATCGAGGGTGATCACCTCAAGCCAATTCCCGAAATCTGCTCGCCTGCCATCATCCTGGCCTGTCTACGGCGAGCGGGGGGTAAGCGAAAGCTTCTCGGTGATTCCAGAACGAAAAAGGCGGCGGGATCGCTCCCGCCGCCAATCTGACGAGCCGCCCTGCAACAGGCCGGATCAGGATTTACATGTTGATTTTGAAGCCAGCATAGAAGAATCGGCCGATATTGTCATAGATCGAGCTACCGTCGCCAACGCCCAGACCGCCATAAGGCGGCAGCCTGTCGGTGAGATTGTCGACACCAACATAGAATTGGTAGTTCTTTCCGACATTATAGCTGACCTTGACGTCATGATACCACGACACCGGATATTTTTTGGCAAGATTATATTCCGGCTCCTGCGGATCTTCGCCATTGAGCGAGTAATAGTTCGCATAATCGCCAAGATACATGTGACCGATAAAATGCAGATTATAGTGCAGCGAAATCGCGCCATGCTGGTAGTCAAAATTGCCCACGGCCTCCCACTTCGGATCGCCGAGATTGCTCAACTGGCGGCTGACGCGGTTCGGGTCGGTGACGTCGAGATAATTGTCACGACGCAATACCAGCGCGCCATTTGCCTGGACACCCAGCGTATCGCCATTCCCGAAATGGTGGGTATAGGCCATGTTCACATCGATACCCGCCGTCTTCTGACGCGCGAAGTTCACCGGGCCGGCAAGAACCGCCGGATCCTGGAACAGATGCGTCGTCGGATCACGAAACACGAGCGAGCAATAGGGATTGCTGAGCGACGAGCTGTCATAGCAATTGTCCACGATCTGCTGCGCATCGATAGTTGCGATGAGCTTGTTCACGGTGATCTTGTAATAATCAATCGACACCGAGAAGCCAGGCAGCCAGCGCGGCGTGACGATCCCACCAATGGTGTAAGAGTCGGATGTTTCCGGCTTCAGATTGGGATTGCCGCCCTGAAGATAGGACAAGGTCGCATCGCGAGACGGCTGGTTGATGAAGCCCTCGCCGATCCCCGCCGCCGTACAATTCGCGTCACGGGTTGCAGCACCGGTATTGCGATTCTGTGCATCGCATGGATCGGAGATAGAACCGAAATTCTGCGATGGCGTCGAGTACAGATCCGACTGTGTCGGCGTGCGGATCGATCGCGCATAATTAAACCGGATCTTGATGTCCTGGGTGGGCGCATAGACCGCCCCACCATTATAGGACCAGACCGATCCGGCTGTGTTGTAATGCGAGAAACGCCCCGCACCGTTGATCGACAGCTCCTTCATGAAGGGCTTGTCCTTCACGATCGGAAGACTGATCTCCGCGAAGACCTCCTTCGAATTCAACGCTGGCGGATCGAAATCCTGAAGCGCATTGAGGAAGGTCGCGCCCGACTTCGTCAGCGCATCCCAGCCCGAAAACGCCGTTTCGCGACGATATTCGGCACCGATGTTGAACGCGAGCGAACCCCCGCCCCACGTCGTGAACCAATGCGAGAAATCGCCACCCAGATTGGCCGTGACGTCGAGCTCTGACGCACGCTGCCGGTTGTAGGAGGTGGTGTTGATGTATTTCAGCGCAGCTGGCGTCAGCGTCGCATTGTGCGCGCCGAACAGGCTGATCGGGACGCAGGAAGGATCGTCATTGGTCGGATCGGCGTCGGCGTTGATACCACAGACAATCTGCCCGGAAGCATTCCGAACCGCATCAATCGCATTATAGAAACCGGCATAGTTCTGGCCATCCTGCGTATAGAGCAGCAGGTTGTTCAGCGACTTGGTGCTGCCATGGAACTCGCCATAGTTTGCGGCCACCTCATAGTGCCACGTGTCCATGAAGTTACCACGGACACCAGCGACGACACGGTAGGTATCGCGCTTCTCAAGCTCGCCACGGCCGCCGAAATCGACGTTAAAGCGGCTGATGGCGATCGATCCGGTCGCCGGATTCGCGCAACGACCGATCGATTGCAACGTGGCAAGTGCCTGGCTCGTCACGAACGGATTGTCGCAGGCGATGGACAAGCCTTGCACGAAGCTGGGCTGCCCTTCCTGATTGGCGCGGACCCGGACATATTTCGCTTCCACGAACGGCGTGAACGCATCCGACACGTCATAATGGGCCAGCAGGTTGACCGAGAGGCGCGTCAACTTCGGATCGAGCTGCCCGGTATTCTCCAGCGTCGAACCAAGGCCACCGACGGTGTTGGAGCTACCGCCAGCGGTGATGTCCCGAAAATCAAGAGTGGGGTTGCTCATGATCAGGCTACCGTCCTGCTGGAACATGTAGCGCTGCGCGTAACCACTCGCACGGCAACGGCTGAGATCGTTGCGAGACGCCGCATTACAAACTGCGGTCAGCGTACTGCCATCCGAGATGCTGCCATTGCGAACACCGGTATAATAGCCAAAATCCGATATTCCGTCGGAGAGATTGGCGACTTTGCTCAAATCTTCCTGTCGATTCAGCTGATTGCGGCCACTATACGCACCGGTCATGCTGTCACGGTCGGTGTTGTAAATGGCGTTGGAGCGCGAATATTCGACTGCGCCGGCGATGTTGCCGCGGCCTTCCGAAAAATTTTTGCCGTAGACGACGCTGCCATAATAGCTGCCGCGATCGCCACGGCTGGAGATGCCGCCCTGGCCCGAGACCTTGAGGCCATCGAAATTCTGCTTGAGGACGAAGTTCACCACACCTGCAATCGCGTCGGTGCCGTACACAGCCGAGCTACCGCCAGTGATGATATCGACCCGCTCGAGCAGATCGTCTGGGATGGTGTTGGTATCGACCAGATAGTCACCGGGCGACGACGTGACGTGGCGCCGGCCATCGACCAGCACCAGCGTGCGGGACGTACCGAGCCCGCGCAGATCGAGGAAGTTCACGCCCGACGTGCCGATGAATCGGGTCGAGTTCGCTTGGCTGAACGTGCCGCGCAGCGCGGGCAGATCATTCAGCGCATCGCCGAGGCTGAGATTTCCGGTCGCCAGCAGGGTCGCGGCGCTGATTGACGTCACAGGCACCGGCGAGGACAGGTTCGGCTGGCGGATATTGGTGCCCGTGACGATGATTTCGCCCGATTTTTCCGAAGGCACAATCTTGCCTTCCGATGCCGTGGCCGCGCATCCCGTCAATGACGGATCATGCGCGCAATCATCCGATGTCGGCGGCGTAATCTGCGCATAAGCAGGCGCCGCAGCGCAAATCCCGGCCAGCGTACAGGCACCAGCCAGCAAGCCGGCGCGCAGCCGTGCTGAAAACTCCATGAAAGACTCCCTTACCCCAAGCCGGCCCCGGACCGGCTGACACAAGACAGCAACATTCAGACATGAACGGTCAAGAAGAGAGAAAACGAACCTTACATTTTGTTCATGTTTGGTGCATTAATGCCACAACCAGGCCCGCAAAAAAGCAACGGCCCGAGCGCGCAAGCGCCCGGGCCGTGCCCATCTCAATCTTGAAACAGATTGCGATCAGTAGCGGTAATGATCCGGCTTGAACGGCCCCTCGGTGCTGACGCCGATGTAGCTGGCCTGCTTGTCGGTCAGCTTGGAGAGCGACACGCCGAGCTTGGCGAGGTGCAGCATCGCCACCTTCTCGTCGAGATGCTTCGGCAGGACATAGACCTTGTTCTCATATTTGGTCGCGCCGGTGAACAGCTCGATCTGGGCGAGCGTCTGGTTGGTGAAGCTCGCCGACATCACGAACGAGGGGTGGCCGGTCGCGCAGCCGAGGTTCACCAGGCGGCCCTTGGCGAGGATCAGGATCTGCTTGCCGTCCGGGAAGCGAACCAGATCGGTGCCGGGCTTGACCTCGGTCCACTCATAGTTGCTGAGCGCCGCGATCTGGATCTCGCTGTCGAAGTGGCCGATGTTGCAGACGATGCTCATCGGCTTCATCGCTGCCATGTGCGCGGCGGTGATCACGTCGGCATTGCCGGTCGCGGTGACGAAGATGTCGGCACGCTCGACGGCCTCTTCCATCGTCACGACCTCGAAGCCCTCCATCGCCGCCTGCAGCGCGCAGATCGGATCGACTTCGGTGACCATCACGCGCGCGCCGCCGTTGCGGAGCGACTGCGCCGAGCCCTTGCCGACATCGCCGAAGCCGGCGACGCAGGCGACCTTGCCGGCGAGCATCACGTCGGTGGCGCGACGGATCGCGTCGACCAGCGATTCCTTGCAGCCATAGAGATTGTCGAACTTCGACTTGGTGACGCTGTCGTTGACGTTGATCGCCGGGAACGGCAGCTCGCCCTTCTTGGCGATCTCGTATAGGCGGTGGACGCCGGTGGTGGTCTCTTCCGACACGCCCTTGAGGTTGCGGACGGTCGCGGTCAGGTAGCCGGGCTTGCGGGCGACGAACGCCTTGAGCGCGCGCTGGAACTCGACCTCTTCGTCATTTTCGGGCTCGGGCAGGATCGCGCCGGCCTCGATCTTGGCGCCCCACAGCGCGAACATGGTGGCGTCGCCGCCGTCGTCGAGGATGATGTTGGCGGTCTGGCCGTCGCCATTCACGTCCCAATCGAAGATCGAGCCGACATAGTCCCAGTAATCGGCGAGGCTCTCGCCCTTGATCGCGAACACGGGAACGCCCGACGCGGCGATCGCGGCAGCGGCATGGTCCTGGGTCGAGAAGATGTTGCAGGTCGCCCAGCGCAGTTCGGCGCCGAGCGCCGCCAGCGTCTCGATCAGCACGGCGGTCTGGATCGTCATGTGCAGCGAGCCGGTGATGCGCGCGCCCTTGAGCGGCTGCGATGCGCCATATTCCTCGCGCAGCGCCATCAGGCCGGGCATTTCGGTCTCGGCGATCTCGATCTCCTTGCGGCCGAAACCGGCGAGAGAGATATCGGCGACGACATAGTCGGTGTCGGGAAGAACGGAGGCAGTGGCCACGCGAGGCGCTCCTGATGCTTGACGCCGACCCAGCGACATGCGGCCGGCATAGGCCCCGCGCCCTAGCGCGAGAGGGTCGATAACGCAAATATAAAGATGTCTTTATATGTGTCGCGAAACCGTCATGCGCGATCGGTCGGCCCGGATCAGGCGTGTCCGCTGCTGGCGGAAAGCAGGCGGACATCGATGCCGCCGGACGCGAAGGCGGCCGACCAGCGATGGCCCGCCTCGCGGCCGAACAGCAGTTCGCTGCTGCCCGGCACGCAGAACCAGCCATTGGCCGCCATCTCGCCATCGAGCTGCCCGGCGCTCCAGCCAGCATAGCCCAATGCCGCGATCCAGCGGCTCGGCCCCTGCCCTTCCGCGATCGCCCGCAGCACATCCAGCGTGGAGGTCAGCCGCCAGAGCCCCTCCACGTCGATGCTGCCCTCGCCGTCCCAATCGCTCGAGTGGAGGACGAAGCCGCGATGCGGCTCCACCGGCCCGCCGACATGAAGCGGCGCGTCGGGCGCCACCCCGGGATCGATATCGAGTTGCCGCATCAGGGTATGCAGGGTGATGCCAGCAACATGCTGGCCGACGCCGATGCCGAGCGCGCCCTGCTCGTCATGATTGCACATCGCGATCACCGCGCGTTCAAACCGCGGATCGCCGATGCCAGGCATTGCGAGCAGCATCTGCCCGGTGAGGAAGCCCGTGCTGTCCATGCCTCCGCTCTAACCTGATGTCATACGATGGTCCACATCACCCTCGAAGATGGCGTTTCGTTCATGAGTTAGTAGCCACCACCGCTGCTATATGGCGGCCAACATGAGCGCGTCCCCAGCCGTATCCGTCATCGTGCCCGCCTGGGGCGTTGCCCATCTCGTCGGCGAGGCGCTGGAATCCTTACGCGCGCAGACCTTCACCGATTGGGAAGCGATCGTGGTCGATGATGGCGCGGCCGACATCGCCGATGCCGTCGCCCCCTATGCGGCGGCGGACCCGCGCATCCGTTTCTTCTCCACGCCGCGCGGCGGGGTCTCCTGTGCCCGCAACCATGCCGTCCGCCACGCCCGCGCGCCCTTGCTGTCGCTGCTCGACGGAGACGATATTTACGGGCCGGGCTATCTGGCGGCGATGGTGGCGGCGATCGCGGCCGATCCGGCGCTGGGCATGGTGACCTGCGATGCCACCTTCATCGGCCAGACCTCGCGCGCCGGCCACCGCTTTTCCGACTATCTGCCGCAAACGGGCGAGCGCACGCTCGATGCCGTGATCGGGCGCCGCTTCAACGTCTTCATCGGATCGATCATCCGGCGCGACGTGTTCGATGCGGTCGGCGGTTTCGATGAGGATCTGCCGGCGGCGGAAGATCTCGATCTGTGGATACGGATCGTGGAGCGCGGCTGGCCGATCGGCCATGTCGCGGAGCCGCTGGTGCTCTACCGGCGGCGGCCGGGCTCGCTGTCCTCCTCCGCGCTCAACCTGCGGCGCGCCGCCGCCAGGATGTACGCCAAGGCGGCGATCCGACTCGCCGGGCGTCCCGAGGCGGCCACCGCCGCCCTGTTCGCCGATCGGATGCGGGATGAGGCCGGCTGGGTCGAAGGCGAGGATCTGGTGATCGCCGGGCAGACCCGCGCCGGAATCCAGTTGCTGCGGCGCTCCCACGCTGAACGGCGATCCCGTCGCTGGCGGCTGATGATGCCCCTGTTCACCGCCCTGCCGTCGCTCGCCCGCCCGCTGCTGACCCGCCGCAGACGGCAGGAAGCCGCGGAGGCCTGAAGGCTTGGCGTTCGTGGGGGTGCTGGGCTAGGCCGTCCTTCCCACAAAAGGACTTCAGCCATGACCATCAAGATCGGCGACACGATCCCCGACGTCACCTTCACGACCATGACCGAGAACGGCCCCGAGCCGGTGGGCAAGGATTTCTTCGCCGGCAAGACCGTCGCGCTGTTCGCGGTGCCCGGCGCCTTCACGCCGACCTGCTCGGCCAAGCATCTGCCCGGTTTCATCGACAAGACGGCCGCCCTGCGGGAGAAGGGCGTCGATGCGATCGCCTGCACGTCCGTCAACGACGTGTTCGTGATGGGCGCCTGGGCCAAATCGGCCGGCGCCGGCGATGTCCTCATGCTGGCCGATGGCAATGCCGCCTTCGCCGACGCGGTGGGCCTCACCATGGACGGCGCCAAATATGGCATGGGCACCCGCAGCCAGCGTTACTCGATGCTGATCGAGGATGGCGTGGTGAAGCAGCTCAATGTCGAGGCACCGGGCGAATTCAAGGTCAGCACGGCCGACTACCTGCTCGGCCAGCTCTGACGATCGGGCGGCCGGGTCGATCGATCCGGCCGCTTCAGCCCGCGGTCCGACGCACCACGTTCATATAGTCGAACTCGGGCTCATCCTCGGCAAGCAGCCCGGATTCGCCATCCAGAGTGGCAGGCGCCAGCGTGATTCGATCGCGCCCCTCCACCTTCGAGCGATAGAGTGCGGCATCCGCCCGCTGCATCATATCCCCCAGCGTCTCGTGACGCCCCACGATCACCGCGATGCCGAAACTGGCCGTGATCGCGCAGGACGGATCGAGTTCGGGCACGGCGGTCGCCAACCCGGCGCGGACCCGCTCCATCGCCTCCACCGCCGCTTGGTCGCCGGTATCCGGCAGTACCAGCACGAACTCCTCGCCCCCCAGCCGCCCGAACAGATCGCAGCCCCGGATCGTCCCGCCGATATAGGCGGAGAAACGCTGGAGCACGATATCGCCGAGATGGTGCCCGAAGCGATCGTTGAAGGCCTTGAAGCAATCGATGTCGGCGATCACCACCGCGAGCGGTTGCGAACGCCGGATGCTCTGCGCGACGAGGGGGAGCGCCGCCTGCTCAAAGCCGCGCCGGTTGAGGATGCCCGTCAGCGGATCGCTGCCGGCGAGCTGGCTCATCCCCTCGGCCAGATCGGCCGCGAGCAGGAACATCGCGAACAGGCCGACACCGAACAGGCCGGTCGGCACGCCCATCAGCATCATCAGGCGATAGATTTCATATCCCGCATTGTGCGTCCCCGGTGGCGAGCAGAGCGCCAGCACGCCCAGCGCGATCGTATAGACGGCGAACAGCGCCAGCATCCAGAAGGCCGCCCCGCCGGTCGCCAGCCGGCCATCGCCTCGTTTCGTCCGCAACGACATGGCCGAGACGACCAGCATCGCCGAGCAGAACAGCACGATCAGCGCGCGAGTCCAATTGTCCGCATTCGAACGCAGCAGCGCCGTCGTCGAGAAGATGATCGTGACGCACGCCGCCGCCACGATCGCATCCCACCGCAAGGGCAGCCCCGCACGCCTGCGAAAGCCGAGCGCGATCAGCGCGAAGCTGCCGACCGAGCAGACCACGGAGATCAAGGTCAGTCCGGAATCGGCTGGCAGCAGCCACAGCTTGAGCAGGTTCGCGGCCCAATTCGCCGCCGACAATCCATAGGCCAGCGACCATAAGGCGGCATGGGCCTCGCGGCCGAAGCGTCGCCACGCCGCCGCCAGCGCGATGCTGAGCAACAGGCTCGTCGCCACCAGGCCAAAAAGGACGATCGCCGTCGATTCCATCGACGCTCTATTCCGCCGACGCGATGAAGGAATTGCTAAATTTCCCCGGCAAAGCCGTCAATCGGCGAGAAACCGCGCGATCGATTCGCCCAGCCCCTTGTGGGTCACCGCACTCATGTGATTGCCGGCGATGATAGCGTGAACGCCATGGGGAAGAGCCGCCGCCAGTTCCGCCGCCGATCCGTTGTCGTCATCGTCCTTGCCGGCGACGACCAGCACCGGCATCGCGCATGTCTCCACGACGTCCAGCGGCGTGTCGGTGAAGGTGTCGAGGACGTGCAGCAGCGCGATCGGATCGCCGCCCACCGTCTTGAGGAAAGCCTCCGCCATCCATTCGGGCGATCCGCGCTCGAAGCCGCCGAGGTTGGTGAGGATCGTCCGGAAATGGCCGCCACGCCCGGCGGTGTGGACGATCCCCTCCAGCCCCATGCCGCCGACGATCGCCTTGCCCGGGGTCGCGCCGCGCGCGAGCATCCGCATCGTCGTCCGCCCGCCCAGCGAATAGCCGCCGAGATCATAGTCGATGAGCCCCAGATGGGCGATCAGCGCGAGCCCGTCGTCGGCGAGTGCATCCCTGGGATAGGCGGCGGGATCGTGCGACTTGGTGCTATCGCCGTGGCCACGCAGATCCGGCATGATCACCCGGAAGCCTTCGGCGGCAACGCGCGCCGCATGGCCATAACGCACCCAGTTGACCATCGCGGTCGAGAAGAAGCCGTGGATCAGGATCACCGGCCGGCCTTCGCCGATCTCCCGATAGGCGATCTCCTCGCCGTCGAAGCTGGTGAAACGGTGGACGGGCAGATCAGTCGGGGAGCTTGCCAAGGGCGTTCATCCAGCGATCGACGGCCGGCGCATGGTGATCGAGGCGGCGGGCCGGCAGATGGGACACATCCATCCACGCCTCCAACGCGGTCTCGATCGAGACGTTGGAGGCAGGACGGAAACGGGTGGGCTCGTCGAACGAGCCGACGGTCAGGTCCATATTCGCGCCGCCGAGGAATTGGAAGCCGAGCGCGGGCCGCATGGCGCCCAGAAAGGCCTTTTCGCGATTGGCGTTTGGCGACCGGCGTTTGGAGATCGGGGCAGGACGGGCACCACCCATCCTGTCGCGATGCCGCTCACGTTGACGCGGCGCGGAAGCGAGCAGAGAGGCGATGACATTATGGCCGATGGCGCCACTGCTTGGCGGATTTCACCAACCGCAAATTCGGGTCGCGACCGAGAAACCGCGGAACCTGGGCTTTCCGGCATTTGGCACGCCCCCTGCAATATCGGAGGCATGACAGCGGGCAAGCCCCCGCACGAAAGACGGAGCACCCACGATGTCCCACAGCGCAGCCCCCGAAACCGCCGCCAAGAAAGACAATCTGCTCGGCATCTGCCACGCCATCGGCGAGGATTTCGGCTTCAATCCCTTCCTGCTGCGCGTGTCGCTCGCGGTGGCGATCATCTTCAGCCCCGAATGGACGCTCGCCGCCTATGCCGCGATGGGCGTCGCGGTGCTCGCGAGCCGCCTGCTGGTCCGGACGCCCCGCAAGGCCAAGCCGCAGCCGAGCGCCGCCACGGCCGTCATCCCGGTGCCGATCGAGGATGGACGGGAATTGGCTCTGGCCGCGTGAACCGCTAGCGGGGCGCCATGCTCCCGCTGATCGCCGCGCTGCTGCTTTCGTCGTCCGTCGATCCTCTCGCCGGGATCGATGGACTGCACATCGCCTATTACGACGTGCGAGGAAACAGCTGGCCGGCGATCGGCCGCTCCATCGCCACGCAAGGCATGGGCCGCGCCGGAGGCCTGGAAATCGCGGCGCGCACGAGCTGGCGAGTGCGCTGGCAGGCCGATTCGCTGGTGTCGGGCAAGAGCTGCCGCGTCGTCGGCGCCAAGCTCGATTATGCGATCACCGTCATGCTGCCGCGCCTGCGCGATCAGGACCGCCTCGATCCCGCGCTCCGCCGGCGCTGGCAGACCTATCTCGGCGAGTTGAAGGCGCATGAGGCGGGCCATGCCCGCTACGCCTCGCTCCATATCGACGACGTGAAGCGCGCGGTGCTGGCCAGCGACTGCGCGCATGTCCGCCAGAATGGGCAGCACGCGATCGATGCGATCAACCGCTGGGAAACCCGCTACGACATGCTGACCCGGCACGGCGCGATGCAATCCAAGGCACCGCCCGTCCGATAACGCCGGCCGGCGGAACGATGCCGCCCGAAGCCGGCATCGTTCCGTTCGATCAGGCCGCCTTCTTGAGGTGGCGGCGGCCGAGCAGTTCGGCGATCTGCACCGCGTTGAGCGCCGCGCCCTTGCGGAGATTGTCGCTGACGCACCACAGCACGAGCCCGTTCTCGACGGTGGGATCCTCGCGCACGCGGCTGACGAAGGTGGCGAAATCGCCGACGCACTCGACCGGCGTGATATAGCCACCATCCTCGCGCTTATCGATCAGCATGATGCCCGGCGCCTCGCGCAGGATCTTCTGCGCGTCGGTGGCGGAGAGCTCATTCTCCATCTCGATGGTGATCGCCTCGGAATGGCCGACGAACACCGGCACGCGCACGCAGGTGGCGACCACCTTGATCTTGGGATCGAGGATCTTCTTGGTCTCGACCACCATCTTCCACTCTTCCTTGGTGAAGCCGTCATCCAGGAAGCTGTCGATGTGGGGGATCACGTTGAACGCGATCTGCTTGGTGAACTTGTGCGGCTCGGCGGAGTCGCCGACGAAGATGTTGCGGCTCTGCGAGAACAGCTCGTCCATCCCCGCCTTGCCGGCGCCCGACACCGACTGGTAGGTCGAGACGACGACGCGGGTGATCTTGGCGGCATCGTGGATCGGCTTCAGCGCCACCACCATCTGCGCGGTCGAGCAGTTCGGGTTGGCGATGATGTTCTTCTTGGCATAGCCGTCGATCGCCTCGGGGTTCACCTCGGGCACGATCAGCGGCACGTCGGGGTCCATGCGGTAGAGCGACGAATTGTCGATCACCGTGCAGCCGGCGGCGGCGAAGCGCGGCGCGTGGATCTTAGTCGCTTCCGAGCCGATCGCGAACAGCGCCATGTCCCAACCGGTCGGATCGAAATGCTCGATATTCTTGATGGTGAGCATCTTGCCGGTGTCGCCGAACTCGACCTGATTGCCCTGCGAACGGGACGATGCGACCACCGCGATCTCGTCGATCGGGAACTCGCGCTCGGCGAGAATGGCGAGCATTTCACGCCCGACATTGCCGGTAGCACCCGCGACAACGACACGGTAACCCATCTCAGTCCTTTCGATAATCCGATGTGCAAATGTTGCGCGCGGTCCCTTAGGCCCTTTGCGCTTATTGTCCAAGCCTTGCCGGCTTGGGCGCGCCTTAGCTGGGCTTTCGCGCGGCTGGAGGGCTGGCCCCAATCTGCTTCGTTCGGGACAGTATCCGACGTAACGCCATCTCGGCTCAGCCGCCTTCCGGCATCCCAGCGAAAGCCAGGACGAGGGCTAGGAGCGATCAAGGCACCGGCGTGGTGTGCAGCACCTTCTCGTCCAGGAAGCGCTCCATCGTCTTCTGGACGTGCGCCTGCCTGCCCTCGCCCGCAATATGGTGGGTCTGGCCGACATAGAGCATCATGTCGAACGGCGTGTCGGTCTCCTGCAATCGATTGATCAGCGCGGCGGAGTTTTCGAACACGACATTGTCGTCGCTCAGCCCGTGCATCAGCAGCATCGGCGTGGCGATCTTCGGCGCGTCGGCCATCGCGTCCGAGCCTGCATAGACCTTCGGATCGGTCGCCGGATTGCCGAGATAGCGCTCGGTATAATGGGTGTCGTACAATTCCCACTTCGTCACCGGCGCGCCGGCGATGCCGGCCGCATAGAGCCCCGGCGGCGCCTTCTCGAGCATTTTGAGCGTCATGTAGCCGCCATAGGACCAGCCCGAGATCGCGATCTTGGCGGGATCGACATAGGCCTGCTTCTGCAACCAGCGCGCGGCGGTGGCCTGGTCCTCGACCTCGACGCTGCCCATCGCGTGATATATCTGGTTCTCGAACGCGGTGCCGCGGTTGGGCGAGCCGCGATTGTCGATCTGGAAGTAGATCCAGCCCTTCGACACCCAATATTGCGGCATCGGCCCCATCCAGCTGCGCTTGACCTGCTGCGCGCCCGGGCCGCCATAATGCTCGAAGAACACCGGATAATGCTGGCCCGGCTGGAGCACCGGCGTGATCATCTCATAGTGCAGCACCGATCCATCGGCCGCGGTCAGCGTGCCGTAGGAAACCGGCCGGTGCGCGGCGAGATAGGGGGCATAAGGATGGCTCGCGTCCAGCCGGTTCTCCTCGATCCAGGCGATCCTCTTTCCCGCCGTGTCGGCGAGATAGACCTGCGCCGGCTGGCTCGGCGAGGATCGGGTGACGAGCATGTGGGTGCCCGCCTTGTCCATTACCGCCTCGTTCCAGTAGCCGCGCTCGGTCAACCGCTGCGGCTCGCCGGGATGGAGATAGTCGATCGTGTAGAGCTGGCTTTCCAGCACATCGTCCTTGTTGGCGAGAAAGAACAGCCGATGGCTGGCCTCGTCGACGCCGACCAGCCCGGTATGGGCAGACTGGCCGTTCATCTCGACCGACCAGTCGCCATGGGTCAGCGGCGTCCATTTCCCGTCGGCGAAGCGATAGAGATGGAGGAAGCCCGAGCGCGCCGAGCCCCAGATCAGGCTGCCGTCCTTCAGCGGGCGGAAATCGTCGTTGAGGTTCACCCAGGTCTTGGATCGCTCGGTGAACAGGATCTTCGCGGCGCCGGTTGCCGGATCGACGGCGAGCATGTCGAGCGTCTTCTGGTCGCGGCTCTGGCGCTGGACGTAGAGCGTGCGGCCATCCTCGGACCAGTCGACGCGGCCGACATAGATGTCCGGATCGGCGCCGAGATCGACCTTGACGCGATGCGATCCGTCCGCCGCCGTCACCGACAGCGAGACGGTGACGTTGGGGGTGCCGGCGGCGGGGTAGCGCTGGTCGAAGGTCTTGGTGCCGTCGGCGCCGATCGCGGCGCGGGTGACGGTGTTGAGCTTCGCCTCGTCATAGCATTCGACCGCGACATGCGCGTCGCCCGGCGCCCACCAGGTGCCGGTGTCGCGATCCATCTCCTCTTGCGCGACGAACTCGGCGGTGCCGCAGGTGACGGTGCCGCCGCCCTCCTGGGTGAGCTGCCGCTCGCGGCCGGAGGCGAGATCGATCGCGAACAGATTCTGGTCGCGCACGAAGCTGACGAAGCGGCCACCTTCGGAGACATGGGCGTCGATCTCGGACTGCGGCGTGTCGGTCAGCCGTCGCACGCTGCCGTCGAGCTTCGCCAGATAGAGATCGCCGTCGATCGGCACGAGCACCGACTTGCCGTCGGGCGCCCAGTCATATTCGACGATGCCCTTGGTGCCGCCGACGCGGGCGCGTTCGCGGCGCATCTTCTCGGCCTCGCTGAGCACAGCACCCGAGCCGACCTTCTTGCTGTCGACCAGCATCCGCTCGGCGCCGGTGGTGGTATCCACCGCCCACAGATCATAGCGCTCGCGATCGTCGGTGCGCGGCTTGAGCAGGGTCGCCAGCTTGCCGTCCGGCGACAGGCGGACGGCGCGTGGCGTCGGCCCGGACAGCGACGGACTGGCGAAGATCCGGTCGATGGTCAGCGGCTGCTGGGGGACGGCCGGGATCGGCGCGGCGGCGAGGAGCAGCGGCAGGGCCGCAAAGGCAAGGAAACGCATGGCGCTTCTTGGGCCATGCGACGCCCCGCAGCAAGACATCTGGTCGAGAGGCCCGTTGCTGGGTTAGCATCGGGCGAACCGGCACGGCACAAGGATATGAGCATGGCCCACCGCACCCTGATCGCCACCACGGCGGCTGCGATCGTACCGGCCGCGCTGATGGCCGCGCCGACCTTCGCGAAACCGTCACCCGCTACCCCGACCGCAACCGCGTTCAAGATCGGAGCATTCACGGCCTATGCCCTGCGCGACATGCTGAACGTCGTGCCCAATGACGGCAGCGTGCTCGGCGTCGGCCAGCCAGTTCCGGCCATCTCCCAAATACTCGCCGACGCCCATGCGCCGACCGACCAGATCGCGCTCGGCGTCGATGCGCTGCTGGTTGAGATGCCAGGGCATGTCGTGCTGCTCGATACCGGCCTCGGCCCCAAGGTGGGCGGCGTGCTGCCGCTCAGCCTGCTCGACGCGCATGTCGAGCCCGGCCAGGTGACGGACGTGCTGATCACCCATTCCCACCCCGACCATATCGGCGGGCTGGTGACCAAGGAGGGCGGCCTCGCCTTCCCCAATGCGACGATCCGCATGTCGGCGCCGGAATGGGCGTTCCTGCAATCGAAGGGCGGCGCGATCGCGACGGTCATCGCCACCAAGGTGCGGACCTTCGCGCCCGGCGCCGAAGTGATCCCCGGTATCCGTTCGGTGCCGCTGCCCGGCCATACGCCGGGCCATTCGGGCTATGAGATCAGCTCCGGCAAGACCCGGCTGCTCGATATCGGGGATACCGCGCACAGCGCCATCGTGTCGCTCGCCAAGCCCGGCTGGACGATCGCCTACGATACCGACGCGGCCGAGGGACGCGCCACCCGCGAGGCGGAACTCGCCCGCCTCGCCGCCAGCCACGAGCGCATCTTCGCGCCGCACTTCCCGTTTCCGGGTGTCGGGTTCGTGGTAAAGGCCGGCGATGGCTATAGCTGGGTGCCTAAGCTGCCCTGAGAGACGGCGGGGGAGCGCAACTCGCCTCGCCTCTTCTCGATCTCCATTCGCAACACCCGTTCAGCCTGAGCGCCGTCGAAGGCCATGCCCCCATAGCTGCACTTCGACTTCGCTCGGCGCGAACGGAGGACGAAGGAAGTGCCCCATCACGCAGTCGGCGCAAACAGAAAGGGCGCCGGCAGTATCCTGCCGACGCCCTTTCCGAAACTCTCGCGGAGTAAGGCTCAGGCCTTGGTCTTCTCGCGATTGTCCTTGCGCTCGGCGATACGTGCCGACTTGCCGGTGCGGCCACGCAGATAATAGAGCTTCGCGCGACGCACGACACCGCGACGCACGACCTCGATCGAGTCGACGTTGGGCGAGTAAAGCGGGAAGACGCGCTCGACACCCTCGCCGAACGAGATCTTGCGGACGGTGAAGCTCGAACCCATGCCCTTGTTGGCGCGGGCGATGCACACGCCTTCGAAATTCTGGACACGGGTGCGTTCGCCTTCGACGACGCGCACGCCGACGCGCAGCGTGTCACCCGGGCGGAACACCGGAATCTTCTTGGTCTCGTTGAAGTGCGCGATGGCCTCGGCCTCGAGCGTCTGGATCAGGTTCATGACTTGTCAGTCCCGTCTTTGTGCCGCGCGCCAGAGGGCGACTGGATCCGAACGCCCTCGTGGCGCTCCCAAAGATCCGGCCGCCTTAGCCGTGTGATGGTCTCGGCCTCGCGCTTCCGCCAGGCGTCGATCCTCGCATGATCCCCCGATCGCAGCACTTCGGGGATCGTGCGCCCCTCCCACTCGGTGGGACGGGTATAATGTGGATATTCGAGCAGCCCCGTTTCGAAGCTCTCATCGTCTCCGCTCGAAGCGGCGCCCATTACGCCGGGAAGCAGCCGGATGCAAGCGTCGAGCAGCGTCAATGCCGCCATTTCGCCGCCCGAGAGGATATAGTCGCCGATCGAGACCTCCTCGATGGCGCGGGCATCGAACAGGCGCTGGTCGATTCCCTCGAACCGGCCGCACAGGATGATCGCGCCGGGACCGTCCGCCAGCGCACGGACGCGCCCCTGGGTGAGCGGGGCGCCGCGCGGCGTCATCGCGAGGACCGGCACGCCCGGATAGCGCGCGGTGGTCGCATCGAGCGCGCTCGCCAGCACATCGGCGCGCATCACCATGCCCGCGCCGCCGCCGGATGGCGTATCGTCCACCGACCGGTGCCGGTCGGTCGCGAAATCGCGGATCTGCACGGCGTCGAGCGACCATTTCCCCTCGGCCATCGCCCGGCCGGCCAGGCTGATGCCGAGCGGCCCGGGGAACATCTCCGGATACAGGGTCAGGATCGTCGCCGCGAAGCTCATCGGCGGCGGAAGACGAGGCGGATGAGCATCCCTGCGAACAGCAGCCCGATCAGCCACAGCACCGCATAGGCGATCGCGAAACGCCCGATCGGCAGGAGCATACTCGCTTTGAACGGCATGCCGGTGTCGTGCAGGAACTGCACATAGGTGCCGACGAACGCATAGACGACCAGCAGGAAGAACAGGATCGGCACCGGCGCCGGGGCGATCCAGCGATAGAGCCGCAGCCTTGCCGGGAAACGGCGGCCGACAAGCAGGATCAGCCCAGCGGTGAAGGCCGCCTGCAACGCCAGCACGATCAGGAAATAGGAGGTGGCTGGATTCATCTCAGGCTTCCACGAATTCGGCATGGACGCGGATCGGCGGGCCGAGATCGTCCACCCCGGCCTTGATCGGCACGAGGAAGCGCTTGCCGTCCGGCCGCTCGATCTCGATCAGATCACCGGCGCCGTAATCGACCACGTCGACGATCCGACCGAGTTCGTCCCCCGCGGTGGAGACGGCGGGTTCGCCGATCAGATCGGCATGATAATATTCGTCGTCGCCCAGATCGGGCAGCGACGCGCGCGGCACAGCGATCTGGGTGCCACGCATCGCTTCCGCGGCGTTGCGATCGGTGACTTCCGCGAAGCGCGCGACCGCGCCGTTCGGGCCGGGGCGCACCGACTTGAGCGTCAGCGGACGCCCATTGCCGGTCAGCGCGGGATAGCGCGCGAGATCGTCGGTAAAGAGCTTGAGGCGAACCTCACCCGTGATCCCATGCGCGCCGACCACGGCAGCGAGGATGACCAGTTTCTCAGAGTTTTCAGCCACTCAGGGCTCCGTTCGTGCTGAGCCTGTCGAAGCACGTGCCCCACACCCAGCGATGGCTGCACGTCCTTCGACAGGCTCAGGACGAACGGTGGGAAAGGAAAGCGCCCGCCACCCTATCGAGATGACGGGCGCCCGAAGCATCACGCCTCGGTGGTTTCCTCGGCAGCAACCTCGGCAGCCGGCTCTTCCTTCGGCTTGGCAGCCTCGGCAGCGGCTTCGGCGGCGGCAGCGGCCTTCGAGGCACGCTCCTCGGCGCGCTCCTTGGCCTTCTCGCCCTGCTCGCCCTTCTTCGGGTTGTTGCGCGCGGCACGCTCGAGAACGCCAGCGGCGTCGAGGAAGCGGGCGACACGATCGGTCGGCTGCGCGCCCACCGAGATCCAGTGCTTGGCACGCTCGGTGTCAAGCACCACGCGCTTCTCGTCATCCTTGGCGAGCATCGGGTTGTAGGTGCCGATCTTCTCCAGGAAGTGGCCGTCGCGCGGCGCCGTCGAGTTGGCGACGACGATACGGTAATAAGGGCGCTTCTTGGAGCCACCACGCGACAGACGGATCGAAACGGACATTTGGGTCTTCCTTCTTGCTATCTTAATCCGTCATCCCGGACTTGATCCGGGATCAGGGGCTTCGGGCGATGACGCCTGCGGCTCCGGATCCTGACTTTCGTCAGGATGACGATGGGTTTGGT
The DNA here is from genome assembly GCF_027625475.1 of Sphingomonas abietis. Lineage (NCBI taxonomy): Bacteria > Pseudomonadati > Pseudomonadota > Alphaproteobacteria > Sphingomonadales > Sphingomonadaceae > Sphingomonas > Sphingomonas abietis. The sequence continues at coordinate 3,127,570 of NZ_CP115174.1, forward strand.
TTAACTCATTTCTTCTTCATGAAATTCTGAAAGCCGGGGGGCAGTTGCTGGCCACCGGGAAGGCCGGGCAGACCACCGCCGCCGCCGCCGCCGCCGCCGAAGCCGGGAGGCAGGTCGCCACCGGGTCCGCCGGCACCGCCGAGGCCACCCATGCCGCCGCCACCCTTGCCGAACATGGCCGCGAGCCCCTTGAGGCCGCCCATCTTCTTCATCTTCTTCATCATCGTCGCCATTTCCTGATGCATCTTCAGGATCTTGTTGACCTCCTGCACGGTGGTGCCGGAGCCCTTGGCGACGCGGATCTTGCGCTTGGCGTTGAGCAGCTCGGGCTTGGCGCGCTCCTTGGGCGTCATCGAGCCGATGATCGCGTCCATGTGAACCAAGACCTTGTCGTCGACCTGGCCGTTGGCCATCGCGTTCTTCACCTTGGCGATGCCCGGCAGCATCGAGGCGAGCGCGCCGAGGCCGCCCATCTTGCGCATCTGGTTGAGCTGGCCACGCAGGTCGTTGAGATCGAACTGCCCCTTGGCCATGCGCTCGGCGAGCTTCTCGGCATCCTCCTGCTTGATCGTCTCCGCGGCGCGCTCGACCAGCGACACGACGTCGCCCATGCCGAGGATGCGGCCGGCGACACGGCCCGGCTGGAACAGCTCGAGCCCGTCGAGCTTCTCGCCGGTGCCGACGAACTTGATCGGCTTGCCAGTGACGGCACGCATCGACAGCGCCGCGCCGCCGCGGGCATCGCCGTCCATGCGGGTGAGCACCACGCCGGTCAGCGGCACCTGCTCGGAAAAGCTTTTCGCGACGTTGACGGCGTCCTGGCCGGTCAGCGAGTCGACCACCAGCAGGATCTCGTTGGGGGTCGCGACGTCGGCGACCGCCTTCATCTCGTCCATCAGCGCCTGGTCGACGTGGAGACGGCCGGCAGTGTCGAGCATCAGCACGTCGAAGCCCTGGAGCTTCGCGGCGTTGAGCGCGCGGCGGGCGATGTCGACCGGCTGCTGGCCCTGCACGATCGGCAGCGTGGCGACGTCCGCCTGGGTGCCGAGCACCGCCAGCTGCTCCTGCGCGGCCGGGCGATTGACGTCGAGCGACGCCATCAGCACCTTCTTGGCGCCCTTCTGCTTCAGGCGCCGCGCGATCTTGGCGGTGCTGGTGGTCTTGCCCGAGCCCTGCAGGCCGACCATCATCACGATCGCGGGCGGCGTCACGCCGAGTTCGAGATCGGAGGCTTCCGAACCCAGCATCTCGGTGAGCGCGTCGTTGACGATCTTGACGACCTGCTGGCCCGGCGTGATCGACTTCAGCACCGACTGGCCGACGGCCGCCTCGGTCACCTTGTCGATGAAATCGCGCACCACCGGCAGCGCGACGTCGGCCTCGAGCAACGCAATGCGAACCTCGCGCATCGCCTGGCGCACATCGGCCTCG